>CAYMRB010000250.1:0-14849 GCA_964392615.1 uncultured Planctomycetia bacterium | reverse complement strand
CGACGCGGGAGGCGATCGATGAACCGCATCATCGAGTGGTTCTCCCGCAACGGCGTCGCCGCCAATCTGCTGATGGTCCTGATCGTGTTCGGCGGCATCATCACGCTGCCGACCATCCGTCGCGAGGTCTTCCCCGAGCTCTCGTCGGACGCGATCACGGTGACCGTGGTCTACCTCGGCGCGTCGCCCGAGGAGGTGGAAGAGTCGATCTGCATGCGCATCGAGGAGAAGCTCGCAGGCCTGCCGGATATCAAGCGGCTTCGCTCGTCGGCTGCGGAGGGCGTCGGGACGGTCACCGTCGAGGTCACGCCCGACGGTGACACGCAGGGCCTTCTCGACGACGTCAAGGCGCAGGTCGACACGATCGACACGTTTCCCGACGAGACCGAGAAACCGGTCGTCCAGGAGCTCATTCTGCGCAAGCAGGTCGTCGACATCGCGGTTCACGGCGACATCGACGAGTGGACGCTGCGCAAGGCCGCCGAGAAGGTGCGCGATGAGGTCGCCGCGCTCGACGGGGTCAGCCTCGTGCAGCTTTCGAACGCTCGACCGTACGAGGTGTCGATCGAGGTCTCCGAGGTCGCGCTACGACGCCATGGCCTGACCTTCGACCAGGTCGCCGCCGCCGTGCGCCAGTCGTCGCTCGATCTGCCGGGCGGATCGGTCAAGACGTCGGGCGGCGAGATCCTCGTGCGCACGAAGGGGCAAGCGTACCGCGGCGAGGACTTCGCCGACCTCACGCTCCTGACACGCCCCGACGGCACGCGCCTGTCACTCGGCGCTGTGGCCGATGTCGTCGACGGATTCGAGGACACGGACCAGGCGTCGGAATTCGACGGCGATCCGGCGATCCTCGTCAGCGTGTTCCGCGTCGGCGAGCAGAGCGCGCTCGATGTAGCGGACAAGGTGAAGGCTTACGTCGACCGCGTTCGTTCGTCATTCCCTCGCGGCATTCACCTGACGACCTGGCAGGACGACGCAGAGATCCTCGCGGGTCGCCTGGACCTGTTGAAGCGCAACGGGCGCAACGGGCTCATCCTCGTCTTTCTGATGCTCGCGCTGTTCCTGAAGCTGCGGCTGGCGTTCTGGGTCGCGATCGGCATCCCGATTTCGTTCCTCGGCGCGGTCTGGCTTCTTCCCGGTCTCGATATCTCGATCAACCTGATCTCGCTCTTCGCGTTCATCGTCGTTCTCGGCATCGTGGTCGACGACGCGATCGTCGTCGGAGAAAACGTCTATACGCACTTCCAACGCGGAGCGAGCCCGCTCGAAGCGGCGGTCCGCGGTGCACAGGAAGTGTCGAAACCGGTCATCTTCGCGGTCCTGACGACGATGGCGGCGTTCCTGCCGCTCCTGAACGTCGAGGGCAATATGGGGAAGATCATGCGGGTCATCCCGTCGATCGTCATCGCGACGCTGGTCTTCTCACTCGTCGAGTCACTGCTCGTGCTGCCGCGGCATCTGTGTCACCTGCCGCCGAACCATCGCAAATCGCGCAATCCGATCGGGATCGCGTGGTCCGCCGTGCAGGGCACGATGAACGCTGCGTTACAGAGAGTGATTCAGTTCGTCTACCGCCCGCTCCTGTCCATGGCGCTGCGCTGGCGATACATGACGATCGCGATCGGAGTCGCGACACTCCTCGCCACGGCCGGCTATACCGCCGGCGGCTGGATCCAGTTCGTGTTCTTCCCGCCAGTCGACGCCGACAACGTCGTCGCGTACATCACGATGCCGCAGGGCACCCCGATCGACGTGACCGACCGCGCCGCCCAGCAGCTCGAAGATGCCGTCCGGAGAGTACGGAGCGACATCGACGGTGAGCGGCAGCCCGGAGAGCCGAGCGTGTTTCGCCACGTGCTGCGCTCCGTAGGCGGGCACCCCTTCCGCGAGATCCAGAGCCGTCACTCCGGCAGCAAGGCGAGCTTCTCCGGCTCCCACCTCGCCGAGGTCAACGTCCAGCTCGCTCCGTCGGAGAGGCGTTCGGTCCCGAGCACCGAGGTCGGTCGGCGCTGGCGCGAGCTTACCGGCGCCGTACCCGACGCGCTCGAGGTATCGTTCACGTCGTCGCTGTTCTCGAGCGGGGCGGCCGTCAACGTCGAGCTCTCGTCGAAAGACATCGACGACCTGCGCTCCGCGGCGGAGCGCTTGAAGACTCGGTTGCGCGAGTTCCCCGGCGTATTCGACGTCACGGATTCGTTCCGCGCAGGCAAGAAGGAGCTCGTGCTCGCGCTGCGTCCCGATGCGGAACATCTCGGAATCACGCGGCGCGACCTCGCACGCCAGGTCCGCCAGGGCTTCTACGGCGAGGAAGCGCAGCGCATTCAGCGAGGACGCGACGACGTCCGCATCATGGTGCGCTATCCGCACGACGAACGCCGGTCGCTCGCGGACATCGAGAACATGCGCATCCGTACGCCCGACGGCGTCGAGGTGCCGTTCTCGCGCGTCGCGACCGCGCGCCTCGCCCGCGGATACGCGTCGATCCAACGCGCCGACCGCCAACGAGTCGTCAACGTGACCGCCGACGTCGATCAGGTCATCGCGAACCCGACGGAGATCAACGCGCTGCTGGCGAACGAGTTCCTTCCCCGACTGATGCTCGAGCACTCCGACCTGAGCTTCCGCTTCGAGGGCGAGCAGCGCGAACAGCGCGAGACGATGGCCGGCATCCTTCGCGGCTTCGCGGTCGCCCTGGTGCTGATCTACGTCCTTCTGGCGATTCCGTTCCGGTCGTACGCGCAACCGTTGATCGTCATGAGCGCGATCCCGTTCGGCATCATCGGCGCGGTCTGGGGCCATATCATCATGGACATGCCGCTGACGATGCTGTCGATGTTCGGCATCGTCGCGCTGACGGGAGTGCTGGTGAACGACAGCCTGGTGATGGTCGATTTCATCAACCGCCGGCGCGATACGGGCGTTCCGGTGCTCGAGTCGATCCGCGAGGCGGGCCGCGCGCGATTCCGCCCGATTCTTCTGACATCGCTGACGACGTTCGCCGGGCTGACGCCGCTCCTGCTCGAGCGCAGCATGCAGGCGCGCTTCCTGATTCCGATGGCGATCTCGCTCGGCTTCGGCGTGCTGTTCGCGACGTTCATCACGCTCTTCCTCGTGCCGGTCGGCTACGCTATCCTCGAGGACCTGAACGCGGCGCGGCGCGCGGTGTGCGCGTACTTCGGCCTGTCGCGCGCCCCGCAAACGGGGATCGACGGGACCGCCGCTCGACCGGCGATCATCGACGAGCGTCGGAGCCCCACTGCTGACGAGATGACGACATGAAGAAGATCGCCGGCCTCATTCTCATCGCGACCGTCCTGGCGATCGGAGCCTACGTCCTCTATCGATCGCTCGTCTCGGACGAGACGCTCATCCGCTGGCGCCTCGACGCGATGGCGGCCGGATTCAACGAGCCGGACGTCGGCGACTGCGTCGCGGGTCTACACGACGACTTCGCGCTGCGCGGCCGCGACGTGCAGCATGCCAGCAAGCGCGAGGTCGCGGCGTATCTGCGCGTCCTCCTGCTGCAGAGCCGCAGGACTGGCCCCGGCATCTGGCCCTACCGCGTCGAGCTGCCGCCGGAGGAGATGACGATCACGATCCGCGAGGACGACCCGCCGACCGCGTCGGTGTCGCTCCTGGCACGGTTCGCGGCAGTCGATCCGAACTCGCCCGAGCAGCCTGAGACGGAGCAGCGCGTCTCCGTCCGCATCGCCGCCGAGCTCGCGTCGGACAGCGAGGGCTGGCAGATCATGAGCGCGACCTACGAGCGCGTCGAGGGGCGTTTCCCGTTCTGAGCCGACCCCGACGGCAAAGACCGCGACGAGCTTGCGTGCACCCCAGCTTCGTGCATCATCGAGGCTGCACGTAGCACCCCGCCTTTCACAATCAGAAAAAGGGAGATCACCGTGAAGAAGGCTGCCTTCGTCATCGCGCTCGCGCTCGTCTTGTTTGTCGGCCACCGCACCGTCGTCCTGTCGCACTGCGAGATTCCGTGCGGCATCTACGGCGACACGACCCGTATCGACCTGCTCCTCGAGGACATCTCGACCGTCGAGAAATCGATGGCGCAGATGCGCACGCTGGCCGAGCAGGAGCCGATCAACGTCAACCAGATCATCCGCTGGACGATGAACAAGGAAGAGCATGCCAACAAGATCCAGCACATCGTCACGCAGTACTTCATGACACAGCGCGTCAAGCCGAAGACGCCCGCCGACGGCGCCGCGTACGAGAAGTACGTCGCCCAGTTGACGACTCTCCACGGCATGCTCGTCCACGCGATGAAGGCCAAGCAGACGACGGACCAGGCGCATGTCGAGAAGCTGCGCGAGCTCGTCGTGCAGTTCTCGAAGCTGTACTTCAACGACGACGACCTGAAGCACATCCGGTCGCACCATCCGGAAGGCAAGTAGAGCACGGGCTGGCCGGTCGGAGACTGACCGCTACGCGGCAGCTCAACTCCGCGCCGCCGACTCGTCGCACGCTGCGGTGAACCGTGGCGTGCGACGAGTCGACGCTGTTCACTCCACGGGGTATCCCAGCTCGCGCAGCAGATCGCCGCACACCGCCTCGACCGCCGCGAGCTGCTCGTCGTCGAGGTTCTCGCGAAAGCGCCCCACTCGCTTCGTGTGGTTCTCGACGTAGTGCCGCACCTGCTTGCGCGCGTGATACGAGCCGGCGGTCGCATCCTGGATGCGCGGCCAGAACGCCGCGGCCTCGTCGCACGCGTCGAGGCCGCAGAAGCGCAGGCTCGCGGTGACGGTCGCCGCCGGATCGCACACCAGATCCTCGTAGCGCACTTCCATGTAGCGATCGCCCAACGCGACAGCGTCGTTGCGCGCGATCGCGACCGCGTCGTGCCATTGGTGCGCGCAGCGGATCCAGTTCTCCTGCGGGTAGCGCTCGAGAAGATCGCGCCAGCCGGGAATCTCGAGATGGCCCCAGTTCGCGCCGCGGTTGCGGAACATCAACGACGCACAGACGTCTCGCCCGTCGCGCACGATGTGCAGGAAACGCGCGTGCGGAAGAAGCGCCGCGAGAAACGGCAACCGCAAGACGTGCTTCGGATTCTTCTCGGCGATGACGGCTCCCTCACCCGCCTCGTCGGCGCCCCGCCCCCCCCCCCGCGGGGCCCCCCCCCCCCGGCCCCCGCGCGCCCCCACCCGCCTCGTCGCCTCGCGCATCGAGGGCTTCGGCGGCCAGCGCCTCGTAGACCGGCGTCGCGATCTGCGGCGTCGCGGCATCCGCTGTCAACCGGTGGTCGTCGCCTTCCTCGACGACGCGCTTCCACATCGGGCTGAGCTCGAAGAGGTACGCGACGTCCGGATGGGCCGACAGCGCCTCGCCGAAGATCGACGTCCCCGACCGCGCGCAACCGACCACGAACACCGGTCGTGGGATCAATCGACGTCCCAGGTCCAAGACGTCGTCTGGAAGGGAAGATAGTGGCGCCATTTCTTTTCGACGTACTCCGCGCTCGGCCGGAACTCGGCCATGAAATCCTCGCCCCACCGCCGCGCGATCTTGTCCGACCGCTCGCGTCGCTCGACCAGGTGCCCGCGGCGATCCATGAGCTTGTGCCAGACGAAATCGTCGATCGCCCAAGTCTTCCGGCCCGCGTCGCGAGCGGCCAGGCTGAGATCGATACCGTAGCAGTGAAAGCCCGGCAGGTTCGGATCGAAGCCGACGCCCGTGTGACGGCGGACTCCGAGCAGCTGCTCGTCGAGCGACTCGACCTCGTGCGGCAGCGGCCCCATGCGGTGGTATCCGCTCGGATCGCACCAATGGCCGCGTAGCTGCTTCCGCTCGCCGCGCACGACCGGCAGGACGCCGACCGCCCCGAGCACGCCCCACTCCGGATCGCGCTCCTCGAGATCGACAAGCGCCCCGAAGAATCGCTCCTCCCACCCCGGCGGCAGGTAGACGTCCTCGTGAACGAACAGCACGAGGTCGTTCTTCACGTGAGCGAGCGCGTCGGCGTAGAGCTCGGAGATGCTCGTGTACCGGCAGTTGCCGGGATTCTCGACCAGGTAGAGCTCGTGGACGCGAGACTGCGCGACCGGCGACGCGAGGAGGTTGTGCCGCGTCTCATCGTAGTCGTTGATCGCGACGACGAAGCTGATGGGCTCGAATCCCGGGATCGGCCCGCGACCGGCCGCCAACAAATCGTCGTGCTGGAGCGGGTCGTACGCGAGGTTGTACGCGTGATGCCTCGTCGCATCGTTCTTGCGCACCGCGATCTGCGTGAGCGGGAACACGCGCTCGGAGCGGATCTCGATACTGCACGTGTCGTAGCTCTCGCGGACGCAGTCCTCGTTCCAATAGAGGTAGCCGCGATCGACGCCGGTCAGCCGTCGGTGCGTTGGCAGATCGAACAGGAAACGTCCGGGGAATCCCGCGACGGCGTCGCCCAGAAGCGTCAAGATCGTCGGAACGACGTCGACGGTCGAGCACGCGTGGCGCACGACGGAAGGTGGCTCGTACCGTTCGCGCACGGCGGGCGGTAGCCAAATCGCGAGCGGCACGTGCGTCAGATCACCGTGCAGCCGGCCACAGTGGTGCACGCGGCCGAGCTCGGGCTCGAAGCCCTCCCCGTGGTCGGACATGAACACGACGATCGTGTCGTCGAAATCGACGCGCTGGAACACCTCGTCGAGCTTGCGGTCGTATGCGCGGATCCCGGCGTCGTACTTCGCGATCATGTCGCGACGCTCACGCTTCCACGTCACGCCGGGCGGCGGGTTGCGCCAGATCTCCGGGCCATCGCGTACGGAGACGAGATCCGGGTGGACCTCGTCGTCGATCCACTCACCGACGTCGAGGTATTCGTCCCGCCCCATGTGGTAGTCGTGGACGAGATTCGAGTGGAAGAACAGGAACCACGGCTTGCCCTGCTCCCGGCTGCGCTCCTCGAGAAAGGACCGCGCGAGCGCGAACGGGCGCGCGTGGTCCTCGCGGTGCGTCCACGTGTACTCGTCGAAGCCGTCGTTCCAGCCGAAGAACCGCCACTTCGCCGGGCGCCGCTCGAAGCCGAGGGAGTGCAAGTACTCCGGCGAGATCTCGTCCGAGACGACGTTGCCGTTGTTCGCGTACCCGACGCGCAGGTACTCATCGCCGAGGTAGTGGCCGATCTTCAGACGACGGAACTTCTGATTGTGATCGTAGAGACCGTGCTGATCCGGCAGCTGGCCGGTGATGATCGACGCGCAGGCCGGCAGGGTCCACCCCACCGGCGAGTGGCAGTCGAGAAACACCGTGGCGGACTGCAACCGGCGGTCGAGGAGGGGCGAGGTCCGTCGCTCATAGCCCCACGCGCTGAGGTGGCGGGCGCTGAGATCATCGACGACCACGAGCAGGACGTTGTAGGGGCGAGGGCGCGGCCCCGGCTGGTACGCGAGTTGTAAAGAGGAGGCTTCGGGCTGCGACATTGCGGCATTCTACTGTGCGCGTAGACGGGCGGCCAGACGGCCGTATTCACGGAGCGAGACGGCTCCAGCGCGCAACCGGTTCAGCGGAGGTTCAGCGGAGGTTCAGCGGAGTTGAGCTACCGCGCAGCGGTCAGCTCCAACCCCGCGGGCATGGGCTGCCAGGAGCGATCGTCGATGGCTACGTCGGGCGTGGTCAGCCCATGCCGTTTTCGGAGGTGACAGACCTGCCGCATTGCTGTACGCTCGCGCCCGATATGTCGGACGACCTATTCAGCTACGAATGCGAGATCGACGACCGCCCCGCGTTCGTCGTCTGTAACCTGCGCTTCGAAGACGACGCGCCGCGCGCCGATCTGCCCGTCTTGATGACGGTTTCGGTGCCTGTAGGCAAGCCGGACGAGGACGGCATCGCGGACGACGAGGAGCTGCACGCGGCCCAGGAGCTCTGGGCCAAACTGGCGGCGAGCGTCGGTGACGCGATCCGCGCGGAATCCGTCGGCTTCGCGTCCCGCGGTGGGAAGAACACGTTCTTCTTCTACTCTGCGGCCCACGATTCCGACGAGGCGATGCTGGCCGTCGAGAAGGTCCTCTTCGGCGTTGCGCCCGAGCTCGAAATCGAGCATCGGGAAGACGCTGAGTGGGACGTGTACTTCGACATCCTCTACCCGTCCGAGATCGAGTTCCGCTTCGCGATCAACGAGAGCGTGATCGAATCGCTCGTCGAGAGCGGAGATACGCTGGAGACGCCGCGACCGGTGACCCACACCGCGTCGTTCCTGACGGCGGCGAAGCGCGCGGAATTCCGCAGCGCGCTCGCGGAGCGCGACTTCACGATCGCGACGGAGTCGGAGGACTCCGAGCGCCCGCGTCCGTTCGGCGTCGAGTTCGTCCGCGAAAGCCCCGTCGATCCGACCACGGTCCACGAGCTCACCCTGGAACTCACCGACCTCGCCGAGACGCACGACGGCGACTACGACGGCTGGAGCGCCGACGTCGTCACCGAGTAGCCATCGATCGGCGACGGCGCACGGAGGGAACATGCTCCATCCCGATCGCTACTTCGATCCCGATCCGACGATCCGCAGCATCGCGCGCGAGCTGTATCAGAGCGTCGCGAACTTGCCGCTCGTGTGTCCGCACGGCCATGTCGTTCCCGCCATCCTGGCCGAGAACACGCCGTTCCCGGACCCGACGCAGCTGATCATCGTTCCGGACCACTACGTCTTCCGCATGCTCTACTCGCAGGGCGTGCGGCTCGAGGAGCTCGGCATTCCGCAACGCGCCGACGCGGCGCCGGCGGCGGACGCACCGGTCAGCGAGACGGACAGCCGCAAGATCTGGCAACTCTTCGGCGACCGGTTCTACCTCTTCCGCGGCACGCCGACCGCGGCGTGGCTCGCGCACGAGTTCGAGGAGGTCTTCGGCATCACGGAGCCGCTGGGCGGCGACACGGCGATGTCGATCTACGACCGCGTCGCCGCGCAGCTCGCGACGCCGGAGTTCCTGCCGCGCGCGATGTTCGAGCGCTTCCGCATCGAGGCCCTCTGCACGACCGACGCGGCGACCGACTCCCTCGAGTACCACCAGAAGATCCGCGCGTCCGACTGGGACGGCTGCGTCCGACCGACGTTCCGGCCCGACGCAGCGGTCAACTTCCTCGCGCCGACGTGGAAGGCCGAGATCGACAAGCTGGGCGATCTGGCCGGTCGCGAGATCGGCGACTACGGCACGTTCATCGCCGCACTCGAGGCGCGCCGGGAGTTCTTCAAGTCCGTGGGCACGACGGCGACCGACCACGGTGTGACGACGCCCTACACGACGACGCTCGACGCCGCGACCGCGGACGCGATCTTCCAGCGCGCGCTGGCCGGCAAGGCCGACGCCGACGATGCAGCGCAGTTCACAGGTCACATGCTCGTCGAGTTCGCGCGCATGAGCTGCGAGGACGGGCTCGTGATGCAGCTCCACCCGGGCTCGTGCCGCAACCACAACCGAACGCTCTTCGACGCGTTCGGCGCGGACAAGGGCGCCGACATCCCGCTGGCGACCGAGTACACGCGAAACCTCCAGCCGCTGCTCGACCGGCACGGCAGCGACGCGAGCTTCACGCTCGTCCTGTTCACGCTGGACGAGTCGACGTACTCGCGCGAGCTGGCGCCGCTCGCCGGCCATTACCCGTGCCTGCGCCTCGGGCCGTCGTGGTGGTTCCACGACAGCCGCGAAGGCATGATGCGGTTCCGCCAGCGCGTCACCGAGACGGCGGGCATCTACAACACCGCAGGGTTCAACGACGACACGCGAGCGTTCCCGTCGATTCCGGCGCGGCACGATCTCTCACGACGCGTCGACGCGAACTTCCTGGCGCGCCTCGTCGCCGAGCACGTCATCCGCGAGGATGAGGCGGCGGAGATGGTCGTCGACCTCGCGGTCGGGCTGGTGAAGGACACCTACCGATTGTGAGTTTTCTCGGCTCGGCGGCTATCGCCTCCGAGCCGTGAGAGCGCTCAGGGTCTCGGGGATGTTGTTACCGTGCGCCATCGAAATCGTCGAGTCGCGCTCATCGGCCTGGTGGCCTTGGGGACCGTCTTCGCGCTTGTCTGGCAGACTCGCGAGTCGATCGCGTTTCGCTGGTACCTCTTCCGGTCGCGGGACACGATCGCCGCGGCGCGCGAGCAGATCCTCGGCTGGCAGGAGTCGTACAAGCCCGCCGAGTGCGCTCCGCGGAGCTGATCGATGTCCACTCCGGGCTCGACCCCCGCACGTCGAGACCGCGACATCGAGGCGAAGGAAGGTCTGAACGAGTTGCTGCAAGAGGACCCCGCTGCATCGGAAGACGCGCGGGTCTCCGAACGCGTGGCGCAGATCCTTCGCGACGGAGAGCGCGCGGCACTCGATCGTGTCGTCGACACGGCGACGCGAAGGGACCGGCCGGATCTCGTCTTCGCTCTCAACGAGGCGATCGAGGCGTTCCCGCTCCACGAGCTGCTCTCGGAGATGTGCGGGGAACGCCTCGGGCGACGCGCTTCCCTCGGCGAACTCGATGACGAGCCCAGCGAGGCCCTGTCCACCTGGTGGCGAGCCCACCGCGGCAGGCTGACGTGGGACGGCGCGAGACGACGCTTCCTCCTCGGCCAGTAGGAGGGCAGCTTTCGATGTCGGGAAGGACGTCGAGACGCTAGGTGATGCCGTGGGCCAGCATCCGCCGCCGCAGACGATTGCGATCGATTCCGAGCAGCTCCGCCGCCTTCTTCTTCACGCCACCCGCGCGTCGCAGGGCCTCTCGAATGTGCCGGGCCTCGACCTCGTCCAGCGTCGGAAAGCGGCCCGAACAGCCGCCCACCACCAACGACGAGCTCGACTCGCGGACGAGCTCCGCCGGCAGCTCGGAGGGCGTGATCTCCTCGGCCGTGAAGATCGCGCACGCGCGCTCGACGACGTTGCGGAGCTCGCGCACATTGCCGGGCCAGTTGTAGGCGGTCAGGATCTCGAGCGCGTCGCCCCGAATGCACTTGCGGGGCTGACCGTCTTCGGCGATCTCATCGAGAAAGTGATCGACGAGCTCGGGAATGTCACCGCGTCGGTCGCGCAGGGGCGGGACCGTCAATTGGATCACGTTGACCCTGAAGAACAGATCCTCCCGGAAGCGGCCTTCGCGCACCTCGGTCTCGATGTCTCGATTCGTCGCAGCCACGAGCCGCGCGTGCCATCGCACTGGCTTCGTCGCACCGATGGGTGTGATCTCTCGCTCCTCGATCGCGCGCAGGAGGTTGACCTGAGCGTCGAGAGGCATCTCGGCGATCTCGTCGAGAAACAGCGTGCCGTGCCCCGCCGCGACGAAGAGGCCGATGCGGTTCTCGGCGCTCGTGAACGCGCCCTTGACCGACCCGAACAGCTTGCTCGCGAACAGCGTCTCGGGAATCGCGCCGCAGTTCTCGGCGAGAAAGAGCTTGTCGGATCGACGACTGTTCTCGTGGATCGCTCGCGCGACGAGCTCCTTGCCCGTACCGCTTTCGCCGAGGATGAGGACCCGCGCGTCCGACGCGCCGACGGTCGTGATCGTGCGCTTGAGGTCCGCCATCGGCGGGCTGCTGCCGACGAGACCTCCCGGCCGGTCATCGGAGGGCGCCACGCGCGGAGCCGTCTGCCCGAGCTTTCGTTGGCTGCAGACCTCCTCGATATACCGCCTGAGCTCCTCGTGCGGGAACGGCTTGATCAGATAATTGTAGGCGCCGAAGCGAATGCTCTCGACCGCGCTCGAGAACGTCCCGTACGCGGTCATGATGATGACGCCGACGCCGTTCCACTCCTGCTTGATCCGCTTGGTCAGCTCGAGGCCGTCCATGCCGTCCATCTGCAGGTCGGTGACGACGACATCGACCGATTGGCGTTCGAGATGCGCGAGCGCCTCTTCCGCGCTGCGAACAGCGTGGCAGCTCAGGGACTCGCCATGCAGACTCGCCCACAGTGAGTCCAGGTGCCCCTGGTTGTCGTCGACGAGTAGAACCTGCCGGGTCGGTGTCGTTCCCACAGCGCGACTCCTGGGATGCACGCCGCCCATCACCTACTCTTCACTCCCGATCCGCACGCGAGCGGCAGCTAGAGACGAGCGGCCCGGGGGACGACAACAAAGACACCATACCGGAACGCGGCAGGAAAACGCTACAATCTGTTCCGTACGACCTCGCACGCTCGTGGCTCGAACACCGAGCTGGGAAGGAGTACGGAAGGTGCGGAACGTCGAAGAGCTCGACCTGAGCGAGGACTCTGTGCTGGGCAGACTTGCGCGCAGCCTCGGACACGACTTCAACAACTACCTGACGGGAATCATGGGCTTCCTGTCGGTCGCCGAGCAGGAGCTGCCGCGGCTCAGTCCGGAGCGGCACCATCTCGAACGCGCCTCGCTCTACGCACAGCGCGCGTCGTATCTCGCGCGCCAGCTCGCAGTCCTGCCGGCCGGGCGCGGACTCGACCGCCGCCTGGAGACGCTCAACGTCCGCCAACACATCCAGCAGAGCCGTCGACTGCTCGACCTCGTGCTTCCCGCCAGAGGACTGCGCCTCCTCGAGTTCGAGTCGGGCCTGCCCCCAGCGCGCGGCTGCGGCCTCGACTTCCGCGGCGCCCTCCTCAGCGTAGTCACGAACGCGGGAGGCGATGACGCCGCGGTCGAACACGGTGTCGATCCACGCCGGCACGGAGACCTTTTTTTTTTATTTATTCGGGTACTACGGTGATCTACACCTGCTCGCCCGGATAGGACTCGTCAGCACAGGCCGTGGCGTCGCTCAGCGCGCCATCGCCTGTGTCGGCATCGAACAGGATCCCCCCGCCAGAACCCGTGCCGTTGCCGCCCGGACCGAGGGTGTCGTTGAGTTTGCTGTCACCGCCAGCGCTGCAGGCGTGCAGTAGCAGCCCTCCGAGGGCGCAAGCGACCACCACGGAAAGCAATCCCCCGAGGGTAGAACTACGTAACGTCATACTAAGCCTCCTACCTATCACCCTAACGATCCTATCACCCCAACGATAACAAGTTTTACAGCCCAACAGGGAAAGTCCAAGCCCAAAGAGTCCACCGTCGCTGGAACTTTTTTGCCGCGAGGTTGCTAGCCACCACTTTCATCCGCGTAGGGAGTTGTAGGCAAAAGTAGCAGCGTTTGTCGCCGCTATGCCGCGCTAGTTTTTCTGTATCCAGTCCGCGATGTCTTCGATGACCTGCGGCGCGATGTTCGTGTGTTGCTTTGGTCGTTGCTTTTCTAGCCCTGTTTCGGAGGGGGTTCGTCTCCGATGAAGCGGCGGCCCACTGCTCAGCGGGACAACGCGAAGCGCCATTCACATTCAGATTCCGGTTCCATAGTCCATGTTCAATCCCGCCTGAACATTGCTCGGTGTTCGAGCGGGTGTGGAGTTTCGGGCCGGCCCCTAGGCTTTGGTTCGCCGTCGGCGGCGAGTTAGCCCCAAGCCTACCAAGCAGCTGAGCAGCGCCCCGTAGCCCCAACCGACTACGCGCTTCGGTGTACTCGCACAGCTACCCGAGCTTGCGGTGTCGCCGTCCTGTGGCTCATCAGAATCATAACCGGGTAGTCGCGGCGGCGGCCCTAAGACCTGTCCTGGATCGCCGCCGGGATCGTCACCCTTGGGCGGGTCGCCGGTACGACCGCCTGGATCGATACCCGGCTGGCCACCCATTAGTATGTCCGCCAACGAGTTGATATACACTTCGATGGCGGTATAGCCCGAGGGCATCACCGTACTGTGGTCATCGCCGTCGTTTGGATCGAGTCCGTTAGCCATTTCCCAATCATCCGCCATGCCGTCATCATCGTTATCGGTAGGCGGATTCTCCGTCGAAAGTCCCGCCATTAGATCGGCGGTCGACGATACGCCCCAACTTCCCGAGCGTGCCGTTACTTCATCGATCATGCGGCGGGTGACTACGTCCCGGGGAAAAGCGCCCGCTTGCTCCAGTACCCGGTCGTAGGCATCGAGCGCGCTATGGGTGGTAATTGGATGATAGCCGGTGACGTACTGGGTGAAGTCGATCTCCGTCGCCGCGTAATAACTCTCGGGTTTGGATAAATTCGCAAAGCTCGGATGGGCCAGCGGTTGGTCCCAAGGATTGTTCACCGCTCCCACCAATACGCCGGGGTCGTCGATGTAATTGTTCGCCAAGTGATAGGCCAGGCCTGGTCCGGCACCTTCGCCGTCGTCATCGAAGTAAAAGGGGATCAAGTCGTCGTCATCGCCGCTCGCGTAGTAGTTGCCGACGATATTGAATGGTCCGGACGGTGGATTGTGGTGAATGAAACCGTGTCGGGCGTTATAAATGACGTTATTGCGCACCTCAGCCGGTCCGTTGGCCAACGCTGGGTTACGATTCTTATGGTGCACGAAGAGATTGTGGTGCACGGCTACGCGCTGTCCATCAGGACCATTGATGAGTCCGTAATTATGTTCCCCTTCGGGATGACCTGACGTGGCTGACTCGGCAATGGTCGAGTATTGAATGGTCACGTCGCTGGCGCTGTAGATGTCGACGGTTTCATCGACTCCCCAGGATACGGAAATGTGATCGAAAATCAGTTCCGAATTACGAGAGAATTGAACGGCATCGAATTGTTCGCCAGCACCGCCATTGAATTCCGGTCGGACACGGATGAAGCGAACGATGATATTGTTGACCGACGTATCATAACGGCCGAAGAAGCGTCCTTGTATCGTGATCCCCGCGCCGGGCGCAGTTTGACCTGCAATGGTAACGTCGCCTTCATTGACCGTAATGTCTCCATCGATGACGCCGCTAACCTCGAATACGATAATCCGTGGTCCTGTTTCGTCGAGTGCCTCCTGAAGGCTGCCCGGGCCGGTAGCCGCGAGGGTCGTTACTTTAATGACGCGCCCGCCTCGTCCGCCGGTGGCAATGGC
>CAYMRB010000249.1:11950-14985 GCA_964392615.1 uncultured Planctomycetia bacterium | reverse complement strand
TGGACGCGGCCGTCTTCGTTGACGAGCGTTCCCTTGCGCTCGGAGAACGCCGTCGCGGGAACGATCGCCACGTTCTTGGCGGTCAGCCGGTCGTCCGACTCGAGCAGCACGAAGACCGCGACGTCGAGCGTCTCCACTGCGAGCGCGTCGACGATCGCCTGCGGGACCTTCGCGTGCGGCATGTCGCCGACGACGAGCAGGCCGCGGATCGCGCCGGAGCGTACGCCTTCGAGCACGGCGTCGGTGCGGTCGAACGCATCGTCGCCGAGCAGCAGCTTGACGCCGGCGCGGTTGGGATTCTTGTCGGCCGAGATTCGGAAGCCGGCCTTGAACGTCGCCTCCTCTCCGTCGGGACGCGCGTGGGCGGCGAGGTTCTCGTTCGGAGCCTCGAGCGCGGCGAAGAGCTCGCGCAGGGCGTACAGGCTCTCGAGAGGTTGCCACGCGCTGGCGATCGCGCCGATCGCGTTCGCGCCGTGTTCCGCGACGATCTTGCCGAAGGTCTCGGCGAGGAATTTGCCGGCGTCGGCTGCTGCCGGCCGTGCGCCATTCGTCGCGGCCTCTTCAGAAGAAACGGCGAGCCGATAGCGCAGCTGACGCTTCGCGCCGAGCACGTACTCGTAGTCGAAGCGACCGTGGTCGCACATCCAGTAGTCGTTGACCGCGTCGTTGTGCCGCGGCACGATGCGCTGGACCTGATTGTGGAGCGTCTGGATCTCGACATTGCAGCCGCGCGAGCACGCGTGGCACACGCTGTCGGTCTTCTTCTCGAACCAGACGCGCGCCTGGTAGAGGAAGTCCTCGGAGATCAGCGCGCCGACGGGGCACAGGTCGACGACGTTGCCGCTCAGGTCGTTCTGCAGCGGATAGCCCGGGAACACGTCGACGACGGATCGGTCGCCGCGGTTCGTCATCGCGAGCTCGCCCGTGCCGGCGACGTCGCTACAGAACCGGACGCAGCGGGTGCACGAGATGCAGCGATTGCCCCAGAGCCGGATGTCCTTGCCGAGCTCCTTCGTGTGCTTCAGCTGCTTCGTCTCGACCATGCGCGACTGATCGTTGCCGTGGTCGTACGAGTTGTCCTGCAGCATGCACTCGCCCGCCTTGTCGCAGATCGGGCAGTCGAGCGGGTGGTTGGCGAGCATGAACTCGAGGACGTCGGCGCGCGCGGCGCGGGCGGCGTCGGAGTCGGTGTGGACCTCGATATCCGGAGCGACGACGGTCGTGCACGCCGGGACCGGCTTGCGCGCGTTCGACGCCTCGACGAGGCACATGCGGCAATTGCCCTCGGGCTTGAGGCCCGGGTGGTAGCAGAAGAACGGGACGTCGATGCCGCGATCGTGGGCCGCGCGGATCAGCGACGTTCCGGCCGGGACCTCGACCTCTTCGCCGTTGAGCTGGAACTTGACGAGCTCGACTGCAGGCGTTTTTTCGCTAGTGTCTGACATCCGTTCAGTGCCCGTGCCCGCGGGCCTCCTGCAGTCTCTCCTGGTTGTGGGCCGAGATCGCTCCCGGCTGCACCAGGGGGCCGCCCGTGAACACCTCGCGTTCGAACTTCTTGCCGGCCCGGATCTGCTCGTCGAACTCGTCGCGGAACTTGCCGATGAAGCTGCGGCACGGGAACGCCGCCGCGTCGGCGAGGACGCAGATCGTGCGGCCGACCATGCGGTCGCACAGGTCGAGCATGAGGTCGGGATCCTCCGGCCGGCCCTCGCCGGCGCAGATGCGGCCGCAGATCTTCGTGAGCCAGCCGGTCCCTTCGCGACACGGCGTGCACTGGCCGCACGACTCGTGCGAGTAGAACCGCAGCAAATTGTAGAGGGCGTCGACCATATCGGTCGTCTCGTCCATGACGATGATGCCCCCGGACCCGAACATGGAGCCCTTCGCGGCGATGGCGTCGTAGTCCATCGCCACGTCGCACTCTTCGGCCGTGAGCACGGGCGCCGACGAGCCGCCGGGGATCGCCGCCTTGAGCTTGCGTCCCTTCCAGACGCCGCCGGCGAGCTCGATCGCGTCGAGCAGTGGGAAGCCCATCGGCACTTCGAACGCGCCCGGTTTCTCGACGTGGCCGCTGATGCCGATCAGCTTCGGCCCTGGACCGCTCTCGGGGCCGATCCCCGTGAACCAGTCCACGCCGCGTTCGAGGATGTGCGTGACGCACGCGATCGTCTCGACGTTGTTGACGACCGTAGGACAGCGGAACAATCCCTCGACGGCCGGGAACGGCGGCTTGATCTTCGGGTTGCCGCGCTGGCCCTCGAGCGAGCTCAGCAGGCCGGTCTCCTCGCCACAGATGTACGCGCCGGCGCCGCGGTGCATCGTCAGGTCGAGCTGGAAGCCGGTTCCGAGCACGTCGTCGCCGAGGATGCCGGCGTCGTAGCACTCGCGGATGGCCTCGTTCATGATCCGGAAGCCGTCGAAGTACTCGCCGCGGATGTAGACGTACGCGACGTGGCACTCGAGCGCCCAGGCCGAGATGATGATCCCCTCGATCAGCTGGGGGGGATCCTGCTCCATGATGATCCGGGCCTTGAAGGTACCGGGTTCGCTCTCATCGGCGTTGACGACGAGGTACGTCGGGCGCGGCGAGTCCTTCGGGACGAACGTCCACTTCAGACCGCACGGGAAGCCCGCGCCGCCGCGGCCGCGCAGGTTCGACGCCTTGACGCGTTCGGTGACCTCGGCCGGCGGCAGGTCGGTGATCGTCTTGCGCGCCGTCTCGTAGCCGTCGTGGCCGCGGTAGAACTCGAGCGTCCTCGCCTGCGGATCATCGACGTACTTCGTCAGGACCCGCTCGTAGTCGGGCGCGCCGGAGATGCGCCTCATGATTCGCCCTCCGCGTCCGACTTGCCGGTCGCCATGGCCGCGCCGAGCTCGGCGAGCAGCGCGTCGATCGCCTCGGGGGTCAAGTCCTCGTGGAACTTGTCGTTGATCTGCACGACGGGCGCCCTATCGCAGGAGCCGAGGCACTCGACCTTGCGCAGCGTGAACTTGCCGTCCGGCGTCGTCTCGTCGACTCCGACGCCGAGCTTCTC
>CAYMRB010000249.1:7360-11850 GCA_964392615.1 uncultured Planctomycetia bacterium | reverse complement strand
ATCGCTTGCGGCTCCGGATACCGCGTCAGAAGCCACTCGACGTGCTTCTTGCCGGCGGCGGAGAATTCGAGCTCGGCTCCGGGCTGCCGTGTTTGGGGGGGGCTGGTGCTCAACGGTCCAGCTCTCCGGCGATGATGTTCAGGGTGGAAAGGACGGCGACGGCGTCGCTGATCATCGATCCTTCGATCAGCTTCGACAGTGCCGCGTAGTGGAACAGCGACGGCGGACGCACGCGCGTGCGATAGCTGTTCGTCTCGCCGCTCGACACGATATAGAACCCGAGCTCGCCGTTCGGCGCCTCGGTCGATGAGTAGATCTCGGCGCCGGCGGGCGCGGCGAGCCCGTGCCCGAACATCACCTGCTTGAAGTGGTGGATCAGGCCCTCGATGTTCTGGTACACCTCGGCCTTGTCGGGCAGGATCGTCTTCTTGTCGTCGACGTTGACCGGGCCGTCCGGCAGATCGTCCATCGCCTGACGGATGATCTTCAGGCTCTCCCAGCACTCGGCGATGCGCTGCTCGAAGCGCGCGAAGCTGTCGCCGGTGGTCTGCGTCGGCACGTCGAATTCGTAGCGCTCGTAGCCGCAGTACGGCCGCGACTTGCGGACGTCGTACGGCACGCCCGCGGCGCGCAGCAGCGGGCCGGTCAGCCCCCAGGAGACCGCGTCCTCGGCGGAGATGGCGCCGGTGCCGCGCATGCGATCCTCGAAGATGCGGTTGCCGACGAGCATGCCGCAGAGCTCGTCGATGAACGGCGGGAGCTCGTCGAGGAGCTTCGCAACCATCTGCTCGAAGTCGTCGGGCACGTCGCGGAAGAGACCGCCGATGCGCGTGTAGCTCGTCGTCAGGCGCGTACCGGTGACGGCCTCCATGAGGTCGTAGATCAGCTCACGGCGCTCGAACGCCCAGAGCATGACGCTGAACGCGCCGACGTCCATGCCGGCGAGGCCGACGCAGACGAAATGGTCGGCCAAGCGGCCGAACTCGCCGAGGATGACTCGCAGCACCTGCGCGCGCCGCGGCGGCTCGACGCCGAACAGCTCCTCGCAGGCGACCGCGTAGCCGATGTTGTTGTTCATCGCCGACATGTAGTTCATGCGGTCGGTGACGGTCACCCACTGCTGATAACTCATGTGCTCGGCGATCTTCTCGAAGCCCGTATGCAGGTAGCCGATCTCGGTGTCGGCGCTGACGATCTCCTCGCCCTTGACCTGCAGGATGGCGCGCAGCGTCCCGTGCATCGCGGGGTGCTGTGGGCCGAGGTTCAGCGTCATCACCCGGCCGCCGAAGTCGTCCTCTTCCTCGTCGGTGAAGAAGAAGCGCGGCTCGGGGTGGTCGCCGTGGTAGTCGGGATCCTCCGCCTCCGCCCACTCGCGCTGGCCTTCGCCGACATAGCGCGTCGGGTTGACGGCATCCTCGCGGGCGGCTGCGGCCGTCTCCTCCGACGATTTCTCCGGTGGGGGAGCCGTCGACTCGCTCCGCGTCGCAGCCGGCGTCGCTACGCTGCGGTAGCGCGGGAACGCGTCCCGCTCGCCGCGGCCGCGCAGCGGGTAGTCCTTGCGCAGCGGGAAGCCGGGGTAGTCTTCGGGCATCAGCAGCCGGCGCATGTCCGGGCTGCCCTCGAACTCGACGCCGAACATATCGTGCGCTTCGCGTTCGGCCCACAGCGCGGAGTCCCAGAGGCCCGTCGCGCTCGGCACGCGCGGATCGCTCTCGGGGGCCCGCGCTTTCAGCGTGAAGCGGTGGTTGTGCTCGCGCGAGTAGAGCTGGTAGACGACGGCGAAACGCGTGCCGATCTCCGGGATCTCGAGCTCGGCGTGGTCGACGACCGTGACGTCCGTCAGGAAGTCGAACGCGAGCTCGGGCTCATCGCGCAACCAGGACAGGATCGGCACCACGTGCTCGCGATCTGCGATCGCGTAGATGCGCTCGGTCGAGGTTGCCGTCCCCGTCCCCGGTCCCGTTCCCGAATCCGCTTCGGACGCGGCATCGGTCTCGGTCGTCCCCGTGGGCTGAGTTCCTACCGGCGGGCGGACCGCAGCGATCTTGTCGCCGAAGTGCTCGACCAGCCGGTCGACGATCTCGGTCGGTGATAGCAGGCGGGGCATCGCTGAGGTCGAGGGTCCGAACGGGGCTCAGTTGGGTTGGCGTCGTCGTCGTCTCAGGCGTCGGTCGCGGGCTTCCGAGGCACCGGAAGGAACTCCGGGTCCTCTTCTTCGCTGACGAGTGCCTGGATCTTGATCAGGGCA
The DNA here is from genome assembly GCA_964392615.1 of uncultured Planctomycetia bacterium. GTDB lineage: Bacteria > Planctomycetota > UBA8108 > UBA8108 > UBA8108 > CAYMRB01. The sequence goes on along the minus strand of CAYMRB010000249.1, from coordinate 9,602 downwards.
TCGAGCAGCGACTCGGGTCGCGGCGGACAGCCCGGGACATAGCAATCGACGGGGATGAACTGATCGACACCCTGCACGAGCGTGTACGTGTCGAACACGCCGCCGCTCGACGCACAGGCGCCCATCGAGATCACCCACTTGGGCTCCGGCATCTGCTCGTAGATCTTGAGCAGCACGGGCATCATCTTGATCGAGATGCGGCCCGACACGATCATCAGGTCCGCCTGTCGCGGCGAGAACCGGATGACCTCGGCACCGAATCGCGACATGTCGAAGCGCCCCGACAGGGTCGCCATCATCTCGATCGCACAGCAGGCCGTGCCGAACGGCGCCGGCCAGAGCGAGCTCTTGCGCGCCCACTTGACGACCGATTGGACCGTCGTCGTGACGATCGTGTCACCGAAGAGCTTCTCTAATCCCAATCGAGGCCTCCGCGCCTCCAGGCGTACACGAATCCGAGGATCAGGATCCCGACGAAGACCAGCATCTCGGCGACGATGAAGAAGCCGAGCGACGGGAGCAAGTCGCGGTACGTGACGGCCCAGGGGATCAGGAAGACCGTCTCGATGTCGAATAGCACGAACAGGATCGCGACGAGGTAGAAGCGCACGGAGAACTTCTGCCGCGCGCTGCCGAAGATCGGCATGCCGCACTCGTAGGGGCTCGCCTTGCCGGGAGCGGGACGGCGAGGGCCGAAGAGCATCGACAGCCCGATCATCGCGCCGCCCGTCGCGAGGACGATGGCCGCGTAGATCGCGACGGGAACGTACGGACGGAGGTAGCTCTCGGCTAGAAGGTCCATGGCCCCGCCTCGTCCACGGGATCCTGAGAAAGGAGACGTGTCCGGGACGCAACGGCCGGACCGCGGTCGACCGGCGATCTCGCTCGCGCCGGTCGTCGCGCATTATAGGAGTGTGCCCAGACCCTTCAAGGGGATTCCGTGAAGAAATTCACAGCCAAATCAAACCCTTTTGAAGAAACGAGTTGCGTGAACTGTTCGGGGGCGCCTCGAAGGCCCGCGGAAAAGCACGCGCCGCGTTGGACGGGGGGTGGCGGCGAGCGAGGCCGGAGGTGCGGTGCGCGCCCTCGCACGCGTCGTACAGAGGCGAGGCTCGACCGCCCCGCGGCGGCGGCTCGCCGTTCGGCGGACCGTTGCGCGTCCCCCCCGACGCTTGCTATCTTCGCTCGTTCACCTTCGATTCGACGCGATCCCACGATTCCCCGGAGCCCGTCCATGTCCGCCGCTGACCGCTGTCCGATCGATTTCGCCACGCCGCCGGCCTGGCAGGTCGACGCCGGCGCCGTCGAGGATATTCGCGCGCTGCAGGCCGAGATCCGCGCGCTGGCCGCGGAGCGCAACGCCGTCATCCTCGCCCACAACTACCAGCTACCGGCCGTCCAGGACGTCGCCGATCACCTCGGGGACTCTCTCGGTCTGTCGCTCGAGGCCAAGAAGACCGACGCCGAGCGCATCGTGTTCTGCGGCGTTCATTTCATGGCCGAGTCCGCGAAGATCGTCAATCCGGACAAGAAGGTCCTGCTGCCGAATCTCGCCGCGGGCTGTTCGCTCGCCGACTCGATCTGCGCCGAGTCCCTCGAGGACTGGAAGGAGCGCTACCCCGACCACACCGTCGTCACGTACATCAACTCGACGGCGGAGGTGAAGGCGCTGTCCGACATCTGCTGCACGTCGGCGAACGCGATCTCCGTCGTTCGCAGCCTCGACAGCGATCGCGTCCTCTTCACCCCCGATCGCAACCTCGCGCGCTGGGTCGCCAAGCACGTTCCGGACAAGGAGATCGTCGCCTACGACGGCTGCTGCCCGACTCACGACGTCTTGAGGGATGCCAGCGTCGCGAAGACGCGCGCCGCGCACCCCGATTCGGTCGTCATCGCCCATCCGGAGTGTCGCGAGGACGTGTTGGCTCTCGCCGATGAGATCTGCTCGACATCGGGCATGTTCGCCGCCGTCGAGCGCCATCCCGACGCGAAGACGTTCATCGTCGCGACCGAGTGGGCGCTCGTCTATCGGCTCCAGCAGAGCTGGCCCGACAAAGAGTTCGTGATGGCAGACGGCTGCATCGGCTGTCGCCTGCACTGCCCGTACATGAAGATGATCGACTTGCCGGGGATTCGGCGGGCTCTCGAGGAGGATGTCTTCGAGATCGAGGTCGAGCCCGAGGTCGCGGCCGGCGCGCGTCGCAGCCTCGACCGCATGATGGCCGTGCCTCGCGACGACTGA
>CAYMRB010000249.1:0-7260 GCA_964392615.1 uncultured Planctomycetia bacterium | reverse complement strand
CTGGATCTCCTCGCGCTCGTGGCCACGAGCGCCCTCGGCGTCGTCCTCGGTGACGCGGCGTCCGCGCGGCTGCACCTGCTCGCGGGAGTGTTGACGACCATCGCGTTCTGCTTCACGCACTCGCTCGTGCTGTTCTATCTCATCGGCTCGGGCAAGGACATCCGCGAGGCCGTCGAGGACCAGCCGGATCTGTTCGAGCGGTACGTGCCGATGACGAAGCGGTTCAAGCGCCGCGCGTTCCCGTGGGCTTGCGCCGGCGGCGTCTTGATCATCGCCGTCGCCCTCTCCGGAGCGGAGGTGCATAGCCGCTTGATCTCCGCCGCCGTCGCCCTCCTCGGCGACGGGGCGCTGGCCGAGGACGCTGCGATCCCCCTGCGTCAGGTCAGCGGCTGGTGGGTTCATCTCGCGCTCCTGATCGTCGCCGCGGCGGTCCATTTCAGGGCGTTTGCGGCCGAGTTCGGCGTCGTTCGCGACAACCGGCGAGCCATCGGGGAGATCAACGCAGAGTTGGCGGCTCGCGGCGTGCCCGCGGCGTCGAGATCGGAGGGGGCGTAGCGGCGCAAAAAGGGGATTGCAAAAGGAAGCGAAGAAACTACGATCTTTGGTTTCGTGACCCGGATCACTGCTGCTTCGGGGAGGTGTTCCGGGCCCGAACGCGCTGTACCGCCGCTCGCCTCAACTCAATCAGCCCAGCCGATTTATGCGGGTCGCGGAGCCTGTTCGAGTCGCCGGACGAGGAGTCGGTTCGAGGAGTTCGCGAAAGAACGTCGACCATGGGATACCAGCTGCTCAACGTCCTGGCTTTCACGCTCTTCGGCATCGCGTTTGTCGTCGGCACCGTGGCCATCCTGAGCCGCCTGCTGCGACCGCGCATCGATGATCCGACCGAGCCGGCCAAGGGCGAGACCTACGAGTGCGGCGAGCCCGCGATCGGATCGTCCTGGGTCCGATTCGACATCCGGTTCTACAGTCTGGCGCTGATCTTCCTCGTGTTCGACGTCGAGGTCGCCTTCCTGTATCCGTGGGCACGCGTGTTCAAGACGCTGCGCGAAGCCGGATTCGGGACGTTCGTTCTGCTCGAGGTGCTCGTATTCCTCGCGATCCTCCTCGTCGGATTCGTGTACTGCTGGAAGAAGGGAGATCTCGACTGGATGAAGCTGCAAGGCGTGAGCGCGCGGAAGTCCCGCGAGGCGGCGGCCGCAGAAGCGGCATCCGTCGATCGCTAGCGCCGGACCGCTTCGAGTCAAGATTTCGAGTCGAGCCGTCCGAGCCGAGCTGTTCGAGCAGCTCGCGCAAGTGAGCACAGCATGACGCAGTCAGAGAACCGGATAGAGAACAGGAACCCCGATCCGCTGCTGAGGGACGTCGTCTTCATGAACGTCGTCGACGACCTCGTCAACGCGACGCGGTCCAACTCCGTATGGCCGATGACGTTCGGCCTCGCATGCTGCGCGATCGAAATGATGGCCACCGGCGCGGCCAAGTACGATATCGACCGCTTCGGTTCCGGTCCCTTTCGCGCGACGCCACGTCAGTCGGATCTGATGATCGTCGCGGGAACCGTGACCCACAAGATGGCCCCGCGGGTCAAGCGGCTCTACGACATGATGCCGGAGCCGAAGTACGTGATGGCGATGGGGGGGTGCGTGATCCGCGGTGGTCCGTACGTCAAGTACGGCTACCACGTCGTCAAGGGAGTGGACCTGCTCATTCCCGTCGACGTGTACGTCCCCGGCTGTCCGCCGCGTCCCGAGGCGCTGCTCGAGGGATTGTTCAAGATTCAGAAGCTGATGAAGCGCGAGAAGGTCCTCGACCGCACGCGCCGCACCACGAAGCCGGAAGTGTACCAGCCCGTTTGACGAACCGAGCGGTTCGCAAGACGCGCGCAGGAAGCGCAGAGGCACGACGACGGATGAGCCAACTCACGAGCGAGCAAATCTTCGCGGCGGTCAAGGAGACATTCGCGGACGAGGTTCTCGCGGAGGATACCACCTCCGGCAAGGACCCGTTCCTCGTCGTCAAGCCCGGCCGATTGGTCGAGCTGATGACGTTCTGCCGCGACGATCCGCGTCTGCAGTTCGATCTCCTCTCGCTGATCTCCGGCATCGATTACCCGGACCGCGGGGAGGGCGGCGAGATCGAGTGCGTGTACTGCCTCGACTCGACCGCGAACCACCATTGGCTGATCGTCAAGGTGATCCTGCCGCGCAGCGAGCCGCGCGTGCCGAGCGTCGAGGGCGTCTGGAAGACCGCCGATTGGCACGAGCGTGAGACGTTCGATCTCATGGGGATCGAGTTCACCGGCCACCCGAATCTGATCCGGATCCTCTGCGCCGAGGACTGGGTCGGCCACCCGCTTCGCAAGGACTACGTGACCCCGGACACGTACCACGGCATCAAGAACGTCGTCTACTGACGCGTCCTTCTTGCCGGGGATTCAGTAGCAGAGATTCCCGATGTCCCCACAGGTAGCCGAGTCGAAGATCCGTACCGAGGAGATGCTCCTCAACATGGGGCCGCAGCACCCGAGCACCCACGGGGTGTTCCGGATCGTGATCCGGACCGACGGCGAGCTCATCATCGAGAGCCAGTCGCACGTCGGATACTTGCACCGGTGCTTCGAGAAGTGCGCGGAGGGGAACACGTACCTGCAGGTGGTTCCGTACACGGACCGCACTGACTACCTGTGCGCGATGAACAACAACCTCGCGTACGCGGGGACCGTCGAGAAGCTCGCCGGCATCGAGGTGCCGGAACGCGCCGAGTACATTCGGGTGATCTGCGCCGAGCTGAACCGCATCGCGAGTCACCTGCTGGCGTTCGGGACGTACGGTCTCGATCTCGGTGCGATCACGCCGTTCCTGTACGCGTTCCGCGACCGCGAGCGGATCCTGAAGATCTTCGAGAAACTCTGCGGCCAGCGGCTCAACTACAGCTACATCCGCGTCGGCGGGGTGACGTACGACATCACCGACGAGATCCTCGCGGACATCGCGGCCTTCTGTGAGTACTTCGATCCCGTCTGCATCGACGAGTACGACAACCTGCTGTCGTACAACGGGATCTTCGTCGCGCGGACCGCGAACGTCGGCGTCATACCGGCTGACCTGGCGATCCAGTACGGTGTCACCGGTCCCTCGCTGCGCGGTGCCGGGCTGGCCCGCGACCTGCGCAAGGACGAGCCGTACTCGATCTACGATCGGTTCGAGTTCGACGTTCCTGTGGGCACCGGCGAGATGGGGACGCTCGGCGATTGCTGGGACCGCTACATGGTCCGCATTCGCGAGATGCGCGAGAGCGTCCGCATCATTCGACAGGCCCTCGACGGCATTCCGGCCGACGGCCCCTTCTGCGACAAGAAGGCGTTCCGCGCCGTCAAGCCGAAGCCGAGCGAGGCGTACCACAAGGTCGAAGGCGCACGCGGCGAGGTCGCCTTCTACATCGTCAGCGACGGGAAGGACAAGCCGTACCGCTGCCGTGCTCGCGGGGCGTCGTTCAACAACATCAGCGTGCTCGACACGTTGACGTCGAGAGGGGATTGCATGCTCGCGGACCTGGTAGCGATCATCGGCAGCCTCGACATCGTGCTCGGGGAGGTCGATCGATGACGCGATCGATGCAGACTGCACGGGCTCTCCGGTTTGCCGCGGTTGTCGCGATCATGGCGTGCTGCGGGAGGTACGCGGCCGCTCAGGAGGCCCTGCCCGAGATCGTCACGGCCGACGAGGCCCGTTGGGGTGTCGGCGGAGACCAGGGCGGGATCTATGTCGCGAGTCTGATCAAGTGGGTGTTCTCGAACGTGGTGATCCACGAGGGACTTCTCACCGCGGGGAGCCTGCTGATCGTCATCGGGCTCGTCTTCGGGTTCATCAACCTGTTCGCGCTCCTCGCCGTCTGGGCCGAGCGCAAGGTCTCCGCGCACATGCAGTGCCGTCTCGGCCCGATGGAGGTCGGACCGCACGGCCTGCTGCAGACGCTCGCCGACGGCCTCAAGCTGATGACGAAGGAGGACCTCATTCCGCGGCTCGCGGACCGTCCTCTGTTCATCCTGGCGCCGATCATCGTGTTCACCGGAACGCTGATCCGATTCGTGCCCCTGCCGTTCGGCGACCACCTTGTCGCATCCGACATGGAGCTCGGCCTGTTCTTCATCGCCGCGGTCGGGTCGGTCGAGGTGCTCGGCGTGATCATGGCCGGGTGGGCGTCGAACAACAAATGGTCGGTGTTCGCGACGATCCGCACCGCGACGCAGATGGTCAGCTACGAGATCCCGATCGGGCTCGCGTTCGTGACCGTCGTCGTCTGCTGCGGCTCGTTCTCGCTCGTCGACATCGTCGCGATGCAGGGAGGCGACCTGCGCGGCACCGACGGGATCACGTACCAGGGCTGGTTCTGGCACTGGCACCTGTTCCGCAACCCGTTCATGATCGTCCTCGCGATCGCGTATTTCATCGCCAGCCTCGCGGAGTGCAAGCGCGCGCCGTTCGATCTGCCCGAGGCGGAGTCGGAGCTCGTCAGCGGGTTCCACACCGAGTATTCGGGCATGCGGTTCTCGATGTTCTTCCTCGCCGAGTACGCGGCGATGTACCTCGTCGCGGCGGTCGGGGTCGTCCTGTTCCTCGGCGGCTGGTGGTCGGGGATTTACTGGATCGACCAGATCGGCCTGGGAGACGACGCCTCGATCGGCGCGATGATCGGCGGCATGCTGATCAAGCTCGCGGTCTTCCTGGCGAAGGCGTTCTTCCTCGTGTTCGTGCAGATGTGGATCCGCTGGACGCTGCCGCGCGTGCGTCTCGACCAGATGATGTACGTCTGCTGGAAGGTCCTGCTGCCGTTCTCGCTCGTCGCGCTCGTCGGTTCCTGCATCTGGGAGATCCTGTCCGGCGGTGGGAGCTTCTTCGGGTTCGGTCTGGAAGTGGACCTGGGTAATTAAAGTGCCACCTTTCACAAATCATTGCGCATGCCGCCGGCGCCTTCGCCCGCTGGCTTCGTTCCGCTCAGTCGACTATGAGCCTCCGGCATGGACTCCTTCGCGCGCCTCGCCAGCGAACGAATTCGCTCGGCGAGCATGCACAAGCATCTGCGAAAGGCGGCACTGAGCGATGTCTGTCGGCAAGTACTTCTCCGACATCTTTCGCGTCGGCAAGTCGATCCTCGTCGGGATGGGGATCACGCTGCGGTACTTCCTGAACCACCGCAAGACGCTGTGCACGGTGCAGTATCCGCGGGAGAAGGAAGTCATCCCGCCGCGGCACCGCGGCATCCACTACCTCGAGACCGAGAAGTGCATCGTCTGCCGGAAGTGCTCCGATTCGTGCCCGGTCGACTGCATCTACATCGAGGGCGTGCAGGGCAAGGACGGACCGCTGCAGGGCGGATACCGCGCCAAGAAGGCGACGCTGTTCAAGTTCTCGATCGACTACACGGTTTGCATCTTCTGCGGGCTCTGCGAGGACCCCTGCCCTTCGAAATGCATCTTCCTCGGACCTGAGTTCGACTTCCACGCGACCGACCGGACGCTGATGGAGAAGAACCTGCTGACCGACGAGGTGTACACCGACGACGACGAGAAGTTCGTCGTCTGGGCGCGCGGCGAGAACGAGCGGCTGAAGGAAGAAACGAAGAAGCGACGCGCGGCTGCCAAAGCCGCCAAGGAGGCGGCCAAGAAGAAGGCCGCTGCCGAGGATGGCGGGACGGACGCAAAGAAGTAGTCGCTACCCGAGCGGACAAAGCTCATGAGCTTTCACGACACCTTGTTCTGGATTCTGGCCGTCATCTCCGTGGGCTCGGCCGCCATGATTCTGCGCTCGCGCGGGATCGTGCACATGGCGTTCTGGCTGCTGACGAGCCTCGGGGGTTTCGCCGGGTTCTATCTGCTCCTCGGAGCGGATTTCCTCGGCTTCGCGCAGATCCTCGTCTACATCGGCGGCATCCTGATCCTGTTCCTGTTCGGCGTCATGCTCACGCATCAGACGGACGTGCCGATCAAGGCCGCCGTCTCGTGGCGCGTGCTCGTGCCGGGCTTCTTCGCCGGCGTCGGGGTGATGGTCCTCCTCGTGTTCGTCGTCGGCGGCAATAGCTGGAAGGTGCTCCCGGAAGGGGAGGTCACGACCTTGGCAGGGGCGACCGAAGGAGGTTCGCCGGCTGCCGAGTCGACCGCATTCCTTCTCGGCGAGCGGTTCATGAGCACGTATCTGCTGCCGTTCGAGGTCGTGTCGATCGTGTTGCTGGTCGCGATGATCGGCGCGACGTACATCGCCCGCGGCAAGTCCGAGCGGGATACGTTCGACGCGGAAGGCGAGGACGCCGCGGAAGGAGTGACGCCCCGATGACGCTCTTCACCTCGTTCTGGACACCGCTCGTCGCCGCGGCGGACGAAGCCGGCGCCGCGGCCGGAGAGGCTGTCGCCGCGGGCGGCATCGGGCTGAGCCACTACCTCGTGGTCAGCGCGCTGACTTTCGGGCTCGGCCTGCTGATCGTCATCACGCGGCGCAACACGATAGCCGTCCTGATGGGGATCGAGCTCCTGCTGAACTCCGCCGGGCTCAACTTCGTGGCCTTCTCGAAGTTCTCCGGCCTCGCTGATCGCCTGGACGGTCAAGTGATCACGCTGTTCGTGATCGTCATCGCGGCCGCGGAGGCGGCGCTCGCGCTGGCCATCGCACTCAACATCTTCAACGCGATCAACAGCGTCGAAGTCGACGACGCTCGCGCGCTGAGGGGGTAGAAGCGACCATGGAATTCGACCTCTGCCAATGGGCCCTGATCATCCTGGTCTGCCCGCTCGTGGGCTTCCTGATCCAGGTCTTCTTCGGCAAGCGCCTGCCCCGACAGGGCGACTGGCTGACGACGCTCTTCGTCTTCATCCCTTTCTGCATCAGCTGCTGGATGACGGCGCAGCTGTTCGGCGCGGAGGGCGGCGTCGAGAAGCTCAAGTGGGTGCCGGAGATCGGCAAGGGCTGGTTCGCGATCGGCGGCGAGCACAAGGAGAACCTGTTCAGCGTCGACTTCGGTATCCAGGTGGACAACCTGACGATCGTCATGCTGTTCGTCGTGACGCTCGTCGCGTTTCTCGTCCACCTCTACTCGTGCGGCTACATGCACGGGGAGAAGCGCTACCACTGGTTCTTCGCGTACCTGCAGCTCTTCACGTTCTCGATGCTCGGGCTGTGCATCACGTCGAACTTGCTCTTCCTGTTCATGTTCTGGGAGCTGGTCGGCGTCTGCTCGTACTTCCTGATCGGCTTCTACTTCGAGAAG
>CAYMRB010000248.1:0-15012 GCA_964392615.1 uncultured Planctomycetia bacterium | reverse complement strand
CACTTTGAAGCGTCTCTCCGCGCCTACGAGGAGGCCGGCATCCCCGTACCTTTCCTGGTGCTCAACAACCTCGCGTGGTTCTTGAGCCAGGATAACGACACCGATCGGCGCGCCCGCGGCCTGAAAGTTGCCGAACAGGCCAAGGAGCGCGCACGGGACCGCCGCGCAGAGTATCCGGACATCTTCGATACGCACGCATGGGCTCTTTTCCGAAACGAACGCTTCGTCGAAGCGGAACGCGCTTTGCGCAGGCTGCTCGATGCGGTCGATCGGCCGACGTATCGGTACCACCTTGCCCGTGTGCTCTTCCGTCTCGAGCGCTACGACCACGCTCTCGAGGAGATCGAGCTCGCCCTGAGGTCCGCGGCGAGCTTCCCCGAGCAGGGCGAGGCCACCCAGCTGAAATACGACATCGGCAGGGCACGCCAAGACGATACGCGGTCCGAGTTGAGTCCCTCGGGAGGACCACGGAGCTGAAGACTTCATGAACCTCGACACGCTGAAGAAACGCACCGCGCGCATCCTCACGACGCCTCCGGAGATCCTCTACGCCATCAGCAGGCACTGGGCGATCATCGCCTGCTGCCTGGTGCTGGGGCTGATCCTGACCGCCTCGAAGGTCGCGACGGACGCCGTCGTGTACCGGGGCTCGGCGACGCTGATCGTCAGCCCGCAGACGTCCGTGCTGTCGACGACGAACAAGCAGTACAAGACCCATCCGACCGAGGTCGCGCGATTCCTCAACGAGCAGGCGACCATCCTGCGCAGCACAACGACGATCCGCAAGCTTGTCACCGAGCTCAAAATCGACAACGTCATGCGTCAGGACGAGAACCCGCAGGCGAAGGAGTACAGCGGTCTGCGCAAGTACCTGAACCAAGCGCGCGAGAAGATCTCCGAGTGGAAGGAGTTCCTGGAAAGCCCGCGCGGCATTCAGGACATGGGGCGTGAGGTCGTGGAGCAACGCGCGATCAGGGGCTTCCTCAGACGCGCCAAGGTCGAGCCGCTAGCGAAGAACAACACGATCCGGATGGTGGTGTTCGGCGTCAACCGCGACTTCCTCCTGCGCGAGGTGAACGAGTGGATCCGTTCCTACCGGGCTCGCGTCGAGGAGATGCACAAGGAAGGAAGGGCCAAGTTCATCGACGCGCAGGTCGAGCAATACCGCCTGCGCGAAGAAAACGCCCTGAAGAGCATCACCGATTACCGCGACGCGCACCCCGACATCTCGAAGTCGGCCGCGGAGCACCTGCGAGACGACATCGCCCGCTGGCGAGCCGCTCGCGACGATATCCAGACGCGCCTGACCTTCGGCGACACGGTGACCCCCACTCTCCCTGAAGTACCGGAGATCCGCAACGCGAAGGCGGAGCATCTGAAGCGCAGCATCGCGGAGCTCGACGCCAAGATCATCGAGCTGAAGTCCAGGAAAATTCCCGAGACCAGCACGGTGATGCAGCGTTACAGGAATCAGCAACTGCTCCTCACGGCGGAGCTGGCCGCCGTCGGCGGCGACGACACGACCGCGACTGCAGCTCCCGCAGATCGCCGCAAGATCCTGGCGAACAACCTCATCTTGGCGAACGAGCACGTCGTCGGATTGCTCTCGAAGGAGCGCGCGCTCGAGGAAGGGCTGCAGGAGCTCGAGACGCTCGAAGACGACTATCGCCGCGCTCGCGAGAAGCGCCAGTCGTACCAAGAGATGAGCGAGGTGGAGATCGACAAGATCCGGGCGAAATTCATGGTCCAGATCCGCGTCAGCGACCGTCCGGAGGTCTCGACGCGCCCGGCGAACACCTATCCGCACCGACAGGTGCTTATCGGCTCGACCGCGGGTTTCGGAATTGGCCTCGCGGTCGCTCTTCTGCTCGAGGTGCTCTGTGGTAAGATCCGCTACCGCAGCGACGTCACGCACCGCTTCGGTGTCCCGGTCGTCGGAGTGATCCCGAAGAGGTAGGTTCATGGCGAAGGTCAAGAAAGCCACCAAAAAGACGACGACGGCCCCGACAGTGGTCGTCAAGCGCACCGCGTCGACGCACCTTCCCGCGACGCGGCCAGCGGAGCTGCCCAAACCCGGGTTCTCGCTGATCGACCTGATCGCGAAGAGCACGCTGAACCTGCCGCGGAAATACAAGGACGAGAAGTCGTTCTTCCGCTTCCTCCGCAAGGCCGGCTCCGACAAGGTGCTGATGGATGCGGTGTACCGCTTCCGCGATGCGGTGCTCCTGTCGTCCCTGGGCAACAAGCGTCACCACCAGAAGGGCGGATTGACCGTCGCTGTCGCCGGCCCGAACGGCAGCGAAGGGAGCAGCTTTCTCTCGCTGATGCTGGCGCTGTCGTTGGGCAACTGCAGCCACCGGCGCGTCGCGATCATGGACGGCCACTTCAACAATCAACGATTCCGCGCCCTGACGGACATCTTCGGCCTGTCGCGAGATTCGGTGACGTTGTCGAAGGCCGCCAGCCAGATCATGGGCTACTACAACGAGTCGCAGCCCAATGTGTACTTCCTGAAGAACGCGAGCGCTGAACGCGAAATCGATTTCTTCTCGGACAAGCAGCTCAACTTCTTCCTCTCCGATCTGCGCCAGCAGTTCGACTTCACGATCATCGACATGCCCCCCCTCTTGAAGGGCGCATCGGGCATCTTCATCGCTCCTTCCGTCGACCGCCTCTACCTCGTGAGCCAGGTCGGCAAGACACGCCAGACCGAGATCGAGCGCAGCATCGACCTCGTCCAGCAGGCCGGCGGCGAGGTCACCGGCGTCGTGCTGAACCAGCAGAAGACGCCGCTGTGGTCACATGTCTTCTGGAGGGAGTTCTTCTATTGATCTCGCTCCGTTGCGGCTGACGGGCTGCTGAGCCCGGACACCCCTCGAACAGGCGGCAAACAGCTCCTGGAGAGGTGTTATCAGAACGCCCCGCCGCATCGAGCGTCGTTGACCGGCCCCCGGCCCGTCCTACAATCGATGTCTGGATCCCCCCGTAGACGTCGAACCTCAGTGGACCCGGGCCATGAGAAACCGCTGGAACTTCGTGTCCATCCTCGCCGCCGCACTGTGCGTTGCGGGATGTCGCACTACTGACTCCTCGACCTCGCGCGAGCGAGCCGCCGATCTGCCACCGCTACCCTATGCCGTGCGGATCGACCCCGTCCGCTTCCCGGAGGTCAAGCTCGGCGGACACCCGACGCTCGGATTCCAGGAGAGCCGGCGCATTCAACAGCGGCTCGTCTCCGCGCTGCAGGACGGACTCGAAAGCTCGTCGGCTTTCGCCCGCGTGACGTCTCCGACGGCGCAGCACGCGGCGGTCGGCGTGACTCCGGCTGTCGATAAGGCGGCCGACGACGCGGACCTGGTCCTCGAGATCACCGCATTGGTCGACGAGGGTCGCGGCCTGCCGGAACACGATCTCGAGGCAGGCAAGGTCGCGGGAAGCGCATTCCTGTGGCTGTACGGCATCGTGCCAGCGTGGTTCGTGTCGGATCGTACGTACGACCCCGTCTTGCGCGCGTCGCTGGTCCTGTCACGCGGCGGTTCGCAACCGGCTCTCGCGCGGACGTTCGATCCGGGTCCGATGACACTGCGCTTCTGGGAACGCGTCGGCGGCTGGAAGATGGCGGCGACGCTCGTGACGCCGCCCGCGATCCTCCCGACGGACGACGCTGGCGCGCGGCGGCTTCTCATCGATCGCACGATCGACCTTCTGGCCGAGGAGTCGATCGACTACCTCAAGAGACGCCTCGCGCTCGATCAGCTCAACGCGAGCGAACCGTTCTTCGCCCCGCCCGGTGCCGCTGGCGAGGGCGCCTACCTGCTCGTATCGGGTCGCGTCGCGACGTTGAACGTGGACGGCAGTCCTCTCGGCGACGGGACGGATCCGGACGCCCAAGCTAGCTTCCTGGCGGAACGCGAACTGCAGTCGGCCGACAAGCTCGTACGCCTGCAGGGACTGCGAGCGTGGCTCGAGCGCATCGACCCGACCGCCGACGTCCCGAGCATCGAGGCGCTCGACCGCCGCTACGAGAAGCTCTACCGTCTGGACGGCATCGCGCTGCGCGACGAGCCGCAACGGATCGAGCTCACGTATCACATGAGCGGTGACGACGGTGCGTCCACCGCTGTGCGCTGGACGCTGCCCGCGGCAGTCGCGGCGCCCGACGACGTCGCACGTCCCTGACCGGTCCGTCGCGAGAGAGTTTGTTGCTACGCCGGGATCAGATCGCCGCCGCGGCCGCACCGCTGTAGATCTGCGACGGGATCACACCGAAGATGTACTCGCGCATCACCGTGATGACCATCGCGACGATGTTGTAGTCGTTCTCGATGATGTCACCGGGCAGCAGGAAGATCTGCTCGCTCTCGTCCCAGATATCGACGTAGTACAGATCGGGATGGAGCTGGTTGGAGTAGGATCGCCGCAGGAGCACCTTCCACGGCCGGCCGGTCACACTGTCGCCCCCGGCCTTCGCGATCGCGTCGCGGAGAGTCATGCGCGTCGTCAGCTCGACATCGCCGGGCTTCTCCCATTGCCCGACCATGTGGATGAACTCGACCCGCGGCGTCACCTGAATCCGGACCTCGGGGTCCCTGCCCGCCTCGTCCTTGATGCCCTCGACGACCTCCGGCTCGAACTGCTCGAGCGTCTTGCCCGCCACCGGGTGATTCGGTGTGAAGAAGAGGTCTGTCCGACCGTCCGGTAACACCAGGCCGGTCTGCAACGCGAGCCCGCCCTCGACGGACGGCGGATCGTAGAGCGAGACCTCGATCATGTCACCGTCTTTGATCACGTACTGCGCGTGGCGCTCTTCGAGGATCGCCTCGTAGGCCTCGTTGATCTCTTGCGCGGTATGGGTCGCGCACGACGCGGTCGTCAGACACACAAGGGCCAGGACGAGGACACGCGCGTGGATCGTGGACATCTGGGCTTCCTGCGGAAACGGTGGATCGAATGCGAGCCGGAAACGCATCGGCTCCGCTCTCTTTTTCGGGCGTTCGGCCGGCCCGACTTTACCGTTTTTCGGCAGGTCGAATGACCACTTTGAGCGCATCTTTGCGCATCATGCTGCGCAGCGCCTCCTCGACGCGCGCCAGCGGCTCCTCGGCGCTCAGCAATCGCTCCGCCTCGAAAACGCCCCGCGACAGCATGTCGAGGGCCTTGACGACGGTCGCGGGCCGGTGGTGATAGACGCCCTTGACGGTGATCTCGCCGTAGTGCACGTGGTGCGTGTCGAGAGGCACCGTCGTGCCGGGGGCACAACCGCCGAAGAGGATGACCAGCCCTCCGGGCGCCGCGGACACCAGCGCCTCGGACCATACTTCCGGAACGCCCGTCGCCTCGATGACGACCGGAAATCCGTCGCCGTGCGGCGAGAACCTGCGGGCCGCGGCGGCCGGCTTTCCCTCGCCGATGACGACGACGGTCGCCGACGCGCCCAGCGCGATCGCCGTCTCCAGGCGTGTCGCGTTCGTGTCGACGACGACGACGCGATGGCCGCTCGCCGCGAGAGCACCGACGAAGAGGAGACCGATCGGGCCCGCGCCCCACAGCAGCACGTCGGTGGGCGCATCGAGGTCGCACACCTCGATGCCGTGCAGCACACAGGCGAGCGGCTCGGTCAGCGCCGCCAGCTCGAACGGCACGCCGTCGGCGAGTCGATGGGTCGCGCGCTCGACGAAACGCGGCGGCACGGTGATGAGCTCCGCGAACGCGCCGTTGAGATACTGGAGGTCCGTGCAGAGGTTCTCGCGCTTGCTGGCACAGAACCGACAGGTCCCGCACGGCGCGGAGTTCGACACGACGACGCGGTCGCCAGGCCCCCACTGCGTCACGCCCTCGCCGCATGCCTCGACCGTGCCGGCGAACTCGTGGCCGAAGGGCGTCGGGACGCGGAGCATGCGCGGATGGCCGCCGCGGCGGAAGACCTTGACGTCGGTACCGCACGTCGTCGCCGCACCGATGCGGACCAAGATCTCGCCGGCTGCCGGCGGCGCGACTTCGACCGTGCGGATCTCGACGGCCTCGGGGCCGACAAGGAACGCGACATCTTGCTGTAGCGTCGTCATCCTCGCATCGCTTTCTCGTTCGTCGTATCGAGGTACCAGATTAGTCGCACGCGGCTGACGGCTCGCCGGGGACGAGGAGAACCTTCAACGCGCGACAGGATCGTACGCTGTCGACGGCCTCGGAGAACGCCTCGAAAGGCAATGTGTGCGTCACGAGGGGTGAGGCGTCGAGCCTCCCGTCAGCGATGAGCTCACCGATCCTTCCCTGCTCGGCGAGAGCGCCGGAGTACGTCGCGACGACGCGACGCTCCGCCTTGAAGAAGCGGTTGAGGTCGAACGTGGCCGTCTCTCCGTCGCCTGCATGCGCGAACAGGACGACCGTGCCGCCGGGGCGCGTCAAGCCGAGAGCGCTGTCGAGGATGCCCGCGCCACCGACGGTGTCGAACACCGCGTCGACGCCGTCCGGGGCAGCTCGCGACACGACATCCTCCACGGTCGACGGATCGGCGGTGTCCGCAGCACCCAACGACGCCGCGATCTCACGACGTTCGGCGATCGGATCGACCACGATCACGCGCGACGCGGGGTGCACGGCTCGCAGCACGAGAAGGTGGAGGAGCCCCATGCTCCCTCCGCCGACGACGACGGCGGCGCCATCGCCGAGCAGTCCGGATCGCTCGACACCTCGCAGCACGCACGCGGCGGGCTCCAGGAAGACCGCCGCGGCGTCGCTGATCGTCTCCGGAACGCGCCACATGGCGAGCTCGACGGCGCGGGGCCGCACGAGCAGGAACTCCGCGAATCCGCCCGGCTCGAGCAGGTTCTCCAGAAACACCTCGCACTTCGTCTCGCTGCCGGCGCGGCACAGATGGCAATCGCCACACGACACATGGTGAGGAACGACGACGCGGTCGCCCGGGCCGAACTCCTCGACGCCGTCGCCGCAACGTTCGACGATGCCGACGAGCTCGTGGCCGAGAACGGCGCCGTCGGAGACGCCATCGTTCGCTAGCTTGAAGAGGTCGGTGCCGCACAGCCCGCATGCGCGCAGGCGCAGCTCGACCTCGCCTGGCCCCGGGGCCACCCGCGGCCGCTCCTCGACTCGCGTCGAACCATCTCCGGCGTAAGCGACGACTCTCAAGACCTATCCCTCCCTGTGAAGCCAGGCGCGATCATCCGCGCTCGAAGATACCCGCGGCGCCCATGCCGCCGCCGACGCACATCGTCACCATCGCGTACCGCCCGCCGCGCCGCTCCAGCTCCTCGAGCGCGGTCACGGTCAGCCGCGCGCCGGTGCAACCGAGCGGGTGACCGAGAGCGACCGCACCGCCGTTGACGTTAACGCGCTCCGGCGCCAAGCCGAGCTCCTTGATCACGCTGAGCGCTTGGACGGCGAACGCCTCGTTGAGCTCGATGACGTCGATGTCGTCGAGCGTCAAGCCGGCTTGTGCGAGAGCCTTCGGCACGGCGGCGACCGGTCCGATGCCCATGACCTCCGGGCCGACTCCGGCGACGGCGTAGGCGCGCAATCGCGCGCGGGGTTGCGCACCGAGGGCCCGCGCCCGCTCGGCCGTCGTGACGAGCACCGCCGCGGCGCCGTCGCTCATCTGCGACGCGTTTCCTGCCGTCACCGTGCCGCCGACCTGGAACACGGGCCGCAGCTTGGCCAACCCTTCGGCCGACGTATCGGCGCGCGGGCACTCGTCGACCTCGAACACGACCTCGCGTTCCTCGACCGCGCCGCGCACGCCCGGCGTCTTGACGGCAAACGCAAACGGCACGATCTCCGCGCGGAACTTGCCAGCCTCGATCGCGGCGACCGCCTTCTGATGGCTTTCCAGCGCGAACCGGTCCGCCTCCTCGCGGCCGAGACGGTAGCGCTTCGCGAGATTCTCGGCGGTGATTCCCATGCCGAGGTACACGTCGGGCCACTCGGCAGCGAGCCCGGGATTCGCCCACGTGCGCTGAAACATCCCGATGCGGCTCATCGTCTCCGTGCCACCGGCGATGACCGTCTCGACGCGACCGAGCGTCACCGCATCGACTGCTTGAGCGATCGTCTGGAGCCCGGACGCGCAGAAGCGATTGACCGTGACGGCGGATGTCGTCTCGGGCAGCCCGGCGCGCAACGCCGCGATGCGAGCGACGTTCATCCCCTGCTCCTGCTCGGGAATCGCGCAGCCGAGGACTACATCGTCGACTGTCGCGGCATCGAGCCCGTCGACCCGATCGACCACCGCACGAATGACACACGCGGCGAGCTCGTCCGGGCGCACCGTGCGCAGCGTACCCTTCTTCCCCTTCCCCATCGCCGTCCGGGCGCCGCTGATGATGACAGCGTCCTGCATCCTCGTTCTCCTCTCGTCAGTTCCGCAGCGGCTTGCCGGTCTTCAACGTGTGCGCGATCCGATCGAGCGTCTTCTGCTGACCGACGAGGCCGATGAAGACCTCGCACTCGAGATCGAGCAGGTGCTGCTCGCTGACGGGGAAGTCCGCGTTGATCGCGCCGCCGCAGATCACGTAGGCGAGCTTGTTGGCGAGAAACTCGTCGTACTCGCTGATGAACCCCCCGGAGCGATACTGGTGCAGCAGAATCGAAAACTCCGCGATGCCGGACTCGCCCGCGACGCGGATCGCGTCACGTGACCGCGGCGGCGCATACCCGGTCGTCGCCAGCGCCAGTACCTGACGCTTCCCATCGCCGATGGCGCGATCGCGGTTCATGCTGACCGCATCGACCGCGCGCAGATAACCGAGCCGCCGCGCATCCGCCGCGCTCGCCGACGTTTTCGCCATCACGATGTTCTGGAAGTAGGCGGACAGGAATGGGAATGCACCGGCATCGATGCCCGGCGGCACGCACTCCGCAGCGCGGCAGGCCATCTCGCGAGTGCCACCTCCCGCGGGAATGAGGCCGACGCCGAGCTCGACCAGTCCCATGTACGCTTCGGCCGCGGCCTGCACGCGGTCACATGCCAGCGGAATCTCGCAGCCGCCTCCGAGCGCCATGCCCTGGACGACCGCGACGACGGGTTTCGGCGAGTAGCGCACGCGCAGGACGGTGCGGTGGAACTCGCGAATCATCGCCTCGATCGCCTTCCAGTCCTTCTTCTCGGCCGCGGTCGAGAGCTCGACGAGATTCGCGCCGAGCGAGAAATGCGCCGCCTGGTTGCCGATGACGACGCCGGCCCAACCATCGGACTCGGCGAGTTCGACGGCACCGTGGATCGTCTCGAGCGTCTCGGACGAGATCGTGTTCATCTTCGAGGTGAACTCGACGCAGAGGACACCGTCGCCGATATCCCACACGCTCGCGCTGGCGTTCGAGCACACGGGAGCGCCCCGACGGCGCACGTCGTCGAGCCGAATCACGCCGTCGCGATCCGGCACGGCCGTGCGCGCTCCGGCCGCGATATCGAACACCGCCGGGTTGCCGCCGTCGACGCTCTCCGGCCACGCCCAGAAGCTGTCGCATCCGGCAGCCAGAAGCTTCCTGACGAGCCCCGGTACGTCGCGCCCTTCCTTCTCGAGACGGGCGATAACGTCGCGAACGCCGAGCGCGTCCCAGATCTCGAACGGCCCGAGCTCCCAGTTGAAGCCCCAACGCATCGCGCGGTCGACCGACGTCAGATCATCGCTGATCTCGGGAACGCGACGGGCGGCATAGAGCAGCGTCTCGGAGAGCTGGCGCCACGCGTATCGCGACGCGGCGTCGTCGCCGGCGACGATGATGCGCAGCTTCTCCGCGAGCGTCTTGCCCTTCTTCGCTGCCGCGAGCGAATCGAACTCGGCCGTCTTCTGCGGGCGGTACTCGAAGGTGTCGAGGTCGAGAACGAGGATTTCCTTGCCCTCCTTCTTGTAGAAGCCGGCGCCCGCCTTGCGACCCAGCTTGCCCTCGGCGACCATGCGCTCGAGCCATGCCGGTGGCGCGAAGAGGTCGCGGCTCTCGTCGTCAGGGAGGAGTTCCCGCACATTCTTCATGACCAGCACGGCGACGTCGTTGCCGACCAGATCGTGAAGGCGGAAGGTCGCGGTCTTCGGTCGCCCCATCACGGGGCCGGTGATCGCGTCGACCTCTTCGACGGTCAGCCCCGAGTCCTGCAGCAGACGACACGACAGCCCCATGCAGAACACGCCGATGCGGATCGCGATGAAGTTCGGCGTGTCCTTGCATTCGACGATGCCCTTGCCGAGCCGCACGTCGGCGAACGACCGCACCGCCTCCCACACCGCGTCGATCGTGTCCGGACCGCGCACGACCTCCAGGAGGAACATGTACCGCGGCGGATTGAAGAAATGCGTGATCAGGAAGTGCTGGCGAAACTCTTCGTCCATCCCGTCCGTGAGGAGACCGAGGGAGATGCCGGACGTGTTCGACGAGACGATCGTGCCGGGCCGCCGGCTTGCGGCGATCTTGCCGTAGAGATCGCGCTTGATACCGAGATCCTCGGTGACGGCCTCGATGACCCAATCGCACTCGGCGATCCGGTGCAGGTCGTCCTCGATATTGCCGGGCGTCACGAGCGCCGCTGCCGACGGATCCATGAATGCCGCCGGCCTCGCCTTGCCCGCCCGCGCGAGCGCGTCGACCGCGAGCCGCGAACGCCCCTCCGCATCCGCCCCGCCAGGAACGACGTCGAGGAGCAGGCTCGGAACGCCCGCGTTCGCCAGGTGCGTGGCGATGCCGCAGCCCATGGTTCCGGCACCGATCACCGCCGCCTTCTCGATCAGCATGCCTCGTCCTTTCCCTTCGGATCGCGAGCCTCACGACTCTCGCCCCTGGCCGTCTCGGAACGGCGAGTCTTCGGGCTACCGTTCTCCAGGCCACCGTTCTGCTCGGCCCGCAGCCAGGCGAGGCGCTCTTTCACCTGGCCTTCGAAGCCCTGATCCGAGGGCTCGTAGAAGTAGTTCCCCTGCAGTCCGTCGGGAAGGTACTGCTGCGGAACCCAATGCTCTCGAAACGCGTGCGGATACTTGTAGCCCTTGCCATGGCCGAGCCCCTTCTTGTCGCGCGACGGATCCTTGAGGTGAGCGGGGACATCGTCGTCGCATCCCTGCTCGATCGCGCGCAGCGCCTCGAAGTACGCCATGGTGCTGTTCGACTTCGGCGCCATCGCGAGGTGCAAGCACGCCTGCGACAGCGCATACTGGCACTCCGGAAGCCCGATCGACTGCACGGCCTGGAATGCCGCGTTCGCGACGCTGAGAGCCATCGGGTCGGCCATGCCGACATCTTCGCTGGCGAAGATCACCATGCGACGGGCGACGAAGAGCGGATCCTCGCCCGCGCGGATCATGCGCGCCATCCAGAACAGCGCCGCGTCGGGATCGGAACCCCGCAGGCTCTTGATAAACGCGCTGATCATGTCGTAGTGGACGTCGCCGTCCTTGTCGTAGAGAAGCGCGCGCTGCTGGATCGATTCCTCCGCGACCGCGAGATCGACGCGGATCGTTCCGTCGTCGTCAGGCGGGGTCGTCTCGACGGCGAGCTCGAGCGCGTTGAGCGCGTTGCGAGCGTCGCCGGATGCCAGCGACACGATGTGACCGAGCGCCTCCGGCTCGACGCGTACGGACAGACTGCCGTAGCCGCGCTCGGGGTCTTCCAGCGCCGCCTCGAGAATGCGCATCAGGTCGCCGTCGTCCAAGCTGCGCAGCTCGAACACGCGGGACCGGCTGACCAACGCCTTGATGACCTCGAAATACGGATTCTCGGTCGTCGCGCCGACGAACGTCACCGTGCCATTCTCGACGTGCGGCAGAAGCGCGTCCTGCTGCGCCTTGTTGAACCGGTGCACCTCGTCGACGAAGAGGATCGTCCTCCGCGCCGGCTCGAGCAGGGTGGGCTCGAGACGCTTGAGCGCGCGATCGACCACCTCGCGGATCTGCTTGACGCCGGCGAGGACGGCGTTGAGCGTCTCGAAGTCCCGGGCAGGACCGTGGGAGTCACTGCGAGTCGTGTTCGCGATCACACGCGCCAGCGTCGTCTTTCCGGTACCCGGTGGTCCGAAGAAGATCAGGGACGTGATGCGGTCGGCCTCGATCGCTCGGCGCAGCAGCTTCCCCGGCCCGAGGATGTGCTCTTGGCCAACATAGTCTGAGAGAGTCCTCGGTCGCATCCGCGCCGCGAGCGGCACGCCGCTACCGGCTGCCGCGCTCGCGCCGGGATGCGCGCGTGGACTCGACTGGGCTCGCGGTCCGGTCACGCGCGTATCCTATCACGTTCTCGGATGACGGTGGCGGTGATCTACCGCGAATCACCGCTTGCTCCGTCGCGCCGCAGCGATCTATAATCCCGGCCCTCACACCATGACGCTCCGCCCAGTGGTCGGGCCCTGACGCGGCGTCGGACGAGGGGTTCCGCTGCGCACGACGCGTGCGAGTTGCGGTCCTCGGTGGTACGCTCGGAAGGCAATTGCCCTCGGCGAACACCTCGAAGTGACGAGCGGCCCGGCAGAACGAACAAGACATGTCAGCGAACAAGACCAGCGTCACCGACGACTCGCCTCTGCGCACGGAAGAGCTCGCGGAAATCCGCAACGCACTTCTCGAACGACGCGAGCGGCTCACGGCCCGGCAGGCGAGCCAACTCGACTCCCTCGGCGGTGACGACAAGCACCACCTCGCGGACCTCGAGGAGATGGGCGACACCGTCGACACCGACTCGGCCTGCGAGATCATGGACCTCTCGGCCAGCACGATCGATCAGATCGACCGCGCTCTCCTGAAGATCGCCGACGGCTCGTACGGCGCCTGCGAGGCCTGCGCCGAGACCATCCGGCGCGTCCGGCTGAAGTTCTTGCCGTTCGCCCCGCTCTGCGTCGACTGCCAGCGCAAGGTGGAGCGCAGCGGCGAGACGTTGAGCAGCCTCGCCGAGTAGCACCGCGTCGCCGCTCGAAGCGAACGCCGACTCGGCGGACGGCTCGCCGTCAGAGCCGCACGTCGTCTTCGGCCTGCCACGGCGGGCTGACGATCGCGGCGAACCACAGCGCATCCGGCCCCGCGTTCTCGATCCACTGATTCGAGCCGGCCGGAATGACGATGCTGTCGCCGACCTCGACGTCTGCCGCTTCATCGTCGATGTGCATGCGGCCGCAGCCCTGCAGGATCACGTAGACCTCGGTCTGACGCTGCAGGCTGTGCGGATACGTGCGCTCGCCGGGATCGACCCACGCGAACGCGAAGGAGTACGGCAGATCGACGGAGTCGTGATCCGGATGCAGGGTCTCGCGCAGCCGGCAGCCGTCGTTGGCGATGATCTCCGCGCAGTTCGCGAGCTTCTTGACGAACACGGTCCGCTGTCCTCCTGGTGCTATTCCGGAGTCTCCTTGCCGATCTCGCGCCCCTTCCACTGCGGCCCGCGGCCGCGGTACCAGTTCCAGGCGGAGAGCCACGTCATCCACATGTAGAACAGGCTGGCGATCGGTAAGCTCAACGCATAGCGCGCGGGAACGCGGTGGTGCCGCACCGCGGGGTACAGCAAGGCCGTCTGCAGGGCCCACGCCACCGCGCCGCAGAAGCCGACGAGCGGAGCGTCGAGACACGCCGCGAGCAAGCACAGCACGGGAGGTGCGACGAAGAGCAACGCGAGCGCCACGAGCGTCACGGCGAGCCGGACAAAGCTGTAGCGCAGCTCGTCAAACGCCGTCCGCGACACCATGCGCACGATGCCGCCGAGGCTGTCGTAGCCGCGCGCGGAGCGGATGGCGCTGCTGAGCCCGAGCCATAGCCGTCCGCCGACATCGCGGACGCGGCGCGCGAGCGAGATGTCGTCGATCACCGCGTCGTGAATCGCCTCGAACCCGCCCGCGCGTTCGAACGCGCCGCGCGAGACGAGAATGCAGCCGCCCGCCGCCGCCGCGACCTTCGACGTGTCGCGACGCACGAGACGGAACGGGTACATCAGCTGGAAGAACCAGACGAACACCGGGATCAGGAGTCGCTCCCAGAATGTCGCCGCACGCAGTCGCGCCATCACGGACACGAGATCGCGGTCGCGCTCCTCGGCCAGCTTCCGCAGCGCCCGAATCGACCACGTCGGATGGCGGATGTCCGCGTCGGTGAACAGGAACCAGCGCGCGCTCGCAGACGCGGGATCGGAGAGCGCCGCGTCCAACCCCTGACGCAACGCCCACAGTTTGCCGGACCACCCGGCCGGCGGGCTCGCGCCCTCGATGACGCTCGCAGACGCGTCGTCCGCCCCGACGTCGTCGATGAGCTCGCGGGCGAGATCGCCGGTGCCGTCCGTCGATCGATCGTCGACGAAGACGAGCTGCGCGAAGTCCGCCGATTGCGCGAGCAGCGTCGGCAGCGTCTGCCGCAGGACCTCCGCCTCATCGCGGGCGGGGATCACGACGACGACGTTGCGCCGGTCGCCGTCGCCCGACGGCTCATCGGCAGGCGGCTCGAGCCGCACGGACGCGGGCCACCAGCGGCGCACGTCGAGACTCACGAGCACCCAAAACGCGCCGACGAGACCGGCGAGACACCACAGCGCGACAAGGAGCGCGCCCGTCAACGGCCATCCTCGGCAGCGGTGCCCGACTCGAACGAGCAACCGGGTACCAGCGATCGCAGCTCGCCCGCGAGCGCCCGATTCGTGCTGATCCCGCTGCGCCCGTGAATCGTCCGGCGGCCGCTCCAGTCGGTGAACACGCCGCCGGCCTCCTCGACGATCGGCGCGAGGGCTGCCGTGTCCCAGAGCCCGAGGACCGGGTCGAGCATGATTTCGGCGCGGCCCGTTGCGACCAGCAGGTGGCCGTACGCGTCGCCCCACGTGCGCACGACGCGGACGCGATCGCGAACCGTGCGCTCGACCTCGAGCGTGTCGGTCTCCTCGAAGCACTCCATGCCGGTGTACAGCGCGCACGCGTCGGACAGCTCGCCGACTTCGGACACTCGCACGCGCCGCCCGTTCCAGTAGCACCCGGCGCCCTTGGCGGCGACCACGAGCTCCGATAGCCCCGGAACCGCGACGGCGCCGACGACCGCCTCGCCGTCGGCCGCCTCC
>CAYMRB010000247.1:0-15033 GCA_964392615.1 uncultured Planctomycetia bacterium | reverse complement strand
GCCCTCACCGCAACCGACCGCCGGCGCGGGATCCTCTGGCCGTTGACCCGCGGACGCGTCGGCGTCGGCGCGGGGGCTCCCTTCCGGGCCGACGACGCCTCAGGGCCAGCTTCAGAGCAGAGGCGAGGGCTGCGCAGCTCCATGGGTGCACCCGGACGTCCGAGGTGATCGATCGACCGAGCGCGACCGTCGAGAGTTCGGAAGCGGTCAACGCCGCGTGATCCTCGTATACTCGACCTCGATATGAACTCGCCGCAGGTCACCGAACTCCTCGCGCGTGCCGACGCCGGCGACTCGCAGGCGCGGGACCGGCTCTTCGATTCGGTCTACGAGGAACTCCGCGCGCTGGCGAGGGGATATCTCCGCAACGAGCGCCCGGGCCACACGCTTCAGGCGACGGCTCTCGTTAACGAGGTCTGCTTGCGCCTCCTGTCCGGGGAGCGTCTTCCCGGCAAGAACCGCGCGCAGTTCCGAGCGTTCGTCGCCAAGGCGATGCGGCACGTCCTCGTCGACTACTCCCGCGGTCGCAGGCGCGCGAAGCGCGGCGGCAAGGACCAGCGTCGCGTGCCGCTCAGCGAAGACTTGGTGGTGGGCCGTGATTCCACGCTCGACTTCCTCGCCCTCGACGAAGCGCTGGAGCGACTCGAGGCGGTCGACCCGCGCAAGAGCCGCGTGGTCGAGTTGCGGTACTTCGGCGGCATGAGCTTCGAGGAGGTCGCGGCGGCTCTCGACGTTTCCTTGGCAACGGCGACCCGGGACTGGAACGTCGCCAAAGCTTGGCTGCTCGCCGAACTCAGCAAGGGCGAGACCGGTGTCGAGTGAAGGCGCCGAGGCCCGGCGCGCATTGGAGGTCTTCGAGGCCGCGCTCGATCTCGAGGGTGACGCGCGGCGCGAGTTCCTCGACGAAGCATGCGGCGACGACCCTTCCCTGCGGCGCGAGGTCGAGTCGCTGCTCGTGTTCCACGCGCAGGCGGACGGGTTCCTCGCGATCGAGACGGTCGGGCCGGATGCAGCAGGCGATGCCGCAGCCGACGGATCGAGTTCCGGCGGCCCTCTCGCCGAGTTCGTCCAAGCGCGCCCCGACGTCGCCCACGCGTTTGAGGCATGGAGTCGGTCGGAGGACGACGAGGACGGCAGCGAGTCCTCCTCTCCCGCTTCGGCCGCGACCATCGAATGCCTGACGCGTCTCGGATCCAGCGACTCGCGCTACGTCGGCCGCGAGGAGGTCGGGCGCGGCGGCATGGGGGTCGTATTCCGCGTCTGGGATGAGACGCTCCGACGGCCCTTGGCGATGAAGGTCCTACGGCGCCGAGGGGGCTCGTCGGCCGGTGAACGAAGCTCGCCGAGCGACACGCTCGCGAACCGATTCCTGAACGAGGCGCAAGTCACCGGACAGCTGGACCACCCCGGCATCGTGCCCCTTCACGACATCGGCATCGATCGCGAGGGGCGGCTGTTCTTCACGATGCGTTTGGTGCAGGGACGCGATCTGGAAGCCGTGTTCGAGCTTGCCCGTCAAGGGGAGGAAGGCTGGAGCCGAACGCGCGCCCTCGGCGTCCTGGCGCGCATCTGCGAGACGGTCGCCTACGCTCACTCCAAGGGCGTCACCCACCGCGACCTGAAGCCGTCGAACGTGATGGTCGGCAAGTTCGGCGAGGCGTACGTGATGGACTGGGGGCTCGCCAAGGTCGCCGGTCGCGCGGATGCTCGCGATCTGCGTTTGCGCACCGGCGCGAAGACGGGATCGCATCCCGATACTCCGTCGGCCGACAGCGTGGATCCGGAGGTCGTGCGCACGAGTCGCAGCGACCTCGAATCCGAAGATGGCCTCTCGCCCTTGATGACGCTCGACGGCGCGGTGATCGGAACGCCGTCGTTCATGCCGCCGGAGCAGGCGCTGGGGCACGTCGACGAGCTCGACGCCCGATCCGACGTCTACGCCGTGGGCGCCATGCTCTACACGTTGCTTGCAGGCGCGCCGCCGTATGTCGGTCCCGGAGGCAGCCGATCGCCACATCGTATTCTCGCTGACGTCCGACGCGGGTCGCCGCCGCCACTGGCAGCCTTGAACGTGAAGGCGCCCGGCGAGCTCGTGGCCGTCTGCGACCGGGCGATGGCACGGGACAAGGCGGATCGTTACGAGAGCATGGAGGGAATGGCCGAGGACCTGCGGTCGTTCCTCGAGCACCGCGTCGTTCGCGCCTACCGCACCGGGGCCGCGGCCGAGCTTCAGAAGTGGGTCGCGCGCAATCGCGGCGTGGCGGCATCGATCGCGAGCGTCGTGCTCGTGCTCGCTGCAGCACTGGTCGTCTCGCTTCTGCTGCTGCGCAATGTCGGGAACGAACGAGATGCGAAGGAGACCGCGCTCGGCCTTGTCCGCGACGAGACCGCGGCGAAGAGCGCTGCCCTGGTCGCCAAGGGAGAGGCGCTCGATCGTCTCGGTGCGGAGTCGCGCGCGAAGAGCGCCGCCCTCGCCGCGAAGGAGAAGGCGCTCGACCGCGCCGACGCGATCCGCCTGTGCGCGCAGTCGGCGGCCGTCTTGCCCGCCGATCCGGGCCTGTCGCTCCTGATGGCGATCGAAGCGGCGCGGCTGCAACCGGGGCCGCGATCGACGGACGCCCTCCTCGCGGCACTGAGAGATCTGCGCGAGGAGCGCACGTTGATCGGCCACGGAGTGACCGTCAGCGACGCGAAGTTCAGCCCCGACGGAGACCGTGTCGCCACGTGCAGCTACGACGGCACGATTCGTCTTTGGGACGTCGAGACGGGCGAGGAGGATCTCCGGCTGGCCGGACACTACGGGGGCATCACCGGTCTGGCGTACAGCCCGGACGGTCAGCGGCTCGCGAGCTGGGCCTGGGACGGCACCGCGCGGACCTGGGCGGCCAGCACGGGGCGGCTGCAGCACGTGTTCGTGCACTCGGGCGTCGTGAACCACGGCGCTTTCGATCCGGCGGGGCCGCGGTTTCTGACGGTCACCAGCGGCGGAAAGGGGCACATCTGGAGCCTCGAGACCGGCGAGACGGCCGCCGTGCTGGACGGACCTGGGACCGCCGAGCTGTCCTGGTGCGGGTACGACGCGTCCGGACGATTCGCGATCACTGCGTGTCACGACGGCACGGCCACGGTTTGGGACACGGTCAGCGGTGACGCGCTTCGCGTGCTCGCGGGCCACGACGGTCCCGTCGTGTACGCCGAGCTCAGCCGCGATGGCCGCCGCGCGCTCACCGCCGGCATGGACGATACCGCTCGCGTCTGGGATGCGACGAGCGGCCTGCAGGTCGCCGTGCTCGCCGGGCACGAACGCTGGCTGCGGCAGGCCGCGTTCTCGGCGGACGGGACGTGCGTTCTGACGGCGTCGAACGACGGAACGGCTCGCGTCTGGGTTGCCGCCAGCGGCGAGTCGCTCGCTGTCCTGCGCGGGCACGAGGATGTGGTCAACTCGGTTTGCTTCAGCCCCGACGGCCGCCGGCTGCTGACCGCGTCCGACGATCACACGGCTCGCATCTGGGACGCGACGACGGGCGAGGAGCTCGTGGCCCTGCGCGGTCACCGCGACGGCGGTGGTCACCGCGTCGTTCAGCCCGGACGGATATCGCGTGGTCACGGCGTCTTCGGACCGCACGGCTCGTGTGTGGAACGCCGACACCGACACGGAGGTCGCACGCTTGCGTCGGCCGGAGTGGGACCAGTGGACCGTGCTCAGCCCGGACCTCGCGCGCGTCGTCGTGATCGGCAGCGGACTCGGCGCGGAGATTCGCGACGCGGCGACGGGCCGCCTCCAGGTAGCGCTGACGCCGGCGGCCGGCGTCGGAGACGCTGCCCGCGCCGCCGGCGTCCAGCACGCCGCGTTCAGCGCCGACGGCGCCCGCGTGGCGACCGCGTCGCTCGACGGCATGGCCCGCGTCTGGGACGTGGCGACCGGCCGAGAGCTTCTCGTTCTGCGGCATTCACACGGCCTCGAGACTGTCGCGTTCAGCCCCGACGGCTCGCGGATCGCGACCGCGTCGCGAGACTCGAAGGCGCGAGTCTGGGACGCGGAAACCGGCGACCTCCAGCGCGAGGTCGGCGAGCATCGCGGCTACATGCGGGCGGTCGTCTTCAGTCCCGACGGTGGTCGGCTCGTGACGACGTCGGATTTGGAGCAGCGGGTCCGCCTGTGGGACATCTCCAGCGGCGAGCTTCTCCGAGTGTTCTGGTACGCCGCGGGTTGGCTGCACGCCGCGCTGTTCGACGCGGACGGACAGCGCCTTCTCGTCGTGTCCAAGTCGAACGTGATGTTCGTGTCGGATGTCTCTCGTGGCAGCACGATCGCGACGCTCGAAGGGCACAGCACCGGCTTCACGGGAGGCGCCTTCGCCGCAGACGCGAGTCGCCTCGTGACGCTTCACCAGGACGGCTCGGCGTGCGTCTGGGATCTCCCGACCGGCCGCAATCTGGTCACGGTGCGATCTCGGCGCTCCCGCTTCGTGTCGGCGACCTTCGCGGACGGCGGCAGCACGCTGCGGACGATCTCCGTCGACGGCGTGCAACGCGACTGGCCGCTCGACCCGCTGCCGACGGCCTGCGCTCGCAGCCCGCGTGTTCCGACCGTGGAAGACTGGGCCCGCATGAACGTCGGTTCGGACCATCGTGCAGAGGGACACCGGAGCTGGATCCGCCAGAGCGTCTGCGACACCGTGCGGCTCGCCGAGCGGGCATGGGACATCGATCGCGGGAATCGCGACGGTCTCTTCCAGCACGGACGGATGGTCCGCACCGCGCTCAGCATCCTCGTTCGACACGAGTCGACAGTGGATCGCGATGCCGCTGGCCCGCCGTGGTCGAACGGATCATCGTGCCTGTCGTTCGATGTCTTGCGCCGCGCGTTCCGTTTGCTCGAGCGCGCCGCAACGCTGCCGGATGCGCCGGCAGAGTTTCGATCGGGACTCGAGGCCGCCCGTCGTGCGTTCCGGCCGCACGTCTTCACCTTCGGCGGCATCGACACCGCATTCGACGCGGCCGATCACGCCTCACCGATCGACATGGAGCCTCATTGGCGGCTGCTCCGTGGCGTCGAGCCTCCGTCGGTCGGCTCCGAATGGACGATGCCCGCGTTCGACGATGGCGCGTGGAAGGACGTCCGCCTGCCGGTAGGCTACGGGCGGGACATGCCTCCACACGGCAGTCGGACCGTGCTGAGCGATATGCGAGACGGTTACTCCACGGTCTTCCTGCGGCGCCGATTCGCCGTCGGGGCTCCCGGTGATTGGCGGAGTCTGCGCCTCCTCGTGCGGCACGATGACGGCTTCGTCGCGTGGTTGAACGGTGTCGAGGTGTTCCGTTCCTCCGCCGGTCGTCTCGACACGACGGTGCCCTTCGACGCGCTGGCGACCACGGGTCGGCGTCGCACGAAGACACGGACGATCGATCTCGAGCCCCAGCTCCTGCGACGTGGCGACAACGTGCTGGCGATCACCGGACTGAACGCTGCGCTCGACGACGACGACTTCTTCCTCATCGCGAGCCTGGACGGTCGACGGCGTCCCGACGCGGAACGGGACAACGAGCTGGCGGACAGCCTGCGCATCGATGGGGACGCCGCCGCCGCGCGGTTGCAGAGGATGTACCTCGATGCGCGGCTCCTGGCGCGTCGGGGAAAGCACCGCGACGCGGTGCAGATCCTCACGGAGGTCCGGGAGAGGGACGCGACGAGCCTCCCGCCGCTGTGCCGACTCGTCGAGAGCCTGCGCACCGTCGGCGACGAAGCGCGGGCCGACGAGTTCTTGCGCGCCGCTCTCGACAGCGAGCCGCCCGTCGTAGACGACAACTTCAGGCGTCTGTTCGATGCGGCCTGGGAGACGTTGCGGCGCCCTCACCAGGGGCTCGAGGCGTACTGCCACGCCGCGCTTCAGGCGCGCCGCACTCGCGAGCTGCGGTTGCCCGTCTACGTCGAGCCGCTCACGCTCGTCGGTATCGCGTGCTATCGGCTCGGGCTCTACGGTGACGCGCACGAGGCTCTGAGTCGCGCGCAGAGCATGTGGGACCTGGCCCATTTCGGAAAGAGCCAGCCGCGCAACCTCGCATTCCTGACGATGTCGAAGCACCGACTCGGACGCCACGACGAAGCGCGGAAGCTGTTTCGGAAGCTCCGCGATCCGTCGAAGACGACCGGGTGGGTGAGCTCGGACTATATCCTCGAGACCGCCCGGCTCGTCGGGCTTCCTCTGACGGACGCCACCGTCGCCCCGCCGCGAGAATAGCAGCCCTTCCTCGACGGACCAACAGTCCGGATTGGCTGCGATGCGCCGGCGTCGGATGTCGCCTCCTCGGATGAATGCCGTGATGGCTGCTGGGAGCCGTCCGTCCGCCCACGACCGGAGGACGCTATGTTTGACTTCCTGCGAGTTCGAGTTCGCGCTGTGGTCGCGACCCTAGCGTTCCTGGTCCTTTCGTCCCGCTCCGTCACGGCGGTGAATCCGTGCTCGGACCCGTGGGAGCTGCTGCAGCCGGGGAGCACGGTTCAAGTGGTCGCGATGGTCGGTCTCGAGGACGGACGCGTCTTCGCCGGCTCGGCCGGTCACGGTCTGCGCGTCTACGCTCCGGACTCGGGTGGCGTCTACCACTGGAGTACGCTGGCCCCGGCGACGACCCAGATTCGCGCGTTGGCCGTGCTGGGAAACGAGCTCTGGGTCGGCACGTGGGGCTCGGGCATCCGGCGTCTGAACCTTACGGACGACACGTGGACGTCGCTGACGACGGGCAACTCGAGCTTGCCGTCGAACCAGATCTCGAGCCTGGCGAACGTGCCCGGCTCGACGCGCATGATCTGGGTGGGTACGCCGTTCGGAGCGGCGATGTACGAGCGGTTCGGCGTCATCGGTGGAGGCATCGTCGAGGAGTGGACCGTCATCGACGCCCGGCGCGGACTGGCCGATACGAGTGTCCGCGACATCGTCGTCTACGATTCGCCCAATGGCCGCTACGTCTGGATCGCGACGAACCGGCGTCTCTACAGGCTGAATGGCTTGACCGCGGTCGAGATGACGAATACCGGCGACTGTCGCCTCGCGACCGCGCTCGACATGGTGGTCGACCGTAGGCGCGGTCTGTGGTTCGCCGGGTTCACGGAGGCTCCCGATCACGGCCTCATTCCGGTACCGCCGTGTCGTCATGTCGCGGGCCGGTTCTTCTCGATCTGGGACCGCTTCAACGAGCTGTCGATTCTGGCGAACCATCGCGTCGCGCAGATGACGGTCGATCCCGCCGGCCGCATGTGGTTCGCGGGGAACGGCGCGATCGGCATGGAGGATCAGGGGACGTTCCGCGTCTGTCGATCGAACAACGGCCCGCTCTTCGGGAACAACTTCACGGATGTCGAGGCCATCGGCGAGGCGGTCTGGTTCGGTCGCGCCGACGGCAGGATCTCGGTCTACTCGCCGAATTGGTACCTCCACGAGACGGGCGAGTTCGAGGCGCTTCTCGGCGTTCCCACGGTGGTGCTCGACGAGGGCGAGACCGTCATCGCCGGCGTCGACCGCGGGATCTCGATCTCGCAGAACGGCGGTGACGCATGGCTCTATCGCGCGATCGAGGGTAACCCGGGAATCGTGACGGCCCTGACGCGGGACGCGGACGGCGTCCTCTGGGTCGGCACGGAGGGCGCGGGTCTGTTCACGTACGATGGCGCGTCGTCGTTCACGCGATACGACGGGTTGCCTTCGGACGAAGTGCGCGGCTTGACCGTCGACACCAAGGGGCGAGTGTGGGCCGCGTCGGCGGGCGGTGTCGCGATGCGGGCGGCGGGCTATTGGCTGCCGTTCACCGCCGCTACCTCGGCGCTCGCGACGAACCGCATCACCGCGATCGCGGCCGACGCCCACCACCGCGTGTGGATCGCCACGGCGGATCGCGGCGTGTACGCGTACGACACGATCGGCAACGGCGACGCCGCGTGGATTCACGAGGACGCGTCGGACGGGCTGCCGTCGAACGCCGTCAACGATCTCGCTCTCGGACCCGGCGGCGAGGTGTGGATCGCGACCGACGCGGGCGCCGCGGTGCGCGACCCGGCTGGAAACTGGACCACCTGGAACGTCGCAAATGGCGCGCTGCCGGGCGACGAGGCCCTCGCGGTGGCCGCCGACCCGAAGAGCGGCGTGTGGGTAGGAACGAACGCCAGCCTCGCCGTGCGACACGTCGATGACTGGGAACACCTGCACGCGACCGGCACGGGGCTCTCGATCGATCGCGTCACCCACCTGACCACGACCGCCGATCGCCTCTGGGCGACGACCGCGGACCACCGCCTGGCGCGACGGGATGTCCTGACCGGCCCGATCGGGGTGAATCCCCCGGCGATCACCTCCTTCTCTCCGACGCAGGCAGGGGCCGGATCGCTCGTGACGATCACAGGGGCCAACTTCGACGACATGGTCCTCGCGAACAACCAGGTGACGATCGGCGATCGACCCGCTGGCCGACTCGGCTACCCGACGCCGGCGCAGGTGGTGTCGGCGACTTTCTCCCAGCTCGTCATCCGCGTGCCCGACGATGCGACGAGCGGCAGGATTCACGTCGTCTCGCATAACCTCCCCGGAGAGAGCGCCACCGACCTCATGATCGGCCCGGGGATCACCGGGCTCAGCGATACCTGCGTCGGTCCGGGTGATGAGCTGGTCATCTCCGGAGGCGGCTTCTTCGGATCGGACGGAAGCGGGTTTGCCGATGTGCGTATCGGCAACGGCCCGTGGAACGATCTCGTCGTGACGCCGATGGGCGACCGGCAGACCGCCGGCTCGATCACCTACCACGTGCGGGCGACGGACAGGACCGGCGTCGTCTGGGTGCGCAATAGCGACGGTCTCGTCGCGAGCGGCGACATCGTGCGCGTCGGATCGCTGGAGATCGACGGTTGGCGCATCCAGCAGGGCATCCAGGGATACCCGATGATCTGGGGCAAGCGCACGCTCGTGCATCTCGACTTCGACGCGACCGGCTGCGACACGCACGTGACCCGCGGCATCCTGTACTGGAAGCACCGCGACGGATCGGAGACTCTCGCGAGCGATGCGTACCTGGCCGCGCCCGGCGGGCAGTCGGTGCCGCTCTACGAAGCCGACGATCCGACGATTCGGGACGATCAAGGCCTCGACTTCGTCGCGCGCTTCGGGGCGGACGCGCTGAGCGACCCGTTCCCGCTGTCGCAGTTCGTCGGCGTGCGCGGCGTCATCAAGAACGGTCAGGTGGTGCTCGCCGAGTTCGACATCCCGGCGTCGGAGTTCGGTTTCGTCGATCCGGGCATCCGCTTTCAGTTCGTGTACATGGCCGTGTTGCCAGGAGACAACCTCAGCCTCTTCTGCGACCAGACCGCGGCCGACGACGACTACGATTGCACGCAGTTCTGGAACCGCGCGTACGCTGGCATGGCGCATGCCGCTCGCATCCTGCCGCAGCAGGACTACAACTGGCGGTGGGGATCGCAGCGCTGGTTCGTGCCGGCCGGTGCCCACACGAAGTGGCCGAACTTCATCAACCTGAACGGGGACGCCTACGACGAAGTCACTGGGCACGTCGACGACTTCATCGATCCCGACCCGTGGGAGCTCGCCATCGCGCTGATCGACGAGCGCCTACTTCCGAACAACGCGTCCCCCGGCAAGGCGCCCCACCCCGGTTCCGGCTCCACGGGCGCGGTCTTCAACAATTTCCGCGTCGGCGCGATCTGGGCCCACGAGTCGGGTCATATGCTCGATCTCGTCAACGACGACGAGGCCAACTACGACCACGGCAACGACAAGTCCGGCCACTCGCGCTACGACGAGGGCGTCAATCACGACGATCCCGACAATAGCCCCGCGTGTCAGTCGGGCTTGACCCTGATGCAGGCATGCCGCGATCAGCTGGGCTTCATCCCGTTCGTCGTTCGCCTCGACTCGGGCGCGCCGTTCCACTTCCCGCGGTGGCCGAACTGCCACGACGACCGGCCGAAAGCGCTCATGTCGTACGCCGATGGCCGATGGGACGATATCAGCTTCCTCGAGCCTCTCGACTACTCCAACGTACTCGGCCGACTCGATTTTCTCGAGGCCGTCTTCGGCCTCGGACGGATCGCCGGCGTGGACCTCACGCTTCGCGTCAAGGGCGACATCTCGCTCGAGAACGAGGTCGACGTGTCGCTGTCCTACGTCGAGCCGATGGATATCCAGTGGAGCGTGCCGTCGCCGGGAAGCCCGTGGCGACTCGTGCTGCGCGCCGCGAACCGCGACGTGCTCGTCGACCTTCCGTTCGCCGTTTCGTTCGACACGAGCGACGGCGGGCTCGCGAGCTATCGATTCGGGCTGCGGGCTCCCTTCTCGGCTCGAGTCGCGACGGCGGAGATCGTGTTCGGCGACGAGGTGTTGTGGTTTCGCCGCGTCAGCGCGAATCCGCCGGCGGTGAGCTTCGTCAGCCCCGCGGGTGGCGAGTACGATGCGGCGAACGTCGTCGAGGTCGCGTGGAACGCGACGGACGCAGACGGCGACCCGCTGCAGTTCGCGCTCGACTATTCGGGCGACGGCGTGAATTGGGAGAAGCTGCCGCAGTACCTGCTGGACGACACATACGACTGGACGCCGGGCCACATCGTCGCGAGCGACAACGCGCGTCTTCGCCTGCGCGTATCCGACGGCTTCCATACGACGACGGCGATCTCGGCGCCTTTCGCGCTCCGACCCGCTGCGCCGATCGCGATGATCTTGCAGCCGAAGCACGACGAGACGTTCACCGAAGGCGCGGAGCTCCACCTGGTCGGTGCGTCGCGGACCTCGGAAGGCCCTGACGCCGGTCGGTTCAGGTGGTTCCTCGACGGAAACCAGATCGGCACGGAGCGGGAAGCGACCCACACGCTAGCGTCGGTCGGCACGCACACGGTGCGTCTCGACGTGGCGACGGGAGCGGGATCCGACCGCCGGACGGGACGCGACGAGGTCACGATCGAGGTCATCGCGGACTACGACCGCGACGGCCTGCCGAACGAATGGGAGCTTCGCTATCGCCTCAACCCGCTCGACCTCGACGACGCGTGGGTCGACTCCGACGGCGACAAGCTGACCAATCGCACCGAGCACAGGCTCGGCACGAATCCGCGCGATCGAGACACCGACGGCGACGGCGAGGAAGACGGCGACGAGATCCTCGCCGGCGGCGATCCGACGGACGGCGGCTCGCTGCCGGCCGCCGGACCGATCCTGCGCGTCGGCGCGGACCGGGTCGGCTTCAGCGTCGAGTCGAGCGTCGAGATGCCCGACGGGAAGAGCTTCTGGGTCACGAACTCCGGAATCGGCGAGCTCGCGTGGACGGCGAACGACGGCGCCGCGTGGCTCGAGGTCGATCCGGTCTCCGGCGACGCACCGACGGAGGTGACGCTGGAGGTCGACCCGAGCGGTCTCGAGGCCGGCGAATACACCGCGCAGGTCGTGTTCACGGCGGCGGCTGCCGACAGCCCGCGAGTCGTCGACGTGCGCCTCACGGTCGGCGACGGCGACTCGAGCGCGCCGAGGTTCATCCGCGGCGACTGCAATAGCGACGGCGAGCTCGCGATCTCGGATGCGATCTTCCTGCTGAGCTCGCTGTTCACGGGAGGGCGGGATCCGGGATGCATGGCGGCTTGCGACGGCAACGGCGACGGCGGCGTCGAGATCTCCGATCCGATCTACCTGCTGAGCTTCCTCTTCCTCGGCGGGCCCGCGCCCGATGCGCCCCATCCCGCGTGCGGTGAGGGAGGAGCGGCGGACGACGCGCTCGGTTGCGAGACGGTGCCGCCGGCGTGTCGGTGACGGACGCTCGCGATCGTTCGGTCACTCGTCGCGCTCGAAGCGGAACGCGAAGTCGCCTTCCTTCGTCTCGCGGTCGTACGGTCGGCCGCCATCGTCCGTCTCGTCGGGGCCGACGCTGTAGACGATCCAGCCAGCGTCGGTCGTGCGGAGCTTCAGCGGCTTGCCGTCGAACGGGTCGCCCGGAACCGGTTCGAGGAACTCGGGCACGAGCGTGTCGAGCCGTTGCGGGTACTTCCCGTGGCTAGCGCGGTAGAAGTGCATCGCGAGGGCGGTCTCGTACACGCGGCGGTGAGCGTCCGCCCCGGTGATGCGCTCGAAGCATCCGTCGTACGACGGCCCGACCAACGCCACGGACATTCGGCTACGCTTTGGCCACCGATCGTAGAAGTTGCCGAACTCGCGCTGCGCTTCGTGAAAGCCCATCGCGGCACGCGAGCGATGTCCGCGCATCGACGTGCGGTACGCCGCGATGTCGTCCGGCAGCATGAGCACGCGGTAGAACGGCGTCGCGATGGCCTCGAGCCAGCCGCGTCGGTAACGGTCGTCGCCTTTCATCGCCGCGACCACGGAGAGCCATCCGCCGTCCCCGGCCGCCAGAGAGCTGAGCGTGATGAGTACGGCGGCTTCCTCCATCTGCAGCGTCCGCACGTACTCCTGCTGGTAGAACACCGTCGGGTCGGCGCGGATGCTCTCGAGTTGCGCGACGGCCGGCTCGTGAGAGCGCAGAATGCTCTGCAGTTCCTCGACCGCCATCGCGTCGATCGCAGCTCCGACGAGGAGCTGGATCAGACTGCGCCAGCCGCCGCGTCGAACGTGATCGGACAGCGTGAACAGCGCCGCCGCGTCGCGCAGCGCGCCGTCGATGTCGCCCGCGGCGGCGTGGATCGCCGCGCTCGCGCGAAGCGCCCGTGCGCACTGCATCTGGTCGAGCGCCTCGGGCATCGACACATCGAGCGATGGATCGCTGTAGTCGTTTTTCCAGTAGCAGCCGGGCTTCTTGACGGCGTCTCGCAGCACGTCGAGCTCGCGCTCGTGGCGTTCGAGGAACGCGCGCACGTCCTCGCGGACGGGCCCCGTGAACAGCGATGGATCGGACGGATCCGCTTCGCGCCATTCGCCTCCCGTGATCTGACCCCAAGCATCCGCGCCGTCCTGGTCCTGTTCAAACGCGGCGTGAGCGCGCTCGTAGAGCGGTGCGGCGTTGTCGCGATTCGCGATCGGCGTCGGAGCGACCGCCAGCGCCATCGCGCTGGCCTCGGCCCGCGCGATGGAGAGCCCCTGGCAGACCGACGTGTCGATGTTCCAGCCGGTCATCAGGTGAAGGACGAAAACGACCGCGAGAGCCGTCGCGAGCCGCCGCCGCGGCCAGCCAGACGCGTTCGACGCTCCATCGCGCCCCGCTCGGACTCGAATTACGGCGGCGCCGATGACGTACAGGCTGCCCAGGACGATGAGCGGCCAGAACCAGCCGGTCTCGACGCGTCCGTCGTATCGGAGAATACCGGTGACGGTCGCTAGGGCGCCGTAGAACGCGAGCGGCGCGAGCAGGGCCACAGCGCTGACGAGACGAGCGACGCTCTGGCGCTTCCAGTGAGCCGTGCACGCGACGACGGTCGCGACGAGCAGCAGAGCGACGGCGAGGTTCTCGGCGGAGAGGAGTAGGTATGCCATGGGTTCAGTACTTCAGTAGTTCGTTCTCAGCGGCAACGGACGGCATCGTCCACTGCACATGCGCGCTCGGCAGTCGCAGCGCGCGACGCAGGCCGGTCGATGCGAGCGCCAGGCTCGCCGTTTCCTCTGCGGTGGCGGTCGGCAGCACTCGACGGATCTCCTGCCGCGCGTCCTCGAGCGCGACGGACGGCCGCGGTCGCAGGTCGAAATCGGTGACGAGCGTCGCGCTCCACGACGCGTTCACCCACAAGAGCGCGAGCGCGGCGACGCGGCCGATCTTCCAGAGAGCATCGCTGCGGCTCGGCGCTCGGCGAATCTCGGTGCGCACGTCGTCGAGAACGCGCTCCCGAAGCGCCGCCGACGGCTCCCCGACGCGTCGCCTCGCGATGAGGTCGCGTTCCAGCGATTCGAGGTCCGGCGGCAGCTCTCGTTCGGTCATCGTCGACTCGGCTCCAGCGCGGCGCGCAGCTGCTCGAGCGCATAGCGATAGCGGCTCGCCGCGGTGTTCGGGGGAATGCCCAGCGTGTGTCCGATCTCGGCGAAGGTCAGCTCGCCGTCGATCTTCAGCAGAACGACCTCGCGCTGCTCGGACGGCAATCGGTGCAGGGCGCGATCGACGCGATCGTCGCCGATTTCCCCCGCCTCGCCGACCGTCACGGCACTGTCGCCTGCAGCGGCGATCTCGTCGAGCTCCACGCGCGATTCCGGGCGACCCCGCTGCGACAGCCGTCGCGCGACCGTCCGACGCAGCGCGGTGAAGACGTACGAGCGGATATTCTCGACGCAGCGCAATCGCCGTCGCGAGCGCACCAGTGACAGGAACACCTCTTGGACGACATCCTCCGCCTCGTCGTGCCGGCCGAGGAGACCGCGCGCCACCCGGACCATCGGTCGCGCCAGGCGATCGAAAAGGGTCGCGTAAGCGCGCTCGTCTCCGGCGGCCAGCCGCGGCGCCAGGCTGTCGAGGTCGGCGTCCGTCATACGTGGAGTCCACAGGAGAGAAGAGGCGTCACAGCCGTCCGGTTCGTCTGAAAAAACCGGGAAACCGCGCCGGACTCTTCGCGCGCAGGGTCGATCGTACCCGCCAAGCGTCGCGATGGGCTCCCTCGACTCGGAACCCGAGCGCTCGCGCTACAATGTCGCGCGATCCGGCGTCGGTTTTTCTCGGATACACCCGTCACCTCTCGGCGGGTTTTGGGCATAGCTGGATGAGATGGTCGCCATGACTGCTACACCTCCGGTCGAAGAGCTGGTGCGTCGAGCCCGGGACGGAGACCTCGGTGCATTCGGCGAGCTCGCGTCGCTGTACCGAGCGCGCCTCGAGGCCCTGGCGGCGGCGCGCATGTCTCGCTCGCTGCAGCGCAGGCTGTCGCCGCAGGATGTCGTGCAGGAGGCCCTGACGCGGGGCCTCGAGTCGATTCGGCGATTTCAGTGGCGAGGGGACGACTCGCTCCTCTGCTGGTTCGGCGCGATCATCCGCAACGTGATCGCTCACGAAGCTCGCGACCTTCGCGTGCCGCCCGACATCGAAACCGTCGAGAGGACGGCACCGCGCGAGCACGATCTG
>CAYMRB010000246.1:0-15090 GCA_964392615.1 uncultured Planctomycetia bacterium | reverse complement strand
GGTCTCGATCTCGTTCGCGCGGCGCTGCAGCGCGCGGCCGCGGGCGTACGCGAGGATCTGCTCGCGCGGCACGAGAATCTCGTGCGTCGCGCCGTCCCCGGCGTCGTACTCGAAGCGCTCGACGCTCTCGACCGTCGACGTCTCGTCCGTGAGGCCGGCGAGCAGATCGCGATTCTGCGGCGGGCCCCACAGCGACGACGTGACGTCGTTCGGGTCGAGGTCGCCGCTCATGTTGCCCCCCCACCATCGGACGGTATCATTATCATCCGTGATGATGCCATCGACGCCGGCGATCGGCGGGCTGTAGCCGAAAACGACCGCGCCCGACTCCCCGAACTTCCCGGTGTAGTTGCCGAGGTCATCCCCGACCGCGTCGACGATCTCCCGGCCCCACCGCGCCGCGCCGTCGCGCCCCTCGGCGAGGCGCTTGTTGTACTCCTGGACGAACCCCCAGGTGGTCGCCGAGTCGGCTGGAACGCTGAGCGACCAGCCCTGCACGTTCCCGCTCTCGGTGCTCTCGACGGTCACGTGGTGATTCGGCTTCAGATCCTGGACGATCACGTCGAGACCGTTGAGGTACTTCTCGCTCAGCTGGACGGTCTGCTCCTTGACCTCGAGCTCCTCGACGAGCCCGGCGACGTCGCCGAGATACCCGTCGAAGTTGGCGTCGCCCCGCTGGAACCTGGCGCCCCCTCCGCCGCCGCCCTTGTTCGCGCCACCGCCGGCGATCGTGCCGCCGGAGACGATCGCGATCCCCGCATCGGCCGGCTCGCCATCAGCCCCCGGCCGGGGCGCTCCCGGCGGCGGCGGCGGACGCCCGGTGTGCGGCGTCGCGAGTGCGGGCAGCTCCGCGGCAGCCGGCTCCGTGCCTAGTGGAACACTAAAATCCGGCCCGGTGACCGGGGCCGGCCCCGGCCCGGGCTTGCCGCCGGGCCCCGACGGCGCGTTGACAGGCGTACGGGGCGGTGGCGGCTTCTTCTCGGGCTGGACCCAACCGGAATCGAAGCGGCCGTCGGTCGCGGCGACCTTCGGCAGCCGATCCTTGCCGAAGTCCCGTCCCACCGCGCCCCGCGCAACCTCGTCGACGCTCCGTCCCGACGACGAGCGGCTGGATCCGCCCCGTCGATTGTCGCGGAAGCGGTCCTCGGCCGTCGTCTCGGCGAAGTCGTCCTCCGCCGGCCGCGTGGCGTCGACCGCGAGCCCCTCCGAGCGCGTCCGGATACCGCGGCTCTTCGTGCCGGATTCCTTCCAGGCGTGACCCCCTTCGCCGCCGATCTCGCCGGCCGGCGCGCTCTCCTCGGCGTCCGCGACGAGATCGACCGCATCGTCGAAATCGACGCCACCGACGGGAACGGCCGCCAATCTGCTGATCTTGCCGGCGAGCTCGCCGCGGCCCGGCCCCTGCGCCTGTCCCTCGCCCTGCTGCGAAAGACCAAAGTTGGGAGCAACGACGAAGCCCTGCACTTCGTCGACGCCAGCCCGCGCATCGACCGTGACCGACCGGACCGTCTCGCCGGTGACGATCCGCTCGCCGAGGATCTGCGCCTCCCGGTCGCTGTCGGGCCCGCTGGCATCGCGGCTGGTCGGCGTCGTCGTCGCCGCCGTCACGCGCACCGGGGCGGATCCGCTGCGACCGCCCGCAGCGGGCTTCGCCGGCCGCCTCTTCGCCTTCTTCTTGTTCGGCGAGCGAATGACCGACGTCGGCCGCTTGGCGGGGGCTTGCCGACTCGCGTCGTGGAAGGAGTCGAACTGCTTGGCGAGCTTGGCGACCTCGACAGGTTTCGCCGCTGCGCTCTTCTCGCTCTCGATGGCGTACGTGTGCGACGTGTCGCTCTTCAGCTCGGACTTCGCGCGCTCGAGCGCCTTCTTCGCCACCTCGAGGCTCGTGCGCTGCTTATCCTGCTTGGCGTCGGACTCCTTCTTGCCGCCCACGACGAGGCCAAAACTGACGTCGGCGTCGTCGTTCGTCATCGTCGGGCCGCCCTCGGCACCTACGATGAACGTGGACTCTCTGCCCTCGTCGGCCGGTGGAGCGGCGGGATCCGCGGCCGCGGCATAGTCGTCCTCGCCCTCGGCGCTCTTGCCGTCGACGCGCCCGTAGCGCGACCGGTAGGCGCCGTGGGAGCTCGCCCCGGGGGAAAGCTCGGAGGTCGGCGCAAAGTCCTCGTAGTCGACTCCCGACGCGGAATCGCTCTTGTACG
The DNA here is from genome assembly GCA_964392615.1 of uncultured Planctomycetia bacterium. Taxonomy (GTDB): domain Bacteria; phylum Planctomycetota; class UBA8108; order UBA8108; family UBA8108; genus CAYMRB01. The sequence continues at coordinate 12,889 of CAYMRB010000246.1, read as the reverse complement.
CCAGCTCGGCCCGCCTCTGGGGCAGGACCGCGAAGACCGTCACCCCGACCACGAGGATCGCGGCCACCGTGCCCCACAGCCAGCGGTTGCCCCGCCAGCGCGCCCAGAGCGGCTCGCGACCGGCCGCCTCGAGCACGCTCTCGAGACGCTGGGCGTCGAACGAGTAACGAGGCTTGCCGTCCGTCGAGGCGGAGGCCTCCGCCTCGGACGCCGCGTCGGCTCCGAGCGCGTCCTCGACGAGGCTCAGCGTGCGGCGCAGCGCGTCGAGCTCGACGCGGCAGGCCGGGTTGGCCTCGAGCTGCGTCTCGACCTCGCGCCGGCCGGCGTCGGAGATGTTGCCGAACAGGTACGCGGTCAGCAGATAGCGCAGATCGCACGACTCGCGCTCGGCGCCCTGTGCTCGCTGTGGCCCTGTTCGCGCCCTCGTCGCCCCCTTCCCTGAGTCTGTGCTCGGCGTCATGCGTCGGGTCATTCGGAGCCCTCCCGCAGGTCCTTGAGCCGGTATCTGAGGGTCTGCATGGCCTGGTGTATCAAGTAGCCTACGTTGGTGACCGACAGCCCGGTAATCTCGGCGATCTCGCGGTACGACTTCTCCTCGCCCACTTTCAGCAACATGAGCTCGCGCAGGCGCGGCTTGAGCCGGTGAATCTCGTCGCGCACGCGCTGCCGCGTCTCGGCGCGCAACACGTCGGCCTCGGCCGGTTCGGAGGCCGAGGGAGCCCGTCGGCGCTGTTCGCCGAGAGCCCGCGTGTGGCGCCGGCGACGCATGGTCCGCCGCAGGTGATCCACCCTGAGGTTGCGCGCGACGGACAGCAGCCAATTGTGACAGCTCGATACCTCGAGCAGCTTGCGTGGCTGCCGCGTCACGCGCAGGAACGTCTCCTGCACGATGTCCTGAGCGACCGCGTCGTCCTGCAGGTAGTTCGCGACGAAGCGCACCAGGGAGTTCTGATATCGACCCAGCAGCGCTCCGAGCGACTCCGTATCCCGCGAGTCGACGAAGGCGCGCAGGAGGTCCTGGTCCGTCATGTCGCTCCTCGAGGTCACCGGCGTCTAGTTCACCTGGAGGTCGTTCAGGGGGGTCGGGCTCTTAGGGTGTTTTCGGAAAAACACCCCGCCCAACTGCGCCGATTCCGGAACCGCTTCTCAGCGTCGCCGGAACGAGCGGCGAGTCCGCTGGCGCCGCGCCCCCCGGCCGGCTCAGATCATGCCGCTGACGAACGGCGCCACGAGCCCCATCAGCGCGCCGAACACGACGCCCCAGACGACGAGCCAGCCGAGGTGCCGGCGGATCACGTCCTCGACGATCCCCTTGACCTGGCGCGGCGTCAACTGCTCGAGTCGCTGATCGAGCAGCAGCGCGACCTGCTCCTCGATCTTCGCGATGACCCGGTCCTCGTCGAGCTCGATGCCGAGGCTGGACGAGTCCCGCTGGATCCGCTCGGCTTTCTCGATGACGCGGACCTTCATGTCGGAGATGAAGGACGAGACGAACTTCGAGATCATCCCTTGGACCGCGTCGGTGCCGACGAGCGCCAGGAGGCCGCCGAAGGAGCCCGACAGGAACTTGTCGAGCTGGCGGGCGATAATCGGCTCGATGACGGTCGCGTCGGTCAGGCGGTCCCACTGCTTCTCGATGAACGTGGTCAGGGGGCCGCGGCCGTCCGGCGAGTGGAGGAACCCGACGAGATCGAGCCCCCTCGCCTGACGGCGGAAGTACTCGCGCAGCTGGTCCTCGTTGAAGAACTGGTCGAGGACGAGCTTCTTGATCTCCGCGCGGATCTCCTCGAAGCGCATCTGGATCACGCCGGATCCGTAGAGTCCGGGGATGCGGTCGAACAGCATCTTGACCGCGATCGAGTTCGTCAGCCCGCCGGACAACGCGAACATGCCCGCCGACAACACGACGGTGCTCGTGGCGCTCTCCGGGAAGAGCTTCCCGAGCGCGAAACCGAGCGCGAGGACGCCGGCCGAGATGATGTTGGCGATGGTTCCCTTGTCGATCACGGGGCGCACAGTGTAGCAGAGCGCCTCGCCGGCGCAAGCTCGGCCGAGCGCGCGAGCGGCCGATTCGCCGCCCCGCGCGTTCCGAGACGATCAGTGGCTCGCGGTCAGCCCGATGAGAAACGTGACGTCCGGGACCGACGCGACGGAGATGTCCTCGTTCAACGCGAGGCGCAGCCGAAACGACTCGCAGGGCACGATGTGCGCGCCGATCGTCCACGAGAAACGATCGCGCCGCAGGCGTCTCCCTCCGCTGTCACGCAGCAGCCGGGGTGCCCAATCGACTTGCATGACGGGCACGAGCCAGTCACACAGTCGCCACTCGATCGCGGCGCCGGCGACGACCGACGCCGGCTCCACCTCGACCCCGACGTCCTCGAACCGGTCAGGATTGCCCTGAAAGACCCCGTCGACGCTCGCGTAGATCGTCACATCGCCGAGGGTCCTCTCGCCGACGATACCGACCGCTCCGTCCACGAATCCGCTGCCGAATCCGCGCTCTTCGTCTCCGGTCGGCAGCTCGATCGCGGCGCGCACCGACAGGCTCGCCGGATCGTCGCGGTCCTCGCGGAACAGCGCGTACTTCAGCGAGATCGGCAGATCGGCGATGTCGAACGAGTCCTGCGGCAGCCCCCCGTACTGCTGACCATCGAGTAGGTAATCGTCGTTGAACAGGCCGTTCGACTCGCGCACGGGGCCGAGCCCGGTGACGTCGTGGAAGTCGTCGATGAAGTCGTCGAGGAAGCCGGTGCTCATGCGGTGGAACGGCAGCGTGACCGCGAGCTCGAGGTCGTCGGTGAGCCCCCAACGCGCCGAGAGCTCGAGGCGCATCGTCTCGCCGTCGCTCAGCGAGTAGTAGCCCCTCGCCTCGCTCAACGCCTCCTGGGACGCGTACAGGAGATCGCTCGAGAGCTCGAGCGATCCCGCGGGCACGGTACGGGCCGTCTCCATCGACGGATGCACGAAGAGCAGCGACAGCGAGTCGAGGGAGCGCATCCGGAACGGCCCCCGTCGTGGCACGACGACGACCGGCGTGCGCTCACTCGAAGGACGCTCGACCGGCTCGACCGCGGCCCGGGCGGCGGATTCGTCAGCCGGATCCGCCTCGACGACGGTCCCGGCGGGCCCTGGCCCCGTCTCGGTGCGCGGCGGCTCCTCGCCCGATGCGGGGGCGATCAACGCGAGAACCAGACCGCCGACCGCCAAAACGGCGCAACGAAGGCTGCGAACACCCCTGCGGCTCCCCCGCGAGCCTCGACCGAATTCGTACGTCTTCATCGCCAGAACCGACCGCTCGAGACCCCGCGGACTTGAGGCGTGCAGGGATTAGTCGTACTCGGTAGATTCTGCGCGTCAAGGGCGAAGTGCTCGGAACGCCGCTTCGCCGGCAGTCCCGTCGAGGGAAGTCTCTCGACCCAGGCCGACGGCCTGCCGTACTGACTGGCCGCCCCGCCTCGTCTACTCCGGCTCCTTCGCCAGCCCCTTCGCCCGCCGCGACAGCTTCGCCGCGTCCGCGCACAGGCGCAGCCGGTTCTCGTTGCGCGCGCGCGACGAGACCCCCTCCGCGACCTTGGCGGCCTCTTCCGTCGCGCCGTCCTCGAAGAGCTGCAGCGCTCGCAGATACCGGAGCTCGCCGCGCTGGTCAGGCATGTCGTCCGCTGCGGTACGCTCCTCGATCTCGGCGAAGAGCGCCTCACACTCCTCGTTGCGCCGGGCTTCGATGGCGACCTCGAGCTGCGTCATCAGGCAGTCGATGGTGTCTGCGACGAAGCCGTGGTCGACGAGGAGCTTGCGCGCCGTGGCGATCATCGTCTCGTTGTAGTGCCGCTGCCCCCGCCACTGGGCGACGAAGAGCCACAGGTTGGCCTGTGCGTGCAGGAGCGGGAGCTCGTGCCGCCGGGCGTCCTTCTCGCACTGCGCCAGGATCTGTCGGGCGGAATCGATCTCGCCCTCCTCGAGCTGCAACCGCGCGAGGTGGATCGAGCTGAGGACGCTGTTGAGAACGTCCTTCGACTCGCGTTGGATCTCGACTGACCGCTCGAGCACGCGCCGTGCGTCGGTGAGCTCGTTCGCGAACACGTAGATGCGCCCGAGCATGCGCAGGTTGCTCGCGATGGCCGCCGAGTTGTTGAGTGTCTCCGCATCTTGCAGTCCCGCCTGCGTGATCTGCAGAGCTTCGCGGAACTTGCCGCAACGCAGGTGGTAGTCGCCGAACCGCTCTCGCGCCCTCGCCAGCGTACGGTGATCGCAGATCGTCTTACCGACGGTCATCGCGGGCTTGAGCTGCTCGACGGCCGCGGCGAAGCGGCCGCGATCGAGCAGCAGCCCACCGAGCGCACAGCGCGTCGCAGCGAGCGCCTGGTCCTGCCCGCCGAGGTCGACCAGATTCTCGAGGTTCTCTTCGTAAAGCCTCGTCGCCGCGTCCAGGTCGCCGAGGTAGTGCAGCATGCTGGCGAGCTGGTTCGCCGCTCCGACGCGCAGCATGCGCTCGCGAGGATCCCGCGGCTCCGTGCGATCGAGCCCATCGAGGCATCGATCGAGAATCTCCCGCGCCCGGGCGTGGTCGCCGGTGAACCAGAGCGCCCAAGCGCGCGGCGCCTCGACGGAGAGTCTCACGAACGGCGGCGCATTCTCGGGAAGCAGCCGCTCCGCCTTGGCGAGGAAGTTCTCGGCCGCCGTGTTGTGGTGACGCGCGATCTGGACGCCGGCCAATCGGCGCAGCAGCAGGGCGCGATCAGCCGGTCGCATCAGCTGCTCGCCGAGGCGCTCGATCTCGACGAGACCGGCGATACACGCCTGAAGGTCCCAGCGCATCTCGTGCATCTCGCAGAGCTTCGAGAGGCTCTGGATCTTTTTCGCGACCGCCGTGTCCGGCATCGCCTCGACCAGACGACGGTGATAGTCGACGGCGCGCTCGAAATCGCCGCGCTCCCGCAAGAGCGCCGCCGCGCGTGGAGCGAACCGCAGGAAGCCCGCCTCGTTGCCCGCCGCGAGCCAATGCTCGGCGAGCTCGTCGGCGCGGTCGTCGTCGTCGGGATACTCGTCCTCGATGTTCTGTGCGAGCCGCTGGTGCAGCAGACGCCTGCGCCCTTCGTTGAGCCGTCCGTCGAGCATCTCACGGCTGCCGGCGTGACTCAGCGAGTAGACAGGGCTCTCGTCATCGCTATTCGGCGACAGCAGGTTCTTGTCGAGAAGCTCCGCGAGGATGGCGTCGAGGGCCTCATCGCCGAAGTTGACGCACCGCCTGAGCACGCCGAGCGACAGAGGCGATCTCGACGTTCCGACCCAATGGAGCACCTCCATTCGATCCGTCTTGAGCGCGGCGAGCCGCTCCTCGAACAGGTCGCCCAGAGATTCGGGAAGCGTCGCCGCGGGAATCGCGTCCGGGAACCTCCACGTGGCCCCCGAGTACGTCACGTCGCCGCTCTCGACGATCGTGTTGGCCAGCTCGGTCAGGAAGAGCGGATTGCCCCTCGAAGAACGCACCAGACTCTCGACCACCGCCGGCGGGATCTCGTCCTGCTGGAAGAGCCGGTGCACGAACTCCTTCGCCTCGGGCGCCGCGAAATCGCTCAGCTCGATCGTCTCGTTCGTGCCGAGATGCACGCTTCCCCTGCCCGGAACCGTGCGACGGGTGAGGACGATCAAGAGCTTGCGCGGCGACTTGCCCCGCCGGGCGCGATACTCGATCGTGTGGACGAGCTCGAGCGCCCATCGACGCACCGTGTCGGAGGCCCGATCGAAATCATCCAGGTGGAGGACGAGCGGCAGCTGCTTCGTGCAGAGCAGCACGAGCTTCTCGAGCGAGTTGTTCAGCGGCACGGACTCGGACTCGCGCGCCTTGAGCAGGGCGTCGATCCGCTCCATGCCCGAGACGCCCGTCGTCCTGAGCCCCGCCAGCAGCATGTCCATGATCGGCTGCAGGTTGCCCTCGACCGCCGTGCCGGACGCGGTGACGTACGCCCCGCCGGAGACCTGGACGTGGCTGCGGAGCTCCTCGACCAGGCGACTCTTGCCCGTGCCCGCGCAGCCTTCGACGGTGACGCTACGGACGACTCCCTTCCCCGCGCGGGCGGCGTCGTAGTACCCCTCGAGCTCCTCGAGCTCCTTCGAACGGTGCAGCAACGACCCGGCACTGAGACGCTTGCCGTTCCACCGCGACACCTCGGGAGCGTCGTGCCAACCGAGGGAGCGCCCCAGCAGATCGAGCACTTCCGAAGCCCGATTGAAGCGATTCTCCGGGCGCTTCTCGAGCAGCCGGTGGACGATCTGCGGTATGACCGGCGGCAGATCCCGCCGCAGCGACTCGAGCGGCGGTGGCGGCTCCTGAACGTGCTTGCGCAGCAGCTCGCGTAGATCCTTGTCCTGAAACGGCAGCCGCCGCGCGAACAGCGTGAAGATGACGACGCCAGCCGAGTAGAGGTCGCTGCGCCGGTCGGCAGGCGCCCTCTGGATGCGCTCCGGCGACATGTAGCGCACCGTGCCCAGGATCTTCTCGCACTGCGTGTGCTCGCGGCAGATCAACCCGAAGTCGATGATCTTGACGCAGCCGCAGCGACCGTAGGCAAGGGACTCGAGCTTGCTCAGGTCTGCGCTGTCCTCGTCGTCCCAGTCTCCGCTCGGCCCGGCGGACTCGTTCTCGAGGAGGATGTTCGCCGGCTTGAGGTCGTTGTGGATCAGCTCGAGATCGTGCAGGAAGTCGAGACCGTGCAGGAACTGCGCCGTCACCTGAGTCAGCTGCGTCACGGACGCGTTCTTAACCCCCTTCATGAGCTCGACGCCGTCGATGAACTCGGTGGTGAAGAACGACTCCCTGGTTCCGGTAACGTGGCCGAAATCGAAAGCCGCGGCGAGATTCGGGTGTCGAACCTTGGCGAGCTCCGCGAACTCGTCCCGGAATCCCGCGCGAACCATGTCGTCCGTCGACTCCGGCAGCAGCGTCTTCAACGCCATGCGCTGCCCGTCGCGGACCTCGTCCTCGACGAGATAGACCTGTCCCATGCCCCCGCGCCCGAGCTCCTTCAGAACTCGGTAGCGGCCGTTGATGAAGTCGCGATCCACGGTCGAGGCAGTGGAGCTGGCTGTGCTCATGAGTTGGTGTCGTGTCGAGTTCTGGCAACGAAGAGCGAACAGCTGGCTCTGCGCCGGATCGTCTTCTTCAACGGGCCGTCAGTGCTCTCGAGGCCGCGGCGATCAGATAACGGAAAGGAATTCGTCCATCTCGAGCTGAATCTCCTCCTGCTGGTAGAGCTTCAGGATGCTGCGCGGGAATCCGCCGGACGGATCCCGCTCGAGAAGATCCACGACCTCGTCGGTCGGCAGTCCCATGGCGTCCTTGAAGAGCCGGACTTTCGGCCGATCGAGGTAACGCGGGTTGCTGGCCGCAGCGACGACGCTGCCGATCTCGCCCGAATCGAGACAGACCACGCAGCCGACCGGATACAGCCCGACGAGGTTGGAGAACGCCTTGACGACCAGCGGGTCGAACTCCGTGCCGCCTCCGTCCATGAGGTGACGGACGATCTGGTCCGCCGACATCGGCTCGGCTCCGTCGGGACCGAATCGCGACAGGTTGTCGTACGCGTTCGCGACCGCGATGATCCGGCTGTAGACGTTCTGCTCGGAGACGATCTGGGTCCGAGGGAACCCCGTGCCGTCGAAGCGGAAATGGTGCAGAAACGCGACGTTCATGCTCTTGACCACCGCATCCGAGATGCGCTGGCCGAGAAGCACGTCGACGCCGTTGTAGACGTGCTCCCGGAGCGTGTTGCGCTGCTCTCTCGACAGCGTCTCCGGCGCGCTGCCCTTCAGGTCGGGCGACAAGTGGAACTTGCCCACATCGTGGAGAAGCGCGGCGACACCGAGATCGCCCAGGTGCTTCTTCGAGAATCCGAGCTTCGCACCCAGCGCGATCGACAGCACGGCGACGTTGACCGCGTGACTCGCCAGAGGCGAGCCGAAATCTCGGATATTGACGAGGCCGAGGAGCGTCGACTCCTCTTCCATGACGAGGTCGACGATGGCCTGAATGACGCGCTTGAGCCGCTTGAGGTTCGCCTTGCGACGTCCCTCGATCGCCTCGACCGCCTCGTCCACGATGCGAACGGCACCGAAGTACGCAGCGCTCGCCAGCAGGCGGGTATCACTCGTGAGCTCCTGGCGCTGCGACTCCGGCTTGACGTACCTGCGGAACTCGACGCTGTGGAGCGAGCTCTGCTCCACCGCTGCGGAGAACGTCTTCCAGGGGTCCTCGTCGTCACTCGCGTCGACCGAGCAGACGAGGTCGATGAACGCCGCGAGCTCCTTCTCGTCGATCCCCTCCTTGAACACGAACGCGCCCACGCCGCGATCGCGCATCAGGTTGACGACGTACTCGTAGGCCTGCATCCCCCCGAGGTCGATCTTGACTCGCACCTCGTTGATGAACAGAAACTCGTCGACGCGCGCGAGCTCGGCCTCTCCCTCGATCTTGATGAAGCTCGACAGGAACTCGTTGAGCTCCGCGAGGGCCTTGGTGACGTTCTGATGCGCGAAGCCGTACAGCTGGCTGGTCTTGAAGGCGATCGTCATGTTCGAGACGATCGCGGTTCCGTACTTGCGGACGCCGCTGTTGAGAGCCTGCGACAGGGAGGCCGATTTCGTCGACTCAGGCATGGGTCACCTCCTCGTTGGACTGCTGCTGGGTCCGGGGCAGGGGACGAGACCGAGGCGGACGGGCCTCCGGGCCGCCCGTCCGTGGACGCGGTGATGTGGTGCCGGTCTTCTGACCACCACGAGCTGCGGCTTGCTGGCGCGCGCCGGCGTCCTTCATCGTCTTCTGAGCGACTCCAGCGAGGAATCCCTTGCGCGTCGCGAACCGAGCGAGGATCGCGAGCGCCTGGTCCGAATCGCTGTAGCCCAGAGCGCTCAGCGCGGCGCTCTTCTTCGCCTTGGCGTGCTGCCCGAAGCTGAAGACTCGACCGAGCACCTTCTTCTCGACGAAATCGAGCCCCTTGTGCGACGAGGCCTGAAGGATCGCCCGGAACGTCAGAATCTGCCGCTTCTGGTCGAGCTGCTGGAACCGCTTGCTCTGCACGAGATCGGCGAGCGCGTCGAAGGCCTCGGGCACGGGGTTCTTGATGAAGAACTGCAGCGCGAGATTCAACAGCTGTCGCGACGACTCTCCGAGCAGCGGCAGAAAGAACGTCCCGGCGCTCGAGTCGCCGTTCTCGAGGATCGTCTTCGCGGCGTGAATCCGGACGTTCTCGTCGGGGTGAGCCAGCGCGCGGGCGATCTTCGCCGCGGACGCGTTGCCGTCGGCGCGCACCAGGACGCCGATCAGTGCCCGCACGACGAGCGGATCCGGATCGGCCAGGTGCTTCGTAAACTGCTCCACGCGCCCGGTTCCGAGGTGAACGAGCACTTCGGAGACCGCCTTGACGTGCGATGGCATGGTCAAGAACTGGCAGAACTCCTCGGCGCCATTCTTGGGGTACGCCTTCATGAACTCGAAGACGGGGTGGTCCGCCGCGAGCTTGGGGTTCTCCTGCAGGAACGATTCGACGATCTCCAGCGTCTTCTTGTCCCGGAAGCTCGCGACCATGTCCTTCAGCGCGCGGCGCTGGCTGTCCGTCAGCGCCGGGTGGGCGCTGCTGGAGAACTTGGTCATGAGCTGCGCAGCGTGCTGGAAATCGCGCTCCTGAATGAGGGAGTCGAGCACGGTGCGGATCATCTTCACGGCCTTGTCGAAGGATTCCGTGTCGCTCTTGCGCACCATGAGCTCGATCAGGATGTCGAGGAAGTCGAAGACCGGAAAGTAGCGGTCCTCGTTCTCGACCAGCTCCCGGATGCTGTCGCGCTCCTCGTCCGTCAGCTCGAACGTGGACTCGCCGCCGTCGTCCTCGGATCCCGCCTTGCGCTCCTCGAGGATCTCGTCGAGACGGGCGCGCTCGCTCTCGGGAATATCGAATCGCTCGAGGTCGACGTCCTGCATCGCGGAGATGCTTTCGGGCATCTCCGGGACGTCTTCGCTCGAGAGGAAATCGTCGGCGAGACGCACCTGAATGGACGAGCAGTCCTTCTCCCAGAACAGCGTGATGAAGTCGTCCTCTTCGTCGTCGAGCTTGCGCGCCTCTTCGAGGCAGGCGAGGAAGTCCGTCAGCTCCTCGCGGCTGCACTCGGGGAGGAAAACGAGCTCGCGGATGCCGTCCTTGTACATCCGGAACGCGACGCTCTTCCCCTTGTGCTCCTCCTCGTACACCGGCTGGTCTTGGTAGGTGATTTCGTTCTGCGCGAGCTGCAGCCGAATCAACCCCGCGGCGCTCGTCGCCGCGTCGAGCGCCGCGTGCACGGAATCGAGCGACTGCTGGACCACCGTGCCCTGCACGGGATAGAGGTGGAAATTCTTCTCGGCGATGACGAGCTGTCGGAAGTACTCCTCGACCTCTTGGAGGTAGGGTACCTTGACTGCATCCGTCGCCGCCTCGGCCGTCGTCGACAGCTCGAGTTCCGGTGTCGTCGTCATGTGGATCGCCCCTGATGAGTCCGTTGCATACCGCCCCGAGTCCCTACGAAGAGTAGGAGATGTGGCGAGCGGCGGCAAACGACGGCGTTAGCGGCCCGTCGACGGAGCGATCAGCGAGGCCCGTCTCTCGTGGACGGCTCACCTCGCACGCGAGTCGTGCGGTGGCTTTTCTCGGAAGTCGAGCGCCCGCGTCACGCGGTCGTGGCGCCGAGATGGCAATACGCGAGGAGCTGGTGGATCTCGACGTCCTGCAGGGCCTCGAGCCCCGCCACGAGATCGGGGCGCACGCCGGTCGCGGCTGCCTCGCACGCGTCGACGAAGCGGTACGGATCCCAGCGATCCCGCGGAGCGACTTCCGCTAGGACCTCGGTCTCGATCCCCGCGTCGACCGCAGCGGCCGGAAGGGAAGCGTAGAGAGGATGGTCGCCTACCTTGCGGACCCAGTACTTCGAGTTCTGGTAGTCGGGCTCGCGACGGTGCATGATGCCGTGCCAGTAGCTGCCGTCGGGCGTGTCGATCGCCTGACTCTGCGTATGCGACGCGTCCAGCAGATCAGCGCGCAGGAGAAGGCCGCTGCGCACGCAGGCCGCCAGGTTTCGATCGACGGCCGGCGCGCCGAGCAGCTCCTCGTCGTCGAGTTGCGCGAGTCGCTGCGTCGCTTCGTGCCACGGCGACTCGCCGGGAAGCAGGCTGACGGTCGGAATGGCCGCGCGGATCTGCGCGAGGATTGCGGCGGCGGCGGACGCGTCTGGGAACGGATTCATGCGGCTTGTCTCGTCGCGTGGAATTCACGAAATACGAGCGAGCATGATAGCACGACGCGTTCGCGTGTCGTGTGCCAGGCCGCCAGGCTAACAGCCGGTTAACCGCGCGGGGTTCCGGTACGCGCGAACGCACCTTCCGGTAACGTCCCAAACTAGGAGAAAACCGGAAGTTGCCCCTCAAGAACGGAACGTTTTCTTCCGAGAACAGGGAGGGACATCGAGTGCCCCGCAGCTGAAGCCCGGAAGGATCGGAGGCCCCTCCCTTCGCCGGGCTAACAACCGGAAGGAGCTAGAACACCGTGAGCGCGCATCGCCTATACCGGGGCTTAGCAGCCGTGGCCCTTACCTCGTTGATAGCCGTGGCCTTCTGTGGCGGAATCTCCTACGCAGAAGAGCCGGGACAAACGTTGCACGCCGCGCTCGAGAAGGCTGACGCCGAGTTCGTCACGCAGATCGAAGCGGCCCTCGATCAGCGCAATGCTGACCTCGAGGCCTTGTTCCCGAGCTATCTCTTCAATCGGATCGAGCTCCTCGAGGAGGAGCTGGCCGCACGCGACCGCCGAATCTCCGAGCTCGAGTCGGCCCACCACTGCCGCGACAGCATCTTCGATCACGGCGACTACGACTTCGCGCTCGAGGAGAACGTCGTCCCGCCGCGCGAGCAGTCGTCCGACGAGCTGGGGGGCACCGACGACGATCCGGACGAAACCGACGCCCCCTTCGCTGGGAGCCTGGCGCCGGCGTCCTTCGACTGCGACGACGAGACGAGTGACGGCGAAACGCGCCGTGCCGTTCCGATGAACGCCGACACGCCGACGCTCGGCATGGACGCCGAGGTGGCTGGGGAGATCGGCTCCACGGTCGCAGCGCTCGTCGAGCATGCGAACCGGGTGCTCAACGGTCGATTGATCGCGCTCCTCGAGGAGCGTCACGCTCACATCCGGGCGCTGATCGCCGAGTTCGAGTCGCGCCTCGCGTGCAGCGAGAAGATCGCGAACGCCGACGCGACGGACGACAACGACGAATTCTGGACCGGTGCGCGCGGACTCGAGCTGTTCGCGTTGCTCATCGATCGAATCGATATCGAACGAATCTCGACGTACTTCGGCCGATTCCTGCAGCCGACACCGGAGGGGTTCGAGAGCGAATACGACACGACGCCGGCCGGCGACGCCTGGGCAGACGACGACGGGTGCGACGAGTACGCGGACGACTACGAGAAGTACGACGAGTACGACGAGTACGACGAGTACGCGGACGACTACGAGAAGTACGACGAGTACGCGGAAGACGGTTTCGAGAGCGATATCGTCGAGAGCGACGACGCCAGCGAGCCGACGCTGCCGGACGACTCGGAGGATCCGTACACGAGCCCCGACGACACGAACGATCCGTACGTCTTCCCCGAGCACTCCGTCGATCCCTACGCCACCGACGAGGACACGACGGATCCCTGGGCCGCGGAGGATGACTCCAGCGATCCCTACGTCGATCCCTCCGTCGCCCCCTACGCCACCGACGAGGACACGACGGATCCCTGGGCCGCGGAGGACGACGCCAACGATTCCTACGCCGATCCCTACGTCGATCCCTACGCCGATCCCTACCCCGACCCCTA
>CAYMRB010000245.1:0-15152 GCA_964392615.1 uncultured Planctomycetia bacterium | reverse complement strand
GGTGTAGATCGTCCAGTCCTCCGGTGCGCCGTCGTCCTGCGCGAAGTCCTCGCACAGCTCCTCCAGGCCGGGCTCGCGGACGGTGAACGCTGCGCTGGTCTCGAGGCAAGATACCTCGCCCGTATCGAGAACGAACTCCGTCGTCCCCGGGCTCAGACACTCGGCCTCGAACGTCGCGGACGCGATCTCCTGCGTTTGCGGGAAGGTCAGCACGAGCGCGCCGTCGACGGCGCCCACCGGAACGGCCACGTCGGGGTTCGTGCTCGTCACGGTCATCTCGAGGTCGCCATCGACCGCAGCCCCGAACGGCGCGATCACGGTGAACACGGTCTTCGGATTGACCGGCCGGTTGTTCGCGACCGCCGGAAGAATCGACGGGCACGCGCTCGCGCCGAACTCGATCTCGACGTCGTCGACCATCATGTTCTGGTCGGCGGATCCGGTCCAGCACCAGAACGCGAGGTACCCGCCGCGATACGTCAGGTCTTCGACCTCCCCGAGGAGCTCCCCGTCGACGGAGAACGTGAATCCGGTCGGCGTGAAGATGAGCTCCCAATCGTGCCACTCGTCATCCCAGACGTACGGCGGCCGCGGGTTGACGAGTCCCGGCTCGGGCGCGTTGTCCTTGTAGATGCGATAGCCGTTGTCCGACTCCCGCTCGATCACATCGATCATGTAGCCTTGCCCGCGCGCCGTAGTCGCTGCGGGCGCCAGAATGATGCCACCGTGCGCGCCGACCGCGTGGTTTACCTGCGCGAACTTCATGCGACACCGCACCGCGTCGATCTTCGGCACGCTCAGCGCAGTACCGCCGATGCCGTACCAGACGAACGGGCTACCGGGCGCACTGAGCGACAGCACCTCGTCGACCACCACTCCCTGTCCGCCGGCGATCCACCAATCCTCCAGAGGTCCGTCTTCCTGGTCGAACTCCTCGAGGTAGGCCACCGGGCCGAGGACTTCGGCGACGGCCTCGTCGCCGCACTCCTCGCCGCCGACGGTTAGCGAGATCAGAGCCTGCCCGGGAACTCCGGCCGCGACCTCCGCGTTCTGCACCGGCGACTCGCCGACGCCGAACGTCAACGTCTCGACGACGGGCGCCGCGGTCGCCGGATCGGAGCTCGCCAAGGTGACCTCGTACACCTCGGTCGCGTTCGCGCCGATCGGAATCCGCACGGGCAGAAGCGCGTTCGCTCCGCCCTCGGTCATCACGACGTCGTCGACGAGCAACGTCGGACACGGGCCGGGCGTGTGCTCGACGATGACGTTGTCGATCGCGACCTTGTTCTCGGCGGGCGCCTGATAGGCCCAGAAGCCGACGTACCCGGTGCGCGGCACCTCGGTGTTCTCGACGGTGAACTGCTCGACCCCGTTGAAGCTGAACGTGATCGTCGTCTCCGTCAGGTCGATCTCCCAGCGGCCCTCGTACTCGGTGATGTTCACCGCGGTCTCCGTGATCGCCCCCTCCTGGCCGTTGATATGCCGGCCGAGTCGGAATCGCCCGACATCGGGGTTGTCCGCCGCGGCCGCGATGTAGTCGATCACGTAGCAGGTCGTGCCGTAGCGTCCGGTCGGATCCTGCGCGCCGAAGATGACGCCGCCATGATCGAACGGCCAGCCCGCCGGCTCGCCGGGGTACGCGATGTCGAACCCGATGTGGGTGATCGATTCGAACCAGAGTCCGGTGCCACCTTGCCCCGCATAGGCGTCGACCTCGGCAGGAGAGCCGGGCGTCAGGGTCAGTTCGCCGGCCTCGATCGCGACGGTCGGGCTGACGGTGACCCAATCCGTGGTCGGCCCATCGGGTCGCTCGAAGTCCTCGGTGTACGTATCTGCCAGCACCGGCGAGGCAACGGCCAGTACCAGCGATAGCGTCAGGCAGTTCCTGAGCAGCTTCATAGCGGGATGCCCTCCAGAGAGTTGCATGCGCGACCGAAACAGACCCTGCGGCCCGCGAGAAGCGTCAGCCGCAACGCCGTTGATTCTATCCTCTCCCGTCGTGTCGAGAACAGCGTGTAGTCGCCGCGTCCGCGATTCGGGCGTCGCCGATTGCATTTGCCTGCGCCCGAGCCCCGGCGATACAGTAGGTGCGGTCGAGAAAGGGCCTCGCGCGCGAGAAGGCTATCGTCCGTCGCGTCGACACTTCGAATCAGCGGGAGAATAGGGAGCTATAGCCATGGCATCACACCGCTCATCGTTCGCTCTTGTCGCGTCCACAGGTGCCGTTCGAGCCGTCTCTCTCTGTGTCGTCGTTCTGGCGCTGCTGACACCGACGTCGATCGCGGCGCAGGCCGTCTTCGAGGACGAGTTCTCCGACGATGGGCCGCCGGTCGGCTGGACCGTCGCGCAAGGCGAGTGGAGCATCTTCGATGGAGCGCTGCAGAACACGCCCTCCGGTGCGCCCGAGCCGTGGATTTGGGCCGGCGACGCACCGATCTGGTTCGGACGCGAGCTCGTCGCGACGATCGATCTCGAGTTCGGAGGCACGCCATCGCTGCCGATCGGCCGTCACGGTGGCGTCCTGTTCTGCGCGTCGGCAACGACGCACCGCGGCGATGCCGCGATGAGCGGCTACCTCCTCGACTGGATCGACCGCGACACCGACCACGGGTTCCGGCTGCGTCGCATCGACGGCGGCACCCCGACCGTGCTCATCGAAGGGACCCCGGCCTTCGCCGAACCGCCTACCACATGGCGCATCGAGCTCGAGGACGAGACGATCAACATCTACGGCGACGACGTTCCGGTCTTCGACGTCGACGTGCTCGACGGGACCTACCGCGAGGGCCACTTCGGCGTCTGGGCGTACCAGAACAACACGCAGATCATCATCGATCAGATCACCATCGAGCACGATCCGATCCTGATTCGCCCGTGCGCGACCGCCAACCCGACGAGCGGTCCGGCCCCTCTGACGGTCGACTTCGACGCGACGTGCACGACGGCCGTCGACGGGATCGCCGCCTACCGTTGGGACTTCGGCGACGGCGAGGCCGGCACCGGCGAGACGATCTCGCACGAGTACCTGTTCGCCGACAATTACGTCGTCACGCTCGAGGTCGAGGACGTCAACGGCGTGACGGCTGAGATGACGCTGGCGGTCGACGTCTTCGAGACGACCGACAACTTCCTCGACGAGTTCGACCGCGAGGATGGACCGCCCACCGGGTGGGTCCCGCACCAGGGCGACTGGCGCCTCGAAGACGAGCGGCTGCTGAATACTGGCACGACCGGCAGCAACTTCAACGCCCCCTGGATCTGGGCCGGCGAGCCGAACTTCCGTTTTGCCGGCGATGTTGAGATCCGCGTCGAACTCGAGCTCACCCAGGTGGTCCCCGATGGCGTCGGCCGCCATGGCGGCATCATGTTTTTCGCGTCGGAGCCGACGCAGCGCTACTCGCCGACCATGGGCGGCTACACGATGGACTGGATCGATCGCGCTTCCGACCACGGGTTCCGGCTCATCCGCGTCGATCCGCGCCCGGGTCAAGCGGGGCCCGCACACACGATGATCGCGACGGGCGGCGCCGACCTGATCGACCCGCCGCTGAGCTGGACGATTCGGACCGATGACGAGATGATCCGCGTCTTCGCCGAGGACGACGATGTGCCGATTATCGAGGTAGCCGATCGCACGTATCGCGATGGCCTCTTCGCCGTCTGGACCTTCCAGAACACGACAGAGGTCGCCGTCGACGAGCTCGAAATCACGACCGTGCCGATCGAGATCGCCGCGTGCATGGAGGTCTCGTCGAGCCCGGTCTCGGGGCTCCCTACGACCTTCGACGCGTCGTGCAGCACGGCGACGAACGACATCGTCGCGTACCGCTGGGACTTCGGCGACGGCGACGCGACGGAAGAGACCGAGCCGCAGGTGGCGCACACCTACGAATTCGCCGGGACGTATGTGGTCACGCTCGAGGTCGAGGACTCGGCGGGCAACACGAGCACCAGCACGAGCACGGTCTCGGTGCTCGAGGAGGTCATGTTCTACCGCGACGAGTTCGACCGCGATGACGGCGACCTCGGCGATTGGACGATCACGTCGGGCGATTGGCGCGTTCAGGAGGAGACGCTCTACGTCGAGACCTTCGCGGCACCGGAGTCGTGGATCTGGGCCGGGGACGAGCCGATCGCGTTCGGTGGCGTGTACCGGATCGAGTTCGACATGGAGTTCCTCGCCCAGCCCGGAGACGGCATCGGCCGCCACGCGGGTGTGTTCTTCTTCGGTCAGAACACGCTGCGGCGATTCGATGGCAATAGCGGATACGCGATCGATTGGCTCGATCGGGCGGCCGACGGGGGCTATCGATTCCAACGCTGGGATAACGGCGTCGCCTCGGAGGTCGCACCGCCGACTCTGGCCAACTTCGAGCTCGGTACCGAGTGGGTGCTCGAGATCGACGACGATCGGATCGTGCTCTCCGTCGACGACGTCGTGATCTTCGATGTCGTCGATCCGACCTACCGCGGTGGCCACATCGGCTTCTGGACGTACCACAACGGCCAGCAGGTCGCGTACGACAACTTCCAGCTCAACGAATCGGAAGTGAGACCCGGGCTGCGGTTCCTGCGCGGCGACTGCAACGGCGACGGCAACGTCATCGGCCAGGTCGGCGACGCGGTGTACGTGCTCAACTACAACTTCACTGGCGGGCCGGTGCCGACGTGCCTCGCCGCGTGCGACTCGAACGCCGACGGCCGCGTGACCGGTCAGGTCGGCGACGCGATCTACACGCTCAACTACAACTTCCTCGGCGGCCCGGCGATTCCGGAGCCGTTCCCCGCGTGTGACCTGAGCGAGCTCGAGAGCGACCTCGCGATCGGCTGCGAAGAGGAGCAGTGCCCGTAGTTCGCTGCGGCGACGCGAGCCCGCCCTACTCGGCCGGGTTCGCGTCGCTGTCCTTGTCGCCCACCAGCAGGATCTCGTCCCCCTCCTCCAGGCCTTCCAGAACCTGGACGCGGCTCTCGTTTCTCAAGCCGACGGCAATCTTCTGCTCGACAACCCTACCGTCGATGACTCGCCGGCAGTAGTCGCTGTCGTCGCGGTTGTACACCGACACGACCGGGACGGTCAGGGTGTTCTCGACGTTCACGAGCGACAGCGTCACCTTGCCGCTCATGCCCGGCTTCAAGTCATCGCCCGGCACCAAGCCCTCGGACTCCCAATCCACCTCGATGAACACATCGTACGCGCTCACGCCGGACTTCATGAAGTGTGTGCCGGTGTCCTTCGGCAACGGCGAGGTCTTCAGCACGTTGCCTCTGAAGATGCGGCTCGGCGCGCCGTCGCTTTCGCTCGCTACGGTTGCGCTCGCAGCTGCCTCGCCCGTGCGGTCTCGGCTCTCGTCGGTTTCCCTGCCCGCGAGCTTGTCCAGCACCTGCTGGTTCGGTACGGCTTCGAGGACATGCCCTCGGAACTGCCGGCCCGGAATCGCATCCAACGTGAAGGTCGCCTTCGTCCCTCCGCCGACCTTGCCACCACGGGCCAAGTGGATGTTCAGCGAATCGAGGAGCTCCGTCTGGACCATGAGCGTCGTCATGTCCGGGATCTCCATGAGCTTCGCCTTCGGATACAGCCACTCACCGGGCTTCGGCTCGATCGGTCGCGTGCCGCCGGGGCGCCAGCCCGGTCGGTACAGGATGATCCCGTCGGACTGAGCTCTGAACTGGAGCTTCCCCTTCTCCTCCATGAGCTCCGCCATCATCCTCTCCATCTTCTCGACGATCGCTTCCTTTCCCTTGACCGCGAACTCCTTGAGCTCGCGGGTCGATATCTGCTCGGCCTTGGCCTTGTCGAGCCCTAGCTCGGCCTCGTCCACATCGGCCCGCAGAGAGCGGAACGTCTGAGGCACGGTGAACTCCAGCATCAGGTCGAGGTCGGTCTCGGCCTGCTCGACGGCCTCTTCGAGCTGCCGCTTCATGTTGGGCCCGTCGTACTGGACGAGCAGCTCCTTGTCTCTCCTCGTCTTCTGAAGAGCGTTCTCCAGCGTCTGGACCAGCATGGCATGCCCCTCGATCTCCGTCTCGCTATAGGGGCTCTCGAGTGTCGGATCCTCATTGACCCGAATCTTGAATTCGAGCTTCGCCCGCTCGATGTCCAAGCTCTTCTGCGCCATCCGGATCGCCGTGCCGGCGTCCTTCAGGTTGTTCTCCCAGGCGCCTCCCTCCTCGACGTATCGCGTCAGCGCTTCCTTGGCCCGAGCCACCTTGTCGCGGGCGACCGCGAGCTCGCTCTTGGAGATCTTCTCGTAGATGGTCAGGTTCTCCGTCGCGTTCAGCAGATTGTTCTCGGCCTTCAGCAGGTCTACCTCCGACTGCTTCTCCGCGATCGTCTTCTGCTTTCGCGCCTGCTCCAAGCCGAGCTTCGCCGAGTCCAATCGCAGCTCCCGACTCTCGATCTGATCCGTCAGCGCCTTGCACTCGTACTCGATGATGACGTCGCCCGCCTTGACAAGAGCTCCCTCCTCCTTGACCGCAACGATGCTGGCCCAGTACTTCAGCTCGCTGAGGACGTTGACCTTCTTGTCGGCCTCCACCGTGCATGGATTCGTCACGGCGATGCTCAGAGAGCCTATCTCCGCCCGGACGGTGGCCCTGGACGACACGTCCTTGTCGCGCGAATCTCTCGAGCAACCGCTGTCCATCGAAACAACAGCGACTCCCGCGCCGATGAGCAGAATGACGCGTCGCAGCCTACTCATGACGCAACGCCTCGATCGGATCGAGCCCGGCTGCGCGAATCGCGGGATACAAGCCGCTGATGAGGCCGACGCCGATCGCCATGAAGAAGGGGAGAATCAGCATGGTCACGGAGACGATGGGCACGATGTTGAGATAGCGCCCCACGTACGGTGGCGTGAAATAGCCCAGGGCGACTCCGATCACCCCCCCCGCGGTGGTCATCGTGACCGCCTCGATCAAGAACTGCGTGATGATGTCGCGCTTCTTCGCGCCGATCGCCCGTCGAACGCCGATCTCCTTCGTACGCTCGGTCACGCTCGCCAGCATGATGTTCATGATGCCGATGCCACCGACCACCAGCGACACCGACGCGATGACGAACGACAGCAGGTCCCACAGTCGCCTCTGAGCCGCGCGCTTCTCGATCAACTCCATCGGGATCTTGATCGCGCAGTCCCGCTTCGGATGCTGCTTGTCGATGATTCGGCGCGCGATCGGCGCGGCGTCGATCACTGCCTGCTCGTCCTTCATTCTGATGATCAGCTGGCTGACCTCGACCTTCTCCGAGACCGTGTTCCCCTGCGAGGACATGACGTTCATCTTGCTGAACATCGCCTCTTCCGTCGTTCGCGGGATGAAGATGGGAATGTCGCTGTCGCTGACATTCATGTCTTCGAGAGTCTTTGGGAGACGCTGCATCACGCCGACGACCTTGAACGGCCGATCCATCAGCCGGATCACCTTGCCGAGGACGTGCTCGCAGCCGAACGCATCGCGCGCCAGAGTCGAGGTGATGACGCAGTACGGGTTGCGCTCTCGCAGATCGATCTCCGAGATGAACCGGCCCTGAATCATCTTCGGGTTGGCAACCTCGGCGTACTTCGGCTCGACGCCGAACACGGTCGCGGTGCGCTGGTTGTCCTCACGCGCGTAATAGAACTGCTTTCCGATGTGGATGATCGTGTAGCAGTCGATGCCCCGGATGTTGTTGACCAGGCAAGCGACCGTCGTGTGCTTGATGCCGTACTGATACAGCGAGAAGCCCTTCGACGAGCTGCTGCTGCTGCCCGCGGACGGTTTGATGGAGCTGAAGATGATGCTGTTGCTCCCCAGCTCGCGCAACAGGTCAGCCGATTGCTTTCCGGCGCCCGCGTTGATCGCGAGCATGATGCTGACGCTGCACACCCCGAAGATGATCCCGATCATCGTCAGGATGGAGCGAACGATGTGCACTCGGAGGCTGTGAACGGCGAGCAGCACGATGTCGAGGAGCTTGCCCACTACGCCTCCCCCCTGCCGTTTTGCGTCAAGGTGTCGGACTCGATTTTGCCGTCCCTGAGCGAGATGACCCGGTGCGCGTATTCGGCGAGCGCGGGCTCGTGTGTCACCATCAGGATCGTACGTCCGCGCGCGCTCAGGCTGGCGAACAGCCCCATGATCTCCTCGCCGGTCTGGGTGTCCAGGTTCCCGGTCGGCTCGTCCGCGAACAGGACGAGCGGATCGTTAGCCAACGACCTCGCGATCGCGACGCGCTGCATCTGCCCGCCCGACAGCTCGGTCGGCCGGTGGCCGAGACGATCGCCCAGGCCGACGATCGCCGCGAGTTCCGCACTCTTCTTGCGACGGGCGGCTCGTGTCAAGCCGAGGTAAAAGAGCGGCATCTCGATGTTCTGAGTCACCGTCATCCAGGAGATCAGGTTGAAAGCCTGGAACACGAAGCCGAGCTTCCGATTCCTGATGTCCGAGAGCTTGTTGTCCGAGAACGTGGAGATGTCCTCGCCGCCGAGGTAGTACCTGCCGCCTGTCGGGCTGTCGAGACAGCCGAGGATGTTCAGCATGGTGCTCTTGCCCGACCCGCTGGAGCCCATGATCGCCAGAAACTGGCCCTCGGGGATATCCAGGTCGACGCGATCGAGAGCCGTGACGCCGATGCCGACGTCGTATCTCTTCGTAACCGCATCCAGGCGAATGATGTTCTCCATCTAACCTTCGCCGTCTATCGAGATCGGCACCGAGCCGCTGATCGCCGCTGCCCCCGCGCTCACAAGCACCTCGTCGCCCTCCTCGAGGCCCGAGAGGACCTGCACGTGACGCTCGCTCATCTTGCCGATGGTAATCTCCTGCTCGACCGGCTTTTGGTCCGCGATCTTCCTGCAGAAGTAACGCCCGCCGCCGCTGTAGACGGATGTGATCGGGATCTGCAGAGCGTCGTCGACCTCGTCCAGTATCACCTCCACATTGCACTTCATGCCGGGCTTCAGCTGCTGCCCCACAGTCAGGCCGGCGGCCTTCCAGTCGACCTCGAGGAAGAGCTCGTACACCCGCGCGCCGGTCTCCATCCACGGCTGTCCGTTGATCTTCGGCAGCGTGGACCGCCTGACGACCCGCCCCTTGAACTCCCTGTTGGGCAGCGCGTCCAGCGAGATGACGGCCGCGGATCCCTCGAGGCCGTTCTCCTCATCGCGGATCTGGACAAGCCGGTTCTTCGACTCGAACACGATCGTCTGCACCTGCAGCGTCGTCATGTCGGGAATCTCGATCAGCCGTTGCCGCGGATTGACCTTCGAGCCCGCCTTGATCTGAACCACGACGCCGTGCTCGGCCCAGGAAAGCCGGTACAGTATCAGCCCGTCCCGCTCGGCGTTCACGATGAGCTTGTCCCGCTGCTCGATCAGCTCCTCCAGCTTCTCCTGCTTCTTCCGCAGCACCTTCTCCTTGCCCTTGATCTCGATCTCGCCCCACTTCAGCGTCGCTTCCTGGCCGATCCTGGTCTTCTCGAGCACCAGCTGCGCCTGGGCGACCTCGGAGTCGCGCAGCCGCATCGTCTGCGGGATCGTGAAGTCGGCCATGATGCTCAGATCGAGCTCGGCCTGCCGCACGGCCTCCTCGAGCTGCCGCTTCTGGTTGGGATGGTCGTACTTGATCAGGAGCTTCTTTGCCGCGATCGATTTCTGCAGCCTGTCCTTGAGCTTCTCGACCTCCATCGCGTCCTTGTCGATCTCGGTCTTGGGATACGGGCTCTCCAGCGTCGGATCGGCGTTGACCTTCCTCTTGAACGCGAGCTTCTCCTCGTCGATGGCGAGCTGCCGTCGATTCATGTCGATCGCGGTCTCCGCATCCTTGAGATCATTCTCCCACTTGCCGCCCTTGTTCAGATAGCGCGTCAGCGCCTCCTCGGCCTTCTTGACCAGCTCCTCCGCCTTGGCGACCTTGCTCTTGGACTCCTTCGTGTAGCGCGCTTTGTTCTCGAGCGCGGTCTTCAGCGCATTCTCGCTCTGAACGACGAAGTTCTGCTGATCCTTCGTCGTCATCTGCTGCGTCTTGCGCGCCTGCTCGACGTCCATCTGCGCGTTCTCGATCTCGAGCTCGATATCCTCGATCGCCGTGATCAGCTCCTTGCACTCGAACTCGATGACGACATCGCCCTCCTTGACGATCTCCCCCTCTTCCCGGACCGACTTGATGATCACCGCCCACTCGAGCTCGTTGGCGATGACGGTTTTCTCCTCGGACTCGAGCTCACCGGACTCGGTCGAAGTGATCCGCAGCGTTCCCCTCTTCGCCGTGGTGGTGCTGCGCTCGGAGGCGTCGTCCGCCCCGCTGAATGACCAGCAGCCGGATCCTGTCGCTAGCGCCGCCAGGGCCAGAATAGCTGTCGTGATGACGACGGGCCTACTCATCGGTGTTCTCACTTCCCTGCGTTGCGGAGACACCCAGAGGGTCAACAGCGACCTCCGCCCCCTCGTCCTGCCCCGCCGACAGATAATCGTATCGCTCCTGGAGGCGATCGAATCCGAACGGCTCGTTCTTCTCGCCGTGCAGCCCCTCGCTGTCCACTTCGATCATGCCCAGATCCGCCAGAAACTCGAGCCGGGTCACCGTATAGTCGATCAGCGAGTTGGTCAGGCCGTTGAGCGCGAACGTCCTCGCCCGTTCAGCTTCGAGGACGTCGCGGGCGGAGGCCAGCCCCTCCTTCCGCTGGACAGCGACGAACGTGGTCCGCCGCTTGGCGATCGCGACGCTCTTGGCCTGAAGCTGATAGCTCTGCCTCGACTGCTTGAGCGACCGAATCGAGTTGCGCACGCTCAAGGTCACGGAGTCCTCCTCCCGTGTCAGGTTTCTCGCCGCCCGGTCGCGCGTGATCAACGCGTTGCGGTACGTGTCGCGGTTCTCCGCTTGGTCGAGATCGTAGTCGAACTGCAGCCTCACATTGCGAGTGTGGTGATGCCACTGGACGCGATCCGGCCGAACGGGCGCGGTGCCGGGCGCGGAAGCTCCCAGCTCGAGGTCGAGCCTGGGGAAGAAGTTGTCGGCGGCGATCTCCACGTCCTTCTCGGTGTCACGAGCGCGCGCGCGGACCCGCAGGAGGTCCGTATCGGTCGACAGCGCGGTATCGACGGCCTCGAACTCGGTGAGAGGGAACGGATCGCTCTCTGCCGCGTCGCGAGTGATCAGCCTCTCGCGCAGCGAATTCAGCGCGCCCGGGTAGTCGAGTCGCATCTCGGTCGAGATGGGAAGGCCGAGCGTGATCTTGAACGAGTCCAGCGCACCCGAGTAGGTCAACAAGCTGACCTCCAACGCGATCTGCGCGTTCAGGTAATCTTGCTCCGCCTGATCCTTCTGAATCGGGGATACCTGCCCCCCGTCTGCGAGGACCCTGGTCACGTCGTAGGCTTCCTTCAACCTCCTGACGCTCGTCCTGCCGTTCTCGAGCTGGTCGCGGCCCCGAAGGACGCCGTAGTAGCCGCGAAGGATGCTGACGGCGAACGTCTGCCGAAACCGATCGAACTCGAAGACCTCGAGGAGGAAGTCGCGCTCCCTGCGATACTGCTCCTCGTACGCCAGGTTCCTCCAGGCGCCGCGCAGCAGAGGCTGTGTAAACGTGGCGCTGACGAGGGACCCGAACAGCTCGCTGTCGGATCCGTCGAGAAGGTCGATCGCGTAGCTGAGAGACGCCCCGAGTGTCAGCAGACCGCCACCGACGAACCGCTTGGCCAGCGACACGCCGCCGTTCGCGTTGATGTACTGGCCCGTGTTGTCGGGGCCGGCCTCCGGCCCTCCTCCCTGCGTGTAGGCCGCCTCGCCGACCCCGCTCACGTTGTCGGTGAACAGGAGCGTCGTCCAGCCTCGAGACAGCGTCGCGAACGACAGCGCCGAGCTGTAGAGATCCTCCTTGCGCGATTGGTACGTTCGGCTGTTCCTGAACGCGACCTTCAAGGCGTTCTCCAGCGTCATGACGGGGAGGTCGGGATCGCCCTCGAGCGAGGTGTCGATGCCGTCGAGAAACTCGTAGCTGTCGACGGGGGCGTACTCGATGTCGAAGTCGACGCTCCGTCCCAGCACCGCGTCCTGCCCCTCACGGATCGTTCCGTACGCGTCGCGATCGGCCCAGTCGACCGACCAGCTCGGCAGACATCCGACCAGCGAGGAAATCGCGCAACAGAGGGCGAACGCCGCAAGAGACTTCGAGGGCATCGATCGCGGTTCAGCAGAGGGAGGGTATCGCGACACCAAAAGGCACAGTCCGTCAGGATGTCATGAGTAGCATGCCAATGCGAAGGTGCCGCAAAATCTGGCATGAGCTGGCCGAGGCAGTCAGCACCGCGGTCTTCGACTTCGCTCGGTCGGCAGCCCATGCCCGCGGAGTTGGAGGCTGACCGCTTCGCGGCAGCTCAACTCCGCGTCTGACACGGGCCCCGAACTCCGTCGAGAGAAGCCGCTCGGATCAGATCGGCAATCCCTCGCTGCACCCGATCGTACCGTCGCCGGTGAGGTCAGCGCCCGCCTGCCGCGAGGGACGTGGCGGCGCGGCTCCGGCGCGGAACAGATAGTCGAGGATGAAGACCGCATCGGTCAGATCGACTCGCTCGTCGTCGTTCGCGTCGGCGGCATCCTCGCAGGTCACCTCACCGCCCGCGAACAGGTAGAGCAACACGCGTACGGGATCGCTGATGTCGACCGACTCGTCGAGGTTCGCATCGCCGCGCAGGAAGATCGGCGCGTCGAGAACGGTGAATGCGACCGGCTCCGACGTCGAGCCATCGGCTCCTTCGACGTGCAGCGCGACGAGACCGGGCGCCAGCACCGGGACATAGGCCGTGAGCTCGCCGGGTCCGGGCCCGAGCAAGGTCTCCGCCGCGACGCCGCCGAAGATCGCGATCGCGCCCTCCTCGAGGTTTTCTCCGGTGATGACGACCGGCGCACCGACCGGCGCGCTGGCCGGTGTGACCGAGGCGATCTCGGGCGTCGGGAAGTCGAACGTCGTCGTCACGCGAATGCTGTCCGACGCGCCGACCTCGCCGCTGTGGTCGAACGCGACGAGGAACAGCTCGTTCTCGCCGGCCGCCAGAGGAACGTCGGCCTCCCACTGGTCGAGCGCCGTCCACCGCACGTCGAGCGGCGCCTCGTGACCGACGACGAGTATCTGCCGGATGTCGACCCATCCCTCGCCCTCGAGCAGGACCTCGGGCGTGTCGACCGTGAAGTTCTCGCCGCCGTTCGTCGTGATGCGAAACGCGACGTTCGGAGCTCGCGACCGCATCTGGCCGCGAGCGTAGCTGTTGCGCTGGCCGATGTACGAGAAGATGCGCGAGAAGCTGTTCTGCTCGCCGAGCATCGAGCCGTAGTGATCCGTCCAGTGGCGCATGTACGTCGTGTTGTACGTCGACTCGAGCATGTCGTCGAGGTGCCCCCAGAACAGCCGCTGGAAGCGCGGAAAGCCGAAGTGCCTGGCGAGGTTCTCGGTGCCCCAGAGAGCCGTGGTGGCGCCGCGGGACCACGCGAAGTCCTGATCCCAGTAGAACAGCACGAACCGCCCGTCCGACGGCCGCTCGTACAGGATGAGGTTGTGCGCGTTGCTGCCGAGGATGTACGTATCGTTGACGCCGCACAGCGAGTGGGCGACGTACATCCGCACGGCCTCGTCGACATCGAGCACGCTTTCGACCGCGTTCTCGAATGCTGCACCCGACCGCCCCATCGTCTCACACAGGCGCATCAGGCCCGAATAGTCGTCGCGATCGCGGTGCCTCTCGATCATGAAGTTGTAGCGGTAGGCCTCGGGATCGTCGCCCAGGTTGCGCATGTCCGTCCCGATCACCCGATCGGGCTGCGGTCGCTTGAAGCCCTCCGCACCACCGGTCGTCGTCGTGGTCGGGTAGTAGATGAGCTCCATCTTGAACGCGGTTCCATCGCCCCCGTTCGGGTACATCGAGTCGAGGAAGTCGCTGCCGTACTTCGCCATCATCAGCAGCGAGTGACCCGTCTCGGATCGCCGCGGCGTGATGAGCCAGCAGATGTCGTCGTACATGCACGGTAAGCCGCCCGCCCCGCTGACGAGCTGCTTGAAGATGATCTCATCCTGCCCCGTCGGTCCGGCGCCGATCCCCCAGCCGCCGGCGCGGTCGAACGATACCGTGCGGTGCAGCCCGCGGAACGGCTTCTCCGAGTGGAACCGCACGCTGAAGCTCACGCGGGACCCGCCGAGCCGGCCGCGCTCGCTGCCCTTCAGCCGCACGCCGACGTCGTAGAATGCCTCGCTCTCCTGATAGACGACCGTGCCGCCCAGACGCTCGTTGCTCATCACGTTGAGCTCCGAATGCATGAAGCTCACGTCGGACGGCGTCATCAGGATGCGGACGTTGTGCGGCGCCTGGTTTTGGGCCTGCCCATCGTCGACCCGGTACAGCGCACGCGAGTCGCGCCCCCCGGCAGGGAATGTCGCGGCGCTGCCGCGACCGTCGGTCGCCTCGACGTAGAACTGCACGAGTCGCCCGGAGCTCTGTCCCGGAATCGTGGCGGCGTACTCGGTTCCGTTCGCAGCCATCGGAGCGCTGCGCCACGCGCCTTCTTCGACCGACCACCACAGAACGGCACCGTCGACGCCGTCCGGATCGTCGATCGCCACGTTCACGGTCACGTCCTCGCCGCTATCCGGCACGACCGGCGCGTGGCGAAGACCCGTGAACGTCGGCCCCGGGTTCGGATCCTGGACCGAGTTGGGACGCCCGGGAGTGCCGGCGGTCGTCGGCGCCTCGAGCACCGTCGTCCGCGCGGCGCGATTGAAGTAGAGACGCGTGTTCAGCAGCTTCGTCCCCGCGAGCCAGCGGGCGCGGAAGCTGATCCGATAGGTGCGGCCGTTCTGCACCGTCCGGCCACCGGCGAGTGTGGTCTCGAGGTGGTTGTGCATGTGCTCCGTCGGCCCCGTCGCGATCAGATGGAGCACGTGATTCGACGCGTCGTCCGGATCGCGAATGACCTCGCTGTGACGGTGGTTGCCGAGGATACGCCAGCTCGACTCGCCGCTCTCGAAGTCGCCGTTCTGCAGAACCTCGATCGCTGAGCCGGCGGGGTCCTCGACGACGTGGAAATCGTCGACGAGCACCTCGCCTGCTTCGAGCAGGCCGACGACGAACTCGTGCCACTGGTTCGGCCCGACGACCTGCCGCGCGACGGTCGTGTACTCGTAG
>CAYMRB010000244.1:8339-15158 GCA_964392615.1 uncultured Planctomycetia bacterium | reverse complement strand
CCGCGCGCCGACCTCGCGGCGATGGACGCGGCCGCGTCCGCGCGCGCCCTGGAGCGCGGGCCGGCGGGTCTGGCGCGCCACAACCGCGCTCAGCGCCGCCGCGCGTACCGCAGGCGTGAAGCCGGGCCAGTTCGCGAGCAACGCCGCACCGGCTCGCTCGTCGTTCGAGACCCCGAGGGCCGCGATCGCCTCATGCTGGAGCGCTGGCGGCTGCTTCGCGTCGAGCAGCCTCGCCGCGACGGGAGCCGCCGTCGCGTAGGTCGCGTTGGCGAGCAACCGCACCGCCTCCTGCCGCGGAAGGAGCGCGAGGCGATCGTCGAGTGCCTGCTCGGCGGCTCGCGCGAAGAGGCGTTCGAGCTCCTCGTCATCCACGAGAGGAAAACGCGAGCTCAGCTTTGTCGCCAGGTCGCGCACGGTCGGTG
Organism: uncultured Planctomycetia bacterium; assembly: GCA_964392615.1. Taxonomy (GTDB): domain Bacteria; phylum Planctomycetota; class UBA8108; order UBA8108; family UBA8108; genus CAYMRB01. Next base: position 14,736 of record CAYMRB010000244.1, on the reverse strand, counting down.
AAGTGCTACGCAGGAGCTTCGACAGCGGTGCCCAGCCGTCAGGCGACTCCGGCACCGGCTGTCCTCCTCGCGAAACCCCGTCGAGAATCCCGGAGAGAATCGCCTCCTGGACGACTCGATCCATGCCGGCGGCCGCCGTCAGCGCTCGCGACATGCCCGGGCCGTCGCGCTGCGCGCCGAGCGTCGTCGCCAGCGGCGCGAGCGAGGCCCGCGACTCGACGTTCTGCTCGGGGCGGAGGAGACGGTCGAGCAACTCTCTCGCCTTGTCCTTCGCTCCGCTGAGGATCGCCGCCGCCATCCAACGTTCACGGCCGTGCCCGCGCGCGATGGTCGCGAGCGCGTCGATCGCTTTCGTGTCGCTGGACGCGCCGAGTGTCATGGCGACCTGCAATCGCACGCTCGGGTCCGCGTCGTCGACCATCGCGACGACCCTTTCGAGAAGCGAGCTGCTCGTGGCGATCCACCGGTCCGCCAGGCACAGCGCGTGGAGGCGTGCCTTCCAGCTTTCGTGCTGCAGGGCGCCGTTGAGATCCTCCGGCCGCAGGGCGTCGAGACCGGCGAGCGCGTACAGAGCGTGGATGACCGCGTGCGGCGTCGAGTCGGCGCGAATCCGCGACGCGAGCTCGGTCGCGGCAGAGCGCTCTGCGCGTTCGACGAGCAGGCGTTGCGCCGTCAAGCGCCGCCACATGTTCGCGTCGCCGGTCGTGTGCGCTAGCTCGGTCGCGTCGAGCTTCGTGAGATCGGGGATCGGACGTCTCGGTGCGCCGTCGGCCACGATGCGCCAGATGCGGCCGCGATCGCTGCCGCGGTCGAGGCCGTACTGCTGCTGCAGGAAACGTGGAATCGCCGAGTAGTCCTCGATGATCTCGCGGTACATGTCGACGACGTAGAGCGCGCCCTCCGGCCCGACGCGCAGGTTCATCGGTCGGAACCACTGGTCGGTGGACGCGAGGAACTCGGAGCGTTCTTCGCTGGGGGCACGGTACGCTCGGTAGCCGGCGCCGTCGCGCTCGAGGACCGCACGGTGAACGATGTTCAACGCCGGCTCGCAGTAGTAGACGCAGTCGCGGTACGGCTGCGGAAACAGCGCGTCGCCGTAGAACTCGTTGCTACAACCGCCGGTGAAGTAATCGCTGTCGGTCTCGCGTTCGCCGTAGAACTTGATCCAGGCCGGATCCTGACGGCGACGGACACGCCACGGGTGCGGCTTGCTGATGCGGAAGCCCCGGCCGTAGTCCGCCGCGCTGTGCGTTGCGTGTGGCGTCGGCACGTACGGATTGCGGGCGAGATGACGATAGGGCAACGGCAGCGCGTAGTTGGCTGGCGTGCCGCCTGTCGCCGGAAAGCGCACGCCGACGTCGCTGATCGACAAGCCGAACGTGCCGACTCTGCCGTTGACCGGCTCGATCGCCGAGCCGTCGGGGCGGATACGGAAATCGGTGTGACCGAGCGCGACCGGGCTCCTCAGCCGCGGACCGCGAATCGTGCCGCCTTCGCCGCCGGCTCCGACGTAGATCCAATTGTCGAGCCCCCAGCGCGGGTTGTTGATGCCGCGTTCGAGCACTCGGACGCGAAATCCGGTGAATAGCGTCTCGCGTACTTCTGCCGTGCCATCGCCGTCACGATCTGCGAGGAACACGATGTCCGGCGCACACGCGACGATGATTCCACCGCGAGCCGGAACGAGGCCGTAGCACGGCGGCAGGTCATCGGCCCAGACCTCGGCGCGGTCCATCACGCCGTCCCCGTCGTCGTCGGTCAGCAGCTTGACGACGCCGTACTGGAGCTTGGCGGCCTTCTCGGCGACCGGGCCGCCCTGCAGCTCCCAGCGCACCCGCCGCACCTTTCTGTCGAGGACGCCCGTCTTGTTGAGCTCCGTGACGTCGATGTGCCCCTCGACGTTGTAGCCGTGGAGCTCGCAGGCGAACAGGCGACCGCGCTCGTCGAACGCGATGCAGGTCGGCTCCTCGACGACCGGCTCGCTCGCGACGAGCTCGATGCGGAAGCCATCGGGCAGGTGGATCGTCGCTGCGCTCTCCGCGGGTGACATCGGCTGCGGCGCGTCGGCTGCAGGGCGGATGTCGTCGGCCGCCGCCACGCTGACGAGAAGCGACGCGGTGCTGGCCAGGACGAACTGGAGTGCTCGGCTGCGTGTCATGAATCGGGGCCTCTGTCGCGTTCCGCCACCAGGCTATCAGCTCTCGTGGTGCAGTTCGACGGGCGCGTGCAGGGCACCGCCCCTGAAGTCGGCGACCGTTCGCGATTCGCGGCAAACGCGAGCGCCGCGTCCACATGACGACTTCGGACGAGGGGCCCGGGAGGCCGTCACGGGGCGCGGCGCCGCGAGTGAGTGTCAGAGGGCCCGTTGGCAGCCTGTTGATAAGGGCAATCCGGCGCAGAAGCGGCCGTTTCGCCCGAGCTCTTCGTTGCCAGAACTCGACAATGCGCTGCAGCACGGTGAGCTGGTCGATCAAACGATCAGCACACTCCGGATGGCCTCGTCGGATCTCCTCGGCGCTCGGTAGCACGCAGAGATCCTCGATTCTCTCCAGGTACTCGTTCAGCAGCTCGCCGCAGCGCGAGTCGCGAAGGTCGTCGGGTTCGCCAGGTTCTGTGGGGTCCATTCTGAGGCCGGATCTCGGAGCGCGCTACCGCACCCCGCGCACTCGTGTGCGAATCGCGAAGAGCGAGTCCTGCGCGGTGATGAACAGCGTCGATCGATCGACGCCGCCGAAGCACACATTGGCGGTCCAGCCCTTCGGCACGGCGATGTGGTCGACCTTGCGGCCGTGGCGGCCGAACACGGTGACCCCCTTGCCGGTCAGGTAGACGTTGCCCTCGACGTCGATCGTCATGCCGTCGGAGCCCATCGGAGCGAAGAGCTTGCGGTTCGTCAGTGTTCCTTCCGGGCGAATCGTCCAGCGGTAGGTCTTCTTGTCGCCGATATCCGCGACGTAGAGCGTTCTGCCGTCCGGCGTCCCGACGATGCCGTTCGGGCGCACGAGGCCCTCGGCCACTCGCGTGACCGTGCGGCGATCCGGCGCGAGCCGGTACACGCACTCGCCGTCCTGCTCCTTGTCGCCGCGCTTCCAGTACCGCCGGCGGTAGAACGGATCGGTGAACCAGATCGCGCCGACCGGGTCGATCCACAGATCGTTCGGTCCGTTGAGCAGCTTGCCGGCCCAGTCCTTCACGAGCACCTCCGCGTTGCCGTCGCGGTCTATCGACCAGAGCTGGTTCTTCTCGTCCGCACACGCGAGCAGGTTGCCGTCGCGGTCGAAGTAGAGACCGTTCGACCTTCCGGCTGGCTGCTTGAACGTCGACAGCTTGCCGTCGATCGACCAGCGCAGGATGCGGTCGTTCGGCTGGTCGGTGAAGTAGACGTTGCCAGTCGCATCGACGGCCGGCCCTTCGGTGAAGACGCAACCTCCCGCCAGGAGCTCGAGCTTCGCGTCGCGCGCGACGACCGTTGTCGAGCCGCTCTCGCGCCACAACCAGCGCAGTGCGTCGGGCAGGACGGCGCCGCCGTGCTTGCCGCTGTGGCGGCCCTCGCCGACGACGAAGAGGTGATCGTACTTCGCGAAGCGCAGTGCGGCGGCCATTTGCCGGTTCGCGAGGTACCAGCTGCCGTGCTCGTTGTCGAGGTCGCCGGTGCCGTCCTGCAGATAGACACGGATCGGCTTCGGTGGCGCCTTGCGGATCAGCGCGGGGTACACGTGACCGCCGCGGATGTTCGTGAAGCTGCCGACGTGGCTCAGCACCTTGCGGAACGAGTCCGGACGCTCCCATGCGACCGTCCACGCGCAGATGCCGCCCGAGCTGATGCCGCAGATCGCGCGCCGTTCCGGATCGTCGGAGATGTGCACGGCCTTGCCGACCTCGGGCAGCAGCTCGTCGAGCAGGAAACGCGCGTACTGGTCGGATAGCGTGTCGTACTCGAAGCTGCGATTCTCCGGTTGCGGGCGCCAGCCGGGCTGGTCGGGCAGCGTCTCCTTCTTGTGGCCGGGGTCGACGAACACGCCGACCGTCACCGGCATGTCGGCGCGGTGGATCAGATTGTCGAAGACGATCGGGGCGCGGAACTGGCCGGTCTCGCCGACGTACGCGTGCCCGTCCTGGAAAACCATCAGCGCGGCCGGTGTCTCGCCGTCGTGCTGCGATGGTACGTAGACCCAATAGCGGCGGATCGTATCGGGGAAGATGGCGCTCTTGAAGACGTGCTCGGTGACTCGGCCTCGCGGCACTCCGTCCTGACGCTGCGAGTCCGGCCCGAGCTCGTAGATCTCGTCGCCCGCGTGCAGTCCGGAGACGGCGAGGCAGACGGCGAGCCACGGTGAAAGACGGCGGTTGAGTTGCTCGATCACGGGTTCCTCCCGAATGCTCATCCCGAGCGCCGAAGACGGCGTCTCGGCTATTTCGTCAGCTCGCACTCGCCCTTGACCAGGCGTCTCTCGTGTTCCGCCACGAGCTCACGGATCGACTCGATCGCACCAGGATGGCGCGTCGCGACGTCGTATCGCTCGCCCGGGTCCTTGTCGAGATCGAACAGGAGCGGGCGCTCGTGTCGCAGCGGCTCTCTCGAGCCCTTGCCGTACGCGGCGACCGTGTCGGCGCGCTGGTCGTCGGCGAACAGGAACACGATGTTCGGCAGCGCCGCGGCAGCCGTCACGCTCGGCAGCGCCAGCGCCAGCGCCAGTACTGCGAGTCGGCGGATCGGCATGACGAATCTCCGTACGAGGTCGCGTCGGTGGTTCCGGAGTGCGCGTCGCGGCTACAGCGTCCAACCCTTGCGGTACTCCTGACGCACGTACTGCTCGGCATCCGGGCAATTCGTGACGCGGAGATTCGGGCCGTCCCAGCGCAGCTTCTCGCCCGTGCGTTGCGCGACAACGCCGAGCAGCACGAGCTCGGCGAGCGGGCCGGAGTAGTCGAAGTTCGAGCTCGCCGGAGGGCCGCCCTTGCAGGCGTCGATCCATGCACGGTCGTGACCGGCAACGCGCGGGATCGTCTTCGGCGGCCGTTTGTACGAACGATTCATCGAGTCGGGCAGCAGGCGTGGGTTGCGGCTCCACCCGTCGGAGAGCAGCACGCCCTTCGAGCCGACGAGGTAGACACCGTTGCCATCGAGTTTCGCACCGGGTGCGAGACCCTCCGGACGCGGAGGTCGCTTGCTGCCGTCGTACCACGTCAGAGTCACGGGAGGCAGCTTGCCGCGCGCGGGAAACTCGAATCGCACGGTCGTGTTGACCGGCGTCGTCTCGGAGCTGGCGGCCCTTGTCTCCGCCTCGATCGTGTCAGGAGCGCCGAGCCGGAGCGCGGCGAACGCCGGGTCGATATTGTGGCACGCCATGTCGCCGATCGCGCCTGTGCCGAAGTCCAGCCAGCCGCGCCAATTGTACGGCGCGTAGGCAGGGTGATACGGCCGGTGCTTCGCTGGGCCGAGCCACATCTTCCAGTCGAGGCCCTTCGGCACCGGTGGCGTGTCCTTCGGCCGCGCGGTGCGTCCGCCCGTCCAGGAGCCGGTGGCGCTCCACGCATGAACCTCGCGCACCTCGCCGATCGCGCCGTCGCGCACCCACTCCTGCGTCAGCCGGTTGTCGTCGCTCGAGTTGCCCTGGTTGCCCATCTGTGTCGCGATTTTCGCACGGCGCGCCTCCAGGGTGACCTGTCGCACCTCCTCGACCGAGTGACACAAGGGCTTCTCGCAGTAAACATGCTTGCCGAGGCGGATGGCCGCGAGCGCGGCGAACGCGTGTACGTGATCGGGAGTGGCGACGACAACCGCGTCGATCGACTTCTCCTTGTCGAACATCTCGCGGTAGTCGACGAAATCGCGACAGCCGGCGTAGGCGCCCTTCTCGCCACCGCGCGACGCGGCGTAGTGCTTCTCTATGAGCTCCTTGACGGCAAGGCGACCCGACACGCCACGGTAGTAGAAACGCGCGTAGCTCTCGCGCTCGTTCGGATCGGCGATCGCGACGATCTCGACGTCCTTCTGGCCCAGGAAGCCGCTCGTCAACCGCTTGCCACGCCCGCCGGTTCCGATGACCGCGACGCGGAGTCTCTCGCTCGGCGGCACGAAGCCGGGTCCGCCGAGAAGGTGACGCGGGACGACGGTCGTCGCGGCGATACCCGCGCTGGCGGCGAGAAAGCGGCGGCGCGTGACGATATGCTCGCGGTGAGCGTTGCGGTTCGGGCGGTCTTGCATGGGAGTCCTCGTTCTGGAGTTCTTCGACGCCGCCCCACGTCGAGTGGACGCTGTCGGACGCGGGGAGTCAAGGGCGCGGAGTGGGGGGGGCCGGAGTCGTTGTCGTTGTCGGACTCGGCGTCCGGGTTGGCGTCGGTGTCGGAGTAGGCCTGGGGGGGGGGGGGGGGGGGGGGGGGCGCGCCCGCCGGC
>CAYMRB010000244.1:0-8329 GCA_964392615.1 uncultured Planctomycetia bacterium | reverse complement strand
GACGACGCCTGAGGGGACGAACGGACGTCGACGCAGCGGCTTCGCCGCGTCTCCCGGCCGATTGCGCCGGCCGCGCAGATTCCGCAAACTGTCTCGAGCTAGCCTAGCAGTCCGTTGAAGAAGGCAATCCGGCGCGATGGTGGCCATTTCGCCCAGGCTCTTCGTTGTCAGAACTCGACAATGCACCTGTTTCGATCCCCACGGTCGACGAAGGAGAACTCGAAAGCATGCGCTATCCGACTCGAGCGGCCCTCGCCGTCACGGGCATCGTCCTGGCGATCTCGACGGGCACTGTCGTGGCCGGCGAGCGCCCCGGCAACGTCTGGCTCGCGGGCGACAAGGTGAACGTCCGCTTGCCGAAGGAGCTTCCTGACACCGCGCGTCGTTGGCGCGTCGTGGACGATGGCGCGACGGTCCACGCGGCCGGCGCGATCTCGCCCCCGCGCCGCGATTCGATCGCCGTCGGACGTCTCGGCTTGGGCTGGTATCGCGTCGAGTTCACCGATACCCGCGACGAGGTCGTCGCGTGGACGACGGCTGCCGTGCTCGCGAAACGGCACGGCCCGCCGCCCATCGACTCGCCCATCGCGGTCGACGGCGCCGTCTCGTGGTTCGCGCGCAGCGATCCGAAGCGCCAGGAGGACTTCGCCCGCCTCGCCGCCCTCGCCAGCGTCGGCTGGATTCGCGATCGGATGAACTGGGAGGAGCTTCAGCGAACTCCAGGCTCGATCACCGCAGGCAAAACGAGCTACGACACGGCAGCGACGCTGCAAGCGCGACACGGCCTCCGCGTGCTGCAGGTCTTCCATCGCACGCCGTCGTGGGCAGTCTTCGAACGGGACGGTACCGGCCGTTTCCCGGATGATCTGCGCCACGTGTATCGATTCTGTCGCGCCATGGCCGAACGCTACCGCGGCCGCGTGCAAGCGTGGGAGCCGTGGAACGAGGCGAACATCCGTGACTTCGGCGGCCACACGGCCGACGCGATGGGCTCGTTTCAAAAGGCCGCGTTCCTCGGATTCAGGGCAGCCGACAGCGACATCACCGTCTGCTGGAACGTGCATGCCGGCATCCACACGCGGCCTCACGCGCGGACGATCATCGACAACGAATCGTGGCCCTACTTCGATACGTACAACATTCACTCGTACGATTGGCCCGAGTCCTATGCGGAGCTGTGGGCCACGGCGCGCGAGGCGGCATGTGGCCGGCCGATCTGGGTCACCGAGTGCGACCGCGGCTTGCAGTACGCGACCGACGGACCGTGGCACGATCTGACGCGTGAGGGCGAGCTGCGCAAGGCCGAGTTCATGGCTCATTCGTACGTATCGAGCCTCCTCGCCGGGAGCTCTCGGCACTTCCACTTCATCCTCGGGCACTATACCGAAGACCGAAACCGGGTGCAGTTCGGCCTGCTGCGCCACGACATGACGCCGCGGCCGGCCTACGTCGCGCTGGCCGCGCTCGGTCGCTTCCTCGACAGCGCTCGCTGTCTGGGGCGCGTGCGCCAGGAGGACTCCCCACGCACGTGGCTCGTCGCGTTCCGCGCCGTCGTCGACGCCGAACCGTGTGACGTGCTCGTCGCGTGGGCACAGGGAAGGGGCGAGTGGAGCACGCGCGGCGCCGCGTCGGAGGACTGGTCACTGCCGCCGAACATTCGAGTTCGCAGCGTGCACGACTACCTGGGCCGTCCGATCGAGAGGCTACCGAGGAAGCTGACACCCGCCGCCGTTTTCGCGATCCTGCCACCGGGCGACGCTGATCGTCTACCGTTGGAGTCACCGGCGGTAGCCACCGCAAAGCGCGAGGGGAAGCCGTCGCCGATCGTCCTGCAGCTCCGCATGCCCCCGGACGCCCGTCGCGAGATCGGCCAGCGCAAATGGGCTCAGGAGTTCGAGTACGTCGTCCCGCTCGACCGTCCGGTCACGCTCGACGTGCGCGTCTACAATTTCGCGACGTCGGTCGCGCGAGGCCGCGTCGCCGTCGAGCGCGTACCCGAGGGCTGGCGACTCGACCCCGCGGAGCTGCCCGTCGAGATCGCGCCGCTCGGCCGGCAGGATCTCACCGTGCGAGTCGTCCGACCCACGACGGAGGGAACGCGCTCTTCGGACACGCGCGTCAAGCTGCGCGGCGAGTTCGCGGAGCACGGAAGGCCGGCGTTGGCGTTCCGACTGCTGTCATTCGCGGGAGAGGGATATGACAGGGAGAAGTGAGGGGCTCCGACACCGACACCGACACCGTTCGTCGAGCGTCTTCCGTCGCCTCTCACGCCGCGGTACCATAGCGAGATGCTCTCGATAGCCACGCTGCGCCGGTATCCCCCGCGCCTGATTGCCGTCGTGCTGACGATCTGCCTCGCAGGGTGTTCGGAGGATAGCCCCTCCGCACCGAAGACACCTGCGGTCCAGGATGGACGCGCTGTCTTCGTCGATGTGACGGCAAGCTCGGGCATCGATTTTCGTCATGAGAACGGCAAGAGCGACGGTTGCAGATACCCGGAGATCATGGGCGCGGGCGTCGGTCTGTTCGACTACGACGGCGACGGTGATCTCGACATCTACTTCGTCAACGGCAACCGCCTCGGTGACGACGCATCGGCTGCGGTGACCAACCGGCTCTACCGCAACGACGGGGCGTGGAAGTTCGTCGATGTGACGGCGACCTCCGGCGTTGGCGACGCGGGGTTCGGCCAGGGCTGCTGCGTCGGCGACTACGACGGCGATGGCGACCTCGACCTCTACGTCAGCAACTTCGGCGTCAACCGCCTGTATCGCAATCGCGGCGACGGTGCATTCGAGGAGGTCGCGGCCGACGCCGGTGTGGCCGACCCGGATTGGGGGCAGAGCTGCGCGTTTCTCGACTACGATGGCGACGGGCGCCTCGATCTGTGGGTGCAGAATTACCTGACGTGGGATCCCGCGAAGCAGACGGACGTCTGGGTGTGGGTCGGCGACGAGAAGGTCGTCGACTACCCGTCGCCACTCGGATATCGCGGCCAGGCGGATCGCCTCTATCGCAACGTCGGGAACGGCAAGTTCCAGGACGTCACCGAGGCCGCGGGGGTCGTGCGGCCGAACGGCAAGGGGATGGGCCTCGCGTGTGCCGATTTCGACGATGACGGTCACGTCGACGTATTCGTCTCGAACGACACGGCCGAGAACTACCTCTTCCGCGGTCGCCCCGGCGGCCGCTTCGAGGAGACGGGGCTTCCGGACGGCGTCGCGTTCAACGGTGCCGGCGTGCCGGAGGCCTCGATGGGTGCGGACGTCGGCGACTGCGACGGCGACGGCCGTCTCGACCTGATCGTTCCCTGTCTGCACCGTCAGGTGTTCACGCTGTATCGCAACAAGGGCGAGCTGTTCGTCGACGCATCGAGCGAGGCCGGCCTCGCCGTGGCGACGTCGAAAGCGACCGGCTTCAACGCGAACTTCATCGACTTCGACAGCGACGGTGACCTCGACATCTTCTTCACGGCGGGCGGCGTGCGGCGCGACGAGTTCGCGGCGGCAGGCGCCGGCTACGACGAGCGATACGGCATCGCCGACGTCCTCGTCGAGAACGACGGTCGCGGACACTTCACCGACGTATCGTCACAGGCCGGGCCGTACTTCGGCAGAGAGCTGATCGGTCGCGGCTCGGCGGTGGGGGATCTCGATCTCGACGGTGACCTCGACCTCGTCGTCTGCAATCTCGCCAGCCGCGCGGTGCTGCTGCGCAACGATACCGCGGGAGGACACTGGATCTCGATCGAGCTCATCGGCGAGAGTGGCGCGCTCTGGCCGTTCGGGGCGGAGGCTCGAGTGACAGCGGGCGGTCGCACGCAGCGCAGCGTCCTGCATCCCGGTGTGACCTATCTGTCACAGAGCGATCGGCGGTTGTTCTTCGGCCTGAGTGCAGCGAAGACGATCGATCGGCTCGAGATCATCTGGCCGGGCGGACGTCGCGACGTGCACACCAACGTTGCGGTGGACCGCTTCGTTCGCGTGACGCCCGGTGGGGGAGTGGCCGAAGTCCTACACGATCGAGGCCTGCCGCGGCGAAAGGTCATGGGCTCGCCGGCGGCGAGCGCCGTCGCGCGAGGGCCTGGCGTCAAGCCGACGCGCGACGCGGCGGCCAGCGGCACGACTCGGCCGCGGACTCCTCCGTCGCTCGCCGTGCGCCAGTACGCCGAAACGCGCTTCCAGGCGGGATACCAGCACTTGCGGAACGAGCGCTACTCGCGCGCGCTCACCGAGTTCCAGCGTGCGGCCGAGATCGACCCGACCGATCCGCGGCCTCACCACGGTCAGGGCGAGGTCTATCAGAAGCTGTTTCTCGCGAGTCGGGCGGAGGAAGCGTACCGCGCGGCGATCGCCGCCGATCCGTCGTTTCTTGCATCCCAGAAGGAGCTGTCGAAGCTCCTTCACGACGCGGGCCGCCACCGCGAGGTGGTCGATCTGCTCGAGCCTCTCGTCAAGCAGCAGTCGGCTGCCGAGCAGCTCGCGTCTCCTGACGACAAGCCTCCCAAGCGAGACTCGTTCTGGATCGGAGAGCTCGCGATCAACCTCCTCGCGCTGGGCGACACGAAGCGCGCGATCGAGCTGCTCCAGAAGTACAACGACGACGAGGGGCGGCAGGCGTGGGGGTACTCCCATCTGGGACGCGCCTGGTCGGTCGCGGGAAACGTCGTCGAAGCCGAGGCGGCGTACCTCGAAGCCCTCGACATCGATCCGAACCTCGGCATAGCGCACTACTGGTACGGACAGCTTCTCGTCGCGAATGGGCGCGATCCGGAAGCGAAGCCGCACCTCGAGAGGTATCGTCGGCTTCGGTCACTGCAGGACATCGAACACCAGCTGCGCATGACGCTGCTGCGCCAGGAGGGGCATGTGCCGACGATGGTCCGGCTCGCGGAGACGATCTTCCGCCAGGGGAGGAAGGCCGAGGCCGCGCGAGTGCTCGACAAGGCCCGCAAGCTGGCGCCCGAGGACGAGAAGCTCCAGACGCTCCATCGCAACATCGCCCGCGAGGCCGAGGCGGCAGCGGGTCGACAGTAGCGTCGCTACTCGACGTCCGCGACGACGATTCCGCTCTCGCCGCCGAGTCTCCGCGCGAGAGTGCGTACATCTCGCGCACCGTTTTTGTTCGCCACAGTCCAGCGCGATGGACACCGACGCGAACGCCGATTACCTTCGAAGCTTCCCCCGTTCCATGTCGCTGAGGTTTCATCGCATGACTCATAGGATCTCCTGGATCGTCTACGCGGCGTTGTTGGCCGCGTGTCCTGTCGCTTCTCGACTCGTTGGCGCCGACGTGGTTCGCAGCGCGCCGACCCTCCCAGGCTCGACGCCGTGGGATCTCGCCGCGCTGAGTCGGGCCCCGCGTCACGAGTGGGCCGATCGAGAGGCGCCCGTTCGATCTCTCTACTACGAAAGCGTGCCGTACGGCGGCAAGTCGACGCGCGTGTTCGCTTACTGGGCGACGCCGGGTACGCTCGCCGGCGACACCTCCCTCGACCGTGATCTGCCGGCGGTCGTCCTGGTTCACGGGGGCGGCGGCACCGCGTTTCCGCAATGGGCGAAGCTGTGGGCGGAGCGCGGCTATGCTGCAATCGCGATGGACTTGGCCGACCGTGGCGCGGATCGTAAGCCGCTCGCGGACGGTGGCCCCGATCAAAGCGACGACACGAAGTTCGGCAAGATCGATGCTCCCGTCACCGAGCAGTGGACCTACCACGCGGTCGCCGATGTCATCCTCGCGCACTCGCTCGTGCGGAGCTTCCCGTCAGTCGACGCGAAGCGTACGGCGGTGACCGGCATCAGCTGGGGCGGCTACCTGACGTGCATTGTCGCGGGACTGGACCAGCGCTTCCGCGCGGCGGTTCCAGTGTACGGCTGCGGCTTCCTCGACGAGGGCAGCGCGTGGGATGGTCGGTTCGCGGCCATGACGGACGCACAGCGCGAAAAGTGGATGCGCCTGTGGGACCCGAGCCGCTACGTCGGCTCTGCCTCCATGCCGGTCCTGTTCGTCAACGGGACCAACGACTTCGCGTACTGGCTCGAGAGCTACGCGAAGACCTACGCGTTGGTCGCCGCCGAGAAGCGCCACCAGCGCATCACGGTGCGCATGCCGCACGGCCACTACCAGGGCTGGGCGCCGAAGGAGATCGGCCAGTTCATCGATCAGCACCTGCTCGGCTCGAAGCCTTTGCCGCGCGTCGCTTCGCCATCGATCGCCGACGGACGAGTGCGAGCGGCGGTCGATGCTGCGACACCGCTGAAACGCGCCGCGCTCCACTTCACAGCCGAAACGGCGCCGAGTCCGAAGCGCGCATGGCGGACGCTGCCAGCGTCGCTCGTCGACGGCGCTGTCGCGGCAGATCCGCCGCCGAAAGACGCGAAGGTCTGGTTCGTCACGGTCGAGGACGAACGCGGCGCGGTCGTGTCGAGCGAACTCGTATTCCCGACCGAAGCACCGGCGAAGAAGCCGGGGAAGCCGAACGTCGTCGTCATCCTGGCGGACGATATGGGCTACGGCGACGTGCGTGCGCTGAATCCGGCATCGAAGATACCGACGCCGAATCTCGACCGCCTCGCCGCGCAGGGCATCGCGTTTACCGACGCGCACACGCCGTCGGCGGTCTGCACTCCGACGCGCTACGGTCTTCTGACCGGTCGCTATTGCTGGCGCAGTCGGCTGAAGCGCGGCGTTCTGTTTCCGCCGAACGACAAGCCGCTGATCGAGCCGACCCGCGTGACGATCGCGAATCTCCTCGGAGCTCACGGCTACCGCAGCGCATGCATCGGCAAGTGGCACCTCGGCATCGAATGGGCGCGCAGCGGCGATGGGAAGGCCGTGTTCGATGCTCCGTTCACGTTCGGTCCGACCGACAACGGGTTCGATACGTTCTTCGGCGTCGCGGCGTCGCTGGACATGGTTCCGTACGTGTTCCTGCGCGATCACCAGGCGCTCGCGAAGGTGACGACGACCCAGTCCCAACTCGGCTTTCCGCGGTACATCCGCAGGGGGCCGAAGGCGCCGGACTTCGATCCGGGCGATGCGCTCGACGTCCTCGCGAAAGAGGCCGGGGCCTTCATCCGGAGCTCCGCACGCGGTTGGAAGCCGTTCTTCCTCTACCTGCCGTTGACCGCGCCGCACAAGCCCGTGTGGCCGCACGAGCGCTTCGTCGGCAAGACGAAGCTCGGGCCGTACGGCGACTTCGTTCATCAGGTCGACCACACGGTCGGCGAGGTGCTCGGCGTGCTCGATGATGCCGGTGTGGCCGACGACACCCTCGTCGTCTACACGAGCGACAACGGCTCGTTCATGTTCCGCAGCGCACCGGGTGAGAAGGACCACGTCGATTCCGAGGGCGTTCAGTCTTACCGACCGGAGAACCACCGCGCGAACGGGCCGTGGCGCGGTACGAAGGCTGACATCTGGGAGGGCGGTCACCACGTGCCGTTCTTCGTGCGCTGGCCCGCCAAGGTGCGCGCCGGAACGCGCTGCGGCACACCGATCAGCCTGACGGATGTCCTCGCGACGATTGCCGACGCGGTCGGGGTGGAGGTGCCGGCCGGCGCGGCCGAGGACAGCTTCTCGTTCCTGCCGTACGCGCTGGGCGCGAAACCCGCGACGCCACGACCTCCGGTCATCCAGCAATCCGGGGGCGGTCACTTCGCGATCCGAGACGGCGATTGGAAGCTCGTATTGAGCAACGGGTCGGGTGGCCGCGAGCGGCCATCAGGAAGGGCGTTCGCCAAGCCGTACTTCCTCGCGAACATCGCGGAGGATCCGGGCGAGACGACGAATCGCGTCGACGAGCACCCGGACATCGCGGCGCGTCTCGAGGCGGCATTCGAGAAGATCGCGCACGGCGATCACCTTGGCGCCGGCGCCAAGAAGAAGCGGAAGTAGCGGAACCGGCAGAAGCCTCGTCGACTTCGATGCCCCGCTCTGCGAGGATAGGCGTCAACAGGGAGGTCATGCCGTAAATTCGGTCCTGCTGACGCTGCTGCTGCTGGGCAGCCCTTCTGATTCCGCAGACCGGTCCACGTCCATGACCTCCACGCGACGATCCTGCACCTCCTCGGTCTCGACCACGAGCGTCTGACCTACCGCTACGCCGGGCGCGACTTCCGCCTGACGAACGTGTATGGCAACGTCGTCGAGGCGATCTTGGCGTAGGTTTCCCCGCGCCGCGCGCGTCAGCGCGCCGGGACGAGCTGCACCGCGTCCGCGATCACATGGCCGTCGGTGTCCGCGTTCGAGATCGTCACGACGACCTTGCCCTTCGCCTCGACGGACAATGTCGCGACCTTGATCCACAGGTTGTCGATCGGCGGGCGCT
>CAYMRB010000243.1:12120-15163 GCA_964392615.1 uncultured Planctomycetia bacterium | reverse complement strand
ACCGGCGCGTATCCGGAAGTCCACGGCGTCAACGATGGGCCGATGCACACGCAGGGCAATCCGCTGAGCCGCGTGTCGGTCGGCGGGTTCAGCTCGACGGCGAAGAAGGTCGCTCCGATCTGGACGACGATCGAAGCCCGGACGGACTGGGATCTGGCCCTCCTCTCCGTGCCCGGATCGACTCCGCCGGAGCTCGAGCGCGGCATCACGATCCGCGGCCGCTGGGGAGGCTGGGGAGCCGACTTCCACGCGGTCAACTTCGAGTCGCGCGGCGATCTCTCGATGCGTCGAGCGCAAGGACGCGGAGCACGGCTGTTCTTCCTGGGCCCGCAGCTGACCCGCTACCCGGAGTCGCGCCCGGCCACCGGTTGGAGCATCGATCCTCCGTCGTTCGCGCCGCCCGAAGAGATCGACATGAGCGCTTGGGGCGCGACGGTTCACGCACTCCTTCACGACACGACCGACGACGGCACGGTCGGCTACGATCGATTGACGTTCTCGTTCGACAAGCGCACGGCGCTCGCGACGCTGGCCGCCGGCGAGTTGAGCGATTGGTTGCCGATCTCCCTCTTGTGGCGCGTCCCGGCACGGGATCTCGAGCGAGAAATCCGGACGTCGTTTCGCATCAAGGTCATCAAGCTCGATGCGAACGGGTTCTTCCGCGTCCGGTTCTTCTTCGACAACCTCAATGAGTCGCTGACCGAGCCGAGCTGGGTCGCGCGCGACCTGACGCGAGGCGCCGCGCCGATCGTCGATTTCGTCGACAACTTCCCGCCCCAGCTCATTCACTACCCCGAGGACAAGGACGCGTTTCTCGAGGAAGCCCACGCGTCCCTCGATTGGCACCGTCGCGCGACGGCGCACATCCTGGACAACTACGCTCCGGATGTGTTGATCAGCGATGTGTACACGCCGAACCAGATGCTGACCAGCCGCTGGTGGATGGGCTACGTCGACCCAGCGAGCCAGCGCTACGGCGACGTCTCCGAGAGGGAACGCGAGAAGCTCTGGGACGAAGTCCACGCGATGTACGGCAAGCTCGATGCGATCGCCGGCGAGCTTCTCGAGCGTGCGGACGGGAACACGATCACAGTGCTGTCGTCGGACCACGGCGCCGTCCCGCTCGACCGCGAGGTACGGCTGAACAACCTTTTCGCACGCGAGGGTCTACTGCAGTTCACGATCGATCCGGAGACGGGCGAGCCGCGCGTCGACTGGCAGGAGACGAAGGCCGTCTACCTCAAGATGCAGTCGGTTTACATCGACCCGGATGGCCTCGCCGGCGATTGGCAACGCGCGTCGGGACCGGAGTATGACGCGCTGCGCGAGCGCGTGCGAGAGCTCCTGCTCGGTCTCGCGGACGACGGCGACACGCGACCCGTCGTGCAAGTGAGCAATTGGGAGGACGCCGCCAGCCAATTCCGACTGACGCACGAGCGCGTCGGCGATCTCATCATCGCGAACCGGCCGGGATACGGCTGGAGCGAGGAGATGACGGCCGACCGCGACGTCTTCGCGGTGCCACTGAAGACCGGCTACAAGCAAGCGATCCTCGCCGGCTCGGTCCCCGGCATGTGGACGCCGTTCATCATCGTCGGCCCCGGCGTCAAGAAGGGTCACTATCTCGGCGATGAGCCGATCGACATGGTCGACCAGTATCCGACGCTGCTGAAGCTGCTGGGGATCGAGGCGCCGAAGCACGTGCAGGGAAAGGCGGTCGATCGCGCGCTCGTCGAGCCATGAGCGAGAACGACCTTGGAGGCCCGCTTCCATCGACATACACTGGCCCTGTCTTCAACGGGCTGGTAAGCGGCCCCCCCGAGGAGGTCAGTCATGCGACGCGGTGACGGGCGTTGGACGTGTCTGGTGTGGGTATGGGTTCTCGGCGCGTTGTGGTCGCAGGGCGTCGACACGGCGGTCGCCGGCGAGTACGAGGGCGGGGTCAAGCTCGTGCCGAGGGTCGAGATGAACGCGAGCGGCGCGTTCGTTCTGGTCACCAGCAACCGCGAGCGCGTCACCGCTCAGCGCTACGACGCGACGGGTACACCGCAGGGCGATCCGATCGACGTCAGCGGGCCGCCCGAGGACGCCGTCACCGTGGGCGACCACTCGGCAGGGATCGACGACGCGGGAAACCTCGCCGTCGCGTGGGTGTCGGGACCGGCCACGCCGTCGGTGAACCTGCGCGTGATCGGCGTGGACGGCGCGGTCCGCGGCAATCACACGAGACCGTTGCAGATCTGGCCGGACGTCGCCATGTCGCCGAGCGGCCGCATCGTGCTGACAGCTCGGGCGCTCGAGTCGGTGGCGCTCGATATCCGCGTTCTCGACCTCGACGCCGCCATCGTCGCCGACAGCCTGCCCCTGGTGGTGAACGAGCAGATCCGCCCGATCGAGTCCGCAGCCGCGATCAACGATCCGGCTCCGGGCGCCGGGGGCGAGATCGGCGACGTCGCGGTCATATTCGAAGAGGGACGGCGCGATGACGACGTGATCCTGGCCTCGCTGCAGCCGGACGCGATGCGCTTCGCCGTCAACTTCACCCAAAGCGATACGCGCGACGGGCGCGACCCGAGGGTAGCGATGGACGCCGACGGCAACGTCGCCGTCGTATGGGAACGTCGCTCGTACGTCTGCATACGCGACTGCTTCCTGACCGTGTCGGACGTCCTTCTCGCCGTCGTGGACCGAGCGGGGACCGTCACGCAAGGCCCCGTGGTCGTCAACACCCGCCTGTGCACCGATCCGGATCCTGACGTCTACCTCGACGGCCAGGGCACGATCACCGTGGCCTACGCCGCTCTCGAGGACTACAGCCCGCACGTGTTCGTGCGACGCTTCCGGCTCGACAGCGTGGGCGCGAGGGGCGGCGCGCTGCTCGTGAGCGACGGGCTCGACGCCGGTCTCGTCCACAAGAATCCCTCGGTGTCCGGACGCGACGGGGTCTATGTCGTCGCGTGGGAGAGCTTCACACTGGACGACGGTGACGTGGTCGAGTCGCAGCCACACGTCGTCCTCCGAGAGACGCTCGGCGATGGCGACG
>CAYMRB010000243.1:0-12110 GCA_964392615.1 uncultured Planctomycetia bacterium | reverse complement strand
CCGCCCCCCCCCCCCCCCCGCCCCCCCCCCGCGCCGGGGGGGCGGCCCCCCCCCCCCCCCCCCCCCCCACGCCGACGACGACTGCCCGCAGGACTTCGACCCCGAGCGCCGCGACGCGGACGGAGATGGACTCGGGGACGTGTGCGACGCGGACCTCGACGGGGACGGCGTCCCCAACGCGGAGGACAATTGCCCGACCGTGCGCGGCGCCGACCAGACCGACGGTGACGGCGACGGGCTCGGAGATTTCTGCGACAATTGCCCGGACGTGCCGAACACGAACCAGTTCGACTGTGATCGCGATGGCATCGGCAATGCCTGCGATGTGTGCCCCGAAGGCGGTCAGTGCGAGCCGTTCGTTCGCGGCAACGCGAATCTCGACGACGAGGTCGACCTCGCCGACGCGGTCTTCACGCTCAACCACCTCTTTCTCGGCGGCCCGCTGCTGTGCCGCGACGCGATGGACGCCGACGACGACGGCACGCTGACGCTGACCGACCCGGTCTACGTGCTGCAGTTTCTCTTCCGCGGCGGCTCCGCGCCTTCGGCCCCGTTCCCGACGGCCGGGTTCGACCCGACGGTCGACAGCCTCTTCTGTTCGCAGTTCGGGTCCGACGAGCTGTACGCGCTCTGCCGCGAGCGCTGAGCGCCGATCCGATTCGCTCGACGGCCCCTCAGGAGGCAGGGCAGCCAGATGACAGGAAGAGCGCCTCGAGCTCGTCCGGCGGCGTCGCGAGCGGCACGTAGATCCGCACCTTGAAAAGCACGTCCTGGTCCGCGCAGTGAAGCCAGCCGAGCAGCGATCGGTAGTGTGCGGCCTCCGGCGTCGTGAGACCGTACCCGAAACGCTCGTTCGCCAGCACGAGGTAGTACGTCATCGATCGCCCTTCGCGCGCCGTTTCTACGCGGCGCGGGCGGATCTTCTCGTCAGCGACGATCCGCCGCGAGATGTCTCCCGGATAGGGCGACAGCGCACCGGCGTGGAGCGCCTCGAAGCCGATGATCCCTTGCTCGACGAGCGCGTCGGCCGACTCCTCCTCGAGTCCAGGAAAAGCCTCGACCTTGACGATCGTCCCCGTCGAATCGTCTCGCAGCGTCACGAGTATCGAGTGGCGCCGTTCGACGCGTGTGGTCTCGACGAGCTTCGTCGCTGACGGGAAGTGCGGCATCGCACCCACCGACGGTTCACGCCGCGTGCACGTCGCGACGCCGATGAGGAGCTGAAGAAGAGCGACGACACACCCGGCCGTACAGAGCACGTCGACCAACGTGGTGTGGCGTTTGCGAGGCAATGAGCCTCCTCTACTTCCCGCGGCGCCCCAGCAACCGCTCATGCTCTGCGACGACGGCCGCGTTGGCCGGATCCTTCACGACGTTGCGCGTCTCCTCCGCGTCGCGCGAGTGATCGTAGAGCTCGCTCTCGCCGTCGGACCACCGCGTATAGCGCCAGCGGTCCGTGCGCACCGAGTCGCCCCTCTTGCCGAGACGATCGGGGCCGTGAGTGATCAACGTGAACGCTGCGCGCTTCCCCTGTCGGGACGAGTCCTCGAGAAGCGGCCGCATGCTGCGTCCGGCGAGATCCGCGGGAGCCTCGACGCCGCAGAAGTCGGCGATCGTCGGATAGAGGTCGACGAACTCGACGATGCCGCGAGCGACGCCGGGCCGCACGCCTGGAGCTACGACGATCAACGGCGTACGACAGCTGCGCTCGAAGAGCGTGTGCTTGTTCCACCACTCGCGCTCGCCGAGATGGTAGCCGTGGTCGCTCGCGAAGATGACGACCGTGCGATCCCACAGCTTGCGTTGGTCGAGCGCGTCGACGAGGCGACCGACCTGCGCGTCCATGAACGACACGCACGCGTAGTACGAGCGCAGAAACTCCCGTCGCTCGACGTCGGTGAACTTGCGGAACGCCGCGCCAAACGCGCCGAGGCCGACGGCGAGCGGCGGCGCGGGCGTCTGGTCCGGAGGGGCGCGATGCAGCCGCAGCTTCTCGGGTGGGTACAGGTCGAAGTACTTCTTCGGCGCGATGAACGGGTCGTGCGGCTTGTGGAACCCGACGCAGACGAGCCACGGGCGATCGCCGTAGGCGTCGATCTTCGCGATGGCCGCCTTGGCGTTCTGGCCGTCGGGTTGGTCGTCATCCGTTCCGGCCATCATCGCCCAATGACACCAGCGGAGCTTGCCCTCGGTGAGATTGCGGCCGGCGATCTTGCGAGCTGCCGGCGTCGGTCGAAACGCGTGCGCCTCGTCCCAGGATCGCGGCAGGTCCATCCACCGCTTACGCGCTTGCGGATCGCGTCCGCCGCCCCCGTGGAAGATCTTGCCGAACGCGGCTGCCTTCCAGCCGTTCTTGCGCAGGAGCTGCGGCCAGGTCACGACGTCGGGCAAGCGATCGCGCAGCAGCACGCGATTGTCCTTCACGCCGGTGCGGTCCGGGCGCAGTCCGCTCAGGAACGACGAGCGACTAGGATTGCAGACGGAGTACTGCACGTACGCGCGCTCGAAACGCACGCCGCGCGCGGCCAAGCGGTCGATGTGCGGCGTCTTCACCGCCGTGTTGCCGTAGCAGCCGATCGTGTCGCGGAGATCGTCCGCGATGACGAACAGGACGTTGAGCTTCTCCGCGGCGGCGACCTCGCTCCCCCACACCATGCCGGTCAGCACGAGCCCCACCAGGCTCATCCGGACGAGGTTTTCGGACTTGGTGATCGCCATCAGTCGGCCCTCACGACTTGCACCGCGTCCGCGTGAGTATTGCCCCCCGCGCCCTCTGTCGAAACGGTGACCGACGCGGCCTCTCCCGCCGCGAGGCGGTACTTGCCCAGCGACAGAAAGCCGTGCTCGAGCGGCGGCGGCTTGCGCATGTCGACGCGGATCGTCGTCGTCTTGCCTCCGGCGCGCACGGTGACGGGCACGCGACCGCCGCGGTTCTCGTGCTCCCGATACGCGATGCGCACGTCGTACTGCCCGGCCTTCGGCGCCTTGAAGTCGAACCGGATGCTCGCGTCTCGAGACGCGTAGAGGTAGCTGTAGCCGACATACCCCTTCAGGCCCGTCCCCGCCGTCCACTTGCCGCGACGCTTCGCCTGGCGGTCGTCGATGACGATGCCTGCGAGCTTGGCGGGGTCGATGCCACTCATCGGCCCGTGCGCGCCCGCCAGCGGCAGCGCGTCCTTCGGTACGATGATCTCGTCGCGCACCGTCTTGCGCCGCGCCTTGCCCGGCAGCTTCATCAGGCGATCCAGCTCGGGGTAGTGGCGCTGAAACACATCGCGAGGCAGGCAATCGTGGATGACGCAGATGCTGGCCGCCTTGCCGACCACCTCGCCGATCATGCCACACGTGTTCATCACGCGCATCGTGCCGAGCGCCTCGTGCGTGACGCTGACGCATCGGCCCGCCGTGAAGAGGTTGTCGATGTTTCGCGAGTAGAAGCAGCGGTACGGCAGCGGGTACCCGTACGTGCGATCGACGCGTCGATCGTGGACCGCGATCGAGATGAACGGGTTGTCGGGAAACTTCTTCGCGTACTGCTTCTTCGGGTAGTGCAGATCGATCGTCCAGGTGCTCGGCACGCAGCCGTCCGGGAACTGCCGCTTCGAGACGATGTCCTCCTCCGTCAGGATCACGTCGCCCAGCAGCCGACGCGACTCGCGCGTGCCGCCGATCGCGGCGACCCAGGTCAGGTACGCGTTGCGGTGCTTCCCGGCGCCGTCGCGGTTCTTCATCGCGTTGAACGCGCCGAAGACCGCGCGCAGGTTCCAATCGCGAATCGCCTCGGCGCCGTCGATCGGGTCCTTGTCGAAGCCGCTCTCCCAGAACCACTGGCCGTGGTGATCGCGCGGATACGGGAAGTCGGCCATCATGAGATCGAGGGCCCACGGCGTCTCCGGGTACGCGACGGGCTCGTCGGCTTCCGCCCACGCCCACATATTGCTCATGCCCATGCGCCCCTTCGCCGTCATCTCCCAATCGGCGCCGGCGAGGAAGCCGATCGTGCCGTGACCGGTGCAATCGACGAACAGACGACCGTGGAACCGCTTGCGCTCGTTCGAACGCGTGTCGAGCGCGAGGACGGCCGCGATGTGCTTCCCCGCGGTCTCGACCTGGTACGCGTGGTGGTTGAGGAAGAGGTCGATGTTGTCCTCGGCCCGGACGACCTTGTCCTTCAGCGCGTCGCCGAACTCCTCATATGTGCCGGGCGACTTCTTCGCCTTGTCGCGGAACTCGTCGATGATCTCGCCGATCCGCGGATAGCGGCCGCGGCGGACCAGTCCGTTCGCCCAGACGCGGATCTCGCTCGAGCCGTTCCCGCCGAGCACCGGGCGGTCCTGGATCAGCGCGACCTTGCAGCCCATGCGCGCGGCGCCCAGCGCGGCCCCCATGCCGGAGTATCCGCCTCCGATGACGATCAGATCGTACGGGCCGGAATCGACCGGCGCCGGCGCGAGGCCCAGCAGCTTGCGTCGCCACTGCGGCAGTACGTCGGAGTCGTTGGGCGGGGCCTTGCCGTCAGCGCTGAAGTAAACAGCGTCACAACGACCGTCGAAACCGGTCAGGTCGTGCAGGGCGATCTTCACCTCACCCGCGCGCAGTTTCACCTGGCCGCCGTCGTGCCAGAGCCACTCGGCGCCTTGCGTGCCGAACGTCGTCGCGAGGGGCTTGCCGTCGACCATGAGTTGGAACCGACCTGGACTGCCCGGCGCCTTCCAGCGCGCGACCCAGTCCTTCGTACGCACGAAGACGCGGTAGCTCCCCGCCTTCTCGAGCCGCACGGTCGTCACCGCATCCTTCACGGGGCGGCCGAGCCCGTGGGCCAGCAGGTAGGGCGAGCCCATCGTCTGGATGAACTGCGTGTCGAGCGTCCAGCCGCCGCGCTCCTCGAAGCCCTCGGCCTCGACGAGGACGCTCTGGGCCCGGATCTGCGTGCAGGGAAGGACTGCGACGAGCAGGAGAATACGGATCGCGTTCACGTTGCACATCCCTCGTGTTTCGAGCGTATGGGAAGGAGGACCCGGCCGATGCTACTCGAGCCGAGACGCGAAGTGTATCCCCACGAAGGCTCCACCTGATACGCTACCCGCGAAGGAGGCACGAGGATGCGATCCGTTTGCCCACGAACACGGCGACTCGCACTCACCCTCGGCATCGCGCTGACAGCGGCTGCAATCGGCGTCCGAGCCGACGACGCGGCCGACGCGCTGCGCGCCGGTTTTCGCGCGCTGCCGCAGCCGGCTCGGCCGACCGTGTACTGGCTCTGGCTCAACGGCTACGTGAACCGCGCCCACATCGAACGGGAGCTCCGCGCGTTCCGGGACGCGGGCATCGGCGGCGTCCTGATCTTCGACATGGGCGCTCGCGGCGACCGCAAGGCAATGCCGCCTCCCGGCTCTCCGTTCATGAGCGACCGGTTCGTCGACGACGTCGCTGCCGCGGTGCGCATCGCCGGACGTCTCGGCCTCGACGTGCAGCTCGCCGTGTCGAGTAGCTGGGACATGGGCGGCGCGTGGGTTGAGCCGCGCCATGCGAGCATGGGGCTCTTCACGTCGGAGCTCGCCGTCACCGGTCCGCAGCAGCTCGACGCGGTGCTGCCGTTCCCGGTCGTGCCGCGACGAACGCCACGTCGGGACGACGGCCGCCCCGTGTTCCTCGAGAACTCGGCCGTCCTCGCGTACCCGACCGCGACGCGTCAACCGGGCCACGACTTCGTGTTCCGGCTCGATCCGCGGGGCGTCCACGCGCTGAGCCACGCGGTTCTCCACAACACGCTCAGCGGCGATACGAAGAAGTACGGTGACAAGCACCTGTTCACGCGACACTTCTCCATCGCGGTCTCCGCCACCGACGCAGGAGACGCCTCGTTCCGCGAGGTACTGCACGCATCGCTCGAGCCGACAGCAGCGCCGCAGCGATTCGACCTCGCGGGCGTGAAGGCGCGCTACGTGCGGCTGCGTCTGGTCGACGGTCACAACGAGCGCTTCGAGCGCATCCAGCTCGGCGAGTTCGAGCTCTTCGATCGCGACGGCGTCAACCTCGTCGGCTCCCACGCCGCCGACCGCAGCCGCGACGGCGCCGAGCTTCTGGTACGGCCTCCGGCGCTCGGCCACGACCGCAGCTGGACCACCGGCAACATTCACGACGGCGCGAAGTCGGGCCCCGGCGGCAGCTGGTCGTCGGTCGGATTGCCGCCGGTCCGCATCGCCGAGACAGCGTCGATCGTCGACCTGACGGACCGGATCGATTCGAACGGTCGCGTGCAGTGGGACGTGCCGGAGGGCGATTGGATCATCCAACGCTACGTCTGCACGAACACCGGCGAGACGCTGAAGGTGCCGAGCCCGCAGTCCGATGGGCTCGCGACCGATCACTTCAGCGAGGAAGCGACGCGCGTCTTCCTCGGAGAGCTCGTCCGCCGGCTGCAGGCGAAGCTCGGCGACCTCGGCGCTACCGCGTTGAAGCAGCTCTACCTCGCGAGCTACGAGGTGCGCGGCCCGGTGTGGACACCGGAGATGCTGAGCCTCTTTCGCCGCTATCGCGGCTACGACATGACGCCGTATCTGCCCGCGCTGTCCGGCAACGTCGTCGTCGATCAGGACACCACGCGACGCTTCCTGTACGACTACCGTAAGACGCTCGGCCAGCTGCTGGTCGACGCGTACTACCGCGCGGCGGTCGACGTGGCGCATGACGCGGGCGTCGGCATCGAGTCCGAAGCCGGCGGTCCCGGGCCGCCGATCCACAACGTGCCGGTCGACGCGCTCGAAGCGCTCGGCGCGATCGACGAGGTCCGCGGCGAGTTCTGGCCGCGGCGCCCGAACGCGCATCGCCTGTGGGTCGTCAAGGAGATCGCCTGCGCGGCGCACATCTACGGCAAACGGCGCGTCCACATGGAGGCGTTCACGAGCATGCACCACTGGCAGGACGGCCCCATCGATCTCAAGCCGTCGGCCGACCGCGCTTTCTGTGAAGGCGCCAACCACTTCGTGTGGCACACGTCCGTGCACCTGCCGCCGGAAGCGGGCGAGCCCGGCTGGATGTACCTCGCCGGCACGCATCTGAACACGCGGCTGGTGTGGTGGCCGAAGGCGAAGGCGTTCCTCGATTATCTGGCGCGGTGCTCGTTCCTGTTGCAGCAAGGCCATTTCGTCGCGGACGTGTGCTACTACTACGGCGATCAGGGCTTCAACTTCGTGCCGCCGAAGCACGTCGACCCGTCTCTCGGGCCGGGCTTCGACTACGACGTCACGAACCGACGCGTGATCCTCGAGCGCATGAGCGTTCGCGACGGCCGCATCGTGCTTCCGGACGGCATGAGCTACGAGCTGCTCGTCCTGCCCGACCGCGATGACATCGACTTCGACGTGCCGCGCGCGCTCGAGCGCCTCGTTCGCGACGGTGCGACGATCGTCGGTCCGAAGCCGACGCGATCGAACGGGCTCGGCGACGTCGCACGCACGCACGCACACATTCGCGAGATCGCCGACCGGATGTGGGGAGCGTGCGATGGCAAGACGGTCCTCGCGAACGAGTACGGCCGCGGCCGCGTGATCCACGGCCGCGAGCTGCGCGACGTTCTACGCGATCGCGGCGTCGGTCCGGACGTGACGGTCCACGGAGGAGATGGCAACGCGGACATCGACTTCGTCCACCGCCGCACCGATCGCGAGGACATCTACTTCGTCTCCAACCAGAGTCCGAAGGCGGCACGAGTCGAGGTCGAGTTCCGCGTCGGCAAGCGCGGCCCGGAGCTGTGGGACGCCGCCACCGGCGAGACGACACGCCAGTATGCGTACCGCCGCACGGAGAACGGCGTCGCCGTACCGTTGGAGCTCGCGGGAAACGGATCGATCTTCGTCGTGTTCCGCCATGCGGAGAAGCCGCTGCCCGGTCTGTCCCTCGATGCTGCAGTCTCCGACGCTCACGACGATGCGTGGACACCGCGCATCGCGTCATGGGATGGCCGCCGCGCCCGAGTCGCGGTTTTCGCGCCCGGCGCGCATCGCCTCTCGGTCGCCGACGGCCGGGTTGCGACGGTTGCGCCCTTGGTGCGGCGCGTGGTGGACGTGTCCGGCCCGTGGAGCGTGCAGTTCAGGCCGCGACGAGGCGCTCCGTTTGCCAAGAAGCTCGAGCGACTGACGTCGTGGACCGATCAACCCGACGACGCGGTCCGCTACTTCTCCGGCACGGCCGAGTATCAGACGACGTTCGAGCTGAGCGCCGCGTGGCTCGACGTGGACCGGCGGACGTTTCTCGACCTCGGCACGCTGTGGGCCGTGGGCGACGTGCGACTCAACGGCAGCGCGCTCGGCGTCGTCTGGAAACCGCCGTATGTCCTCGACGTGACCGCCCATGTCCGAGTCGGACGCAACGAGCTCGTCGTCGAGGTCGCCAACACGTGGTCCAATCGACTCGTCGGCGACGCGCGCCTGCCGGCCTCCGAGCGGAAGACACGAACGAACGTCCCGCGCTCCGGCGGCCGCGCGTGGCGCGATGTGCCGCTCCTGCGCTCCGGCCTGTTCGGCCCGGTACGAGTCGTTCCGGCGCGAGTCGTGACCGTCGAGCCGCGCTGAGCCTGAGCAGAAACGACAGAAGGGGCGGGAGGCCGCCGTTGGCAGCGCTCCCGCCCCTCTCTCGGAGGTGCTGGTTATGGTGCCGGATCACTCCGGCGTGTCGGCTCAGAAGAGGTCGTTGATCCCGGTGCCGCTGCGCTCGAGCACGTTGTTGCTTCGGCCGCAGTCGTCGTTCGCGTCGTTGCCGTCGATCGAGATGTCCGGATCGTAGGAGAGATAGGCGCGATAGGTTGGCGGGAACTCGCCCTCGGCCGGCGACGATGCGTTCCAGTCGCGGTACCAGGTCACCGTGATCTCTTCGCCGGCGTCGAGGTTGACGAACGGCTGCTGCGCGACGACCCGACCGCGACCGCCGAGCGGCACCTCTTCGAGCACGATCGACTGCTGACCCGCGCTGCTGCGGTACGCCCCGCCGAGGTTCGTCACGTTCGCGCGGATCCGGACGCGTCCACGGAAGGCCGTATCGCGACGAGTGATCGCGAACTCGATCGACTCGACGGCCGGGTCGGGGCAGCGAACCTCTTCGCAGGCGGCGGTCGACGCCTCGCAGCCGAGGCGGTCAGCCGTCGCATCGGAGCCGCACTCGCCGAACGGGGCGGGAGGCGCGTCGCCCTGCAGGAAGAGGAACGACAGGATCGAGATCGCGTCGGTCAGCTCCACGCGGCCGTCGTCATTGGCGTCCGCCGCGTCGAGGCACACCGGCTCGCGAGTGCCCTGGAACAGGAAGCCGAGCACGCCGACCGCGTCCGAGATCTCCAGTCGCCCCGTGCCGTCGAGATCGCCGCGGGTGAAGCTGGCGTCGATCGTCGGATGGGCCGGCGCCCGCGCCTCGACGTCGAGCCTGGTGTCGGGGAGACCCGCCACGACGCTCGCCTCGACCTCCACGGGAGCCAGCCGCGACGCGAAGCCGAAGAAGTATGTCGAGCGGCCGTAGCAGACGAACGGGATGTCGAACCGCAGCAAGCCACCGGCCCGAGTCAACGCGGAAGGGCCGATCGAACCGAGGCCACCACGCGTGCCGACGAAGGCGTCGTCCGGATTGCCGTCCCCGTCGTAGTCGAGACGCGCGAGACTGGCCGCCGGAATCGTGAAGGACTCGACGCAGCCGACGAACTCTCTGTTCGGCCGCACGTCGCTGAGGTCGATGCGGTACAGGTACAGGTACATCCCCGCGCCTGCCGTGCCGGGCGCGCCCGGAGCGAACGTCCGCGACTGCAGCCGCGCCTCGCCGGTCGTGTCGGGCAGGGTGAATCGGTGCACCGAATCGCGGGCGCCGATCCGGCAATCCGGCGAGAACAGACAGTTGACCGCGGGAAAGCCGGACTCGACGAGGTCGAGAGGCTGAGCGGCGACGCGGGCGGTCAGCGGCAGGAGCGAGGCGGCCAGGAGCGTGGTGGCGAGAGCGTTGCGGAGCATCGTGATTCTCCAGTGAGAGGCTTCGGGTCGGCGGTCCCCCCCGGCGTCCGTCACCGGCGATCCGCTCGACTGTCGCCCCACTGGGTGCAGCGAGGCCGGAATCCGTAACGCGGCTTCTGGAAAAAAGAGGCGGCGAGCCCTCCCGAAAAGACGTAAATCCGTTCTGGACCGAACGCTAGACCAGGCCGGATGATGGCCGACATGGACGATAGCGCCCCCGACGAGACGGACCGCCCGTCGTTCAAGGACGAGCTCGAGCAAGCCCGGGCCGGCGACCGCGAGGCCTGGAAGCGCGTGTTCGATCGCCTCGCGGACTTCGATCACGACGGGGCCGCTCTCCTCGCGATCGGCCGGCGGCTGCTGCCGGACACCGACAACGCCCGGCGCGTGCTCGACAGCCGTGATCTACTGCAGAGTGCGCTGCGCAGCGGCTGGATCGACGCGTCGCAGTTCCGCGGCGAGTCCGAAGGCGAGTTCTTCTCGTGGATGCGGCAGATCCTGCGCCGCAAGCTCGCTCAGAACACGCGACGCAAGCGCCCGCTGGTCGGTCTTCCGGAGGGCGCTGACGGCCCCGACGCGAAGCCGGACGCGCGCCAGGGCCATCCGCTCTCCGATCTCGTGCGCGACGAGACGTCCGCGCGCCTGCGCGCCGCCGTCGACCAGTTGACCGACGAGCAGAAGCGCGTGATCAAGCTGCGGCTGCAGGGCAAGCGGTCGCCGGAGATCGCGGCGATCCTCGGTGTCACCCCCGAGACCGTGCGCATGCGCGAATCGCGTGCGGCGCGCAAGCTGCGCGATCTGCTGCGCGGTGAGGAGGAGTAGGGACGGAAGCGCGGGCGAACCTGCGACGAACCGGCAGTCACGGGCGCCGAGACGCCCAGGGCTCCGGCCGGCCTCTTCGACGCCAGGAACGCGCGCTTCCTCGCGGACGGTTCGCGCATCACGTGACCGTCGAAGCACGACATCCCACACCAGCAGGCGGCGTCGGTCGACGCCGCGTGACCGTCGCCTGAATCTGCCATGTCGGGGCACATCGGCTCGAGCGCGACCGTGAGGCAGTCGGTCTCGAGCTGGCAACCGACGCTGGAGACGCCGCATTCGACGAGATCGGAATCTCGCGCGTGGAGATGCGCGGAGGCGGGCAGAAGCGAGGCTGCGCAGAGGACGGGGGCGAAACGGCTGCGACGCATCGGATTCCCTCCGAGTCGGACCGTGGGTCGGCGGTCCGCCCCGCGTTCGTCACGTGCGATGCCGCTCGACTGTCGCCCCACTGGGTGCGCCGACGCCGGAATCCGTAACGCTCTCGTCTGAAGAAGAAAGAACGCCCGGCAGCTTCAGATACCCACAAGCCCCCTGACAACCGGCTCGACGCCGCGGCCTGCGTTGCCCGACGCTACTCGCCGAAGCACGGCGGATGAAACAGTCCGAGGAGCTCGTCCTCGCTGAAGTCCGGCCCGCACGACGGATACGGCGGCGGGGGCGGCCGGCCCCCCATGAAGAGGAAGCTCAACGCGAACACGGAGTCGGTGATCTCGATCGCTCCGTTGTCGTCGGTGTCCGCCGAGTCCCTGGAGAACGCCTCGCGTCCACCGAGGAACAGGAACTCGAGCGTGTGGACCGCGTCGCTGATGTCCAATCGACCGTCGGCGTTCGAGTCGCCGCGCACGAAGAACAGCTCGCCGGGCTCGGTGACGACGGCGAGCGGGACGCGTTGCGATTCCGGTGGGATCGCGAAGCCCGTGCCCTCGACCGAAAACTCGGTGCGCAGACCGCCGATGTCGCGTGCCGGAAGCTCGTAGTCGTCGAGGAACGGTCGCAAAATCTCTTGCTCGCCCTGCGGCGCGTCATCCTTGACGCGCACGACGAGGTGCACGAGACGCTGATCGTCGATCGCGCCCGCCGTCGCTGGACAGGGGACGAGCTCCAGCTGCAGATCGAGGAGAAGCGCAGCGAAAAGGACGAGCGAGTAGTCCGCATCGGGCGTCGGCTGGACGTTCCCCGCGACGAACCCCGAGCCCTCTATATTGCGCGGAATGATCGTGTCGGCGAAGTCCACGGCGACGAGCTCGAGAACGGCCGTGTTCATCTCGTACGCGATCGAGATCGCCTCGATCGCACGCC
>CAYMRB010000242.1:0-15400 GCA_964392615.1 uncultured Planctomycetia bacterium | reverse complement strand
AGTCGGAGTCGGAGTCGGAGTCGGAGTCGGAGTCGGAGTCGGAGTCGGAGTCGGAACCACTCGAGGCCGGCGATGCCGTGTCCGCCGTCGTCCTGAACCGTCAAGGCCGTGTGGTTCCGTACGTCGAGGTCGGTTTTCGCGATCGCGAGACGCGACGCATCTCCGTGCAGCGGGCAGGCGAGGACGGGAGGATCTCGGTCGACGGGCTCGACGGCGTCGAGTACGAGTGCTACCTGCTCTACGTCGACCCGCGCGGTGGGCTGCGCTCGGGAACATCGGGATTCGTAATCGCGGGCGACGATGCGCGCTCCGGTCGGCTGCCGCGTTTTCCGTTCGGCGGCTCACTCGGGGTCGTCGTCGTCGACGGTGACGGGGCCGCGGCGCAGCGGGCGTCGATCTGGGTCGATCGCGAGGACTGCGACTGGGGCTGGTCCTTTTGTCGATCGGGCGGCGGCGTAGCGTGTCTCGGGACGCTGCCGGACGAGGGGCGACTCCGGCTCGCGGCGCTGTCGGACGACGGTTTCGCCCTGCGGGACGTCGACCTGGACGCGAGGCCGGCGATCGTCGAGATCCAGCCTGTCGCGGCGACCGTCTCGCGCCTCGCGATCGTCGACTCGAGCGGCGCGAAGGTGCGCGGCGCATTCGCGACCACCGAGCCGAGGAATATCGTGCACCGGTGGGGAAGGGGGCAGCTGGACAACAGAGACACGATCTGGACCGAGCTGTTCCTGCGGGAGTCCGCGGACGAGGCAAGCTACGATCTTCACTGGTACGACGGCCAGCTGGACGAGCTGTTCGTCCTGTCGGCGCTGGGCGGCGCGAGGCTGGGCCGCGAGGACGCGCGACGCGCCGCGCAGGAGGAGCGGATCGTCGTCGCGACAGCGGGCTTTCTCCACGGCACCGTGGTCGATGCGGAGGCCGGCGATCCCGTGGAGCGCTGCGAGGTGCGCGGTGTGCTCGAAAGCGGTGACGCGGTGCGGGCGATCACGGATCAACGCGGCACGTTCTGCCTCTACCGCTTCGGCGCATTCACGAAGGTCGAGTTCTCGATCGAGAAGCGCAAGCGAGAGCTCGCCGGCGACGTCGAGATTCCGAGCTCGGGTCTGAGAGTGGAGCTGCGACGCACAACGCCTGTCCTCGTGGCCTCGAGTTTGCGAGCATCGCGCGCTACGCCCTCGGCACCCCCGTGTTTTGAGCGAGAGGAACCATGAACAAAGCCCTGACGCCCCTCCTGTGCCTGGCCGTCCTCGCGACCTCGTCCGCGCGCGCCGACGTCGTCGACACCGCCTCGCTTCTCGACGACATGTCGCGGCTCGATCTCCTCGCGCGTTGGCCGCAGCCGGCGTATCGCACCGTGCAGTACTCGAGCTACGACCGACGCTCGACGACGCCCGATGCGCCGCACTGGTACTCGAATAGCGACGGTTTCGGCCGCGAGCCGATTCCGAACTTCGCGGCCGTGCTGCGCGAGCCGGACGCGGCGGGCGTCGGCCTCTATCTCGTCGCCGACGTCGACGGCCCCGGCGCGATCGTTCGCACGTGGTCGGCGGCGATGGGCGGCGTGCTGCGGGTCTGGCTCGACGGCGCCGAGGCGCCGATCTGGGAGGGCTCGGCGTTCGAGTTCTTCGCGCGTCGGTCGGAGCATTTCTTCGAGCGCGCCGGCCTCGAGATCGAGTGCGATGACGCGTTCGTTCAGCAGGACGCGGACTATTTCCCGATACCGTTCGCGACACACCTGCGCGTCACATGGGAGGGGCGGCTGCGCGAACTCCACTTCTATCACCTCCAAGTGCGGTTCTACGACGCGGGCACCGCCGTGCGCACATTCGACGCGAAGCGCGACGTGAACGCGGCCGGCGCGGAACGCATCCGGGCCGTCGCCGAGCAGCTGACGCAGCCGGCGAATCGCCTCGAGGGCGAAGCGGTCGACATTGCCGACGCGGTCGAGGTCGGCCCCGGCGGGTCGTGGAGCTGGTCGCGCGAGCGCGAGGGCCCCGGCGCGATCAGCCAGATCGTGTTGCGCGTCGACGCGGACGACATCGAGCGCGCGCTACGCGGCTCGCTGCTCACGATCGCGTTCGACGGCGCGGGGCAGCCGCAGGTCGAGGCGCCGCTGGGCGACTTCTTCGCGACGGGGCCGGGCGTCAATCCGATGTCGAGCCTGCCGTTCTCCGTCGCGCCCGACGGCACGATGACGTCGCGCTTCGTCATGCCGTTCAAGCGTGGCGTGACGATCTCTCTGCGCAACTGGACACCGTTCGCGTTACGCGTGACGGGCGCGGTCACGGTGTCGCCGTGGAAGTGGGACGAGCGTTCGCTCTACTTCCGCGCCAAGTGGCGCGTCGATCACGATCTGATCGCCGGTGGCGCGGCGGGCGTGTTCGACATCCCGTACGTCGTCGCGCGCGGTCGCGGCAGCCTCGTCGGACTCGCGTGCATGGTGATGAACCCGACGCGCGTGCCGACATCGGGAGGCAATTGGTGGGGCGAGGGCGACGAGAAGATCTTCGTCGACGACGAGAGACTGCCGGTCGCGTTCGGCACCGGATCGGAGGACTACTTCAACTACTCATGGAGCCGTGCGGCGCTCTTCGATCACCCGTACTGCGGTCAGCCGCTCGACACCGGACCGGACAACGCCGGCTACGTGTCGAATCACCGCTTCCAGGTGCTCGACGCGATCCCGTTCGAACGCGCGCTCGCCGCGTACATGGAGCTGTGGCCGCACACGGAGACTCCCGGCATGAGCTACGCCGCGATCGCGTACTTCTATGCGCGTCCGGGCTGTCTCGACGACCATCGCACGCTGCGACCGGCCGATCTCATCGTGCCCGAGCTGCCGCATCGCGAGCCGCTGGCGCTCGGCGCGGCGCGGGGGGCGAAGTTCTTCCCCGCGCGCGCGCTGCGACCGACAGCGACGAATGACGGGGTCGACACCGTGCCCCTTCGCCATGCGTCGAAGGGCGCCGTCGTCGGGTGGCAAGCGGCGAAGGGCCGGAAGTTGCGCCTGGTGCTGCCGATCGAGCGCGCGGGTCGCTACGCGGTCAACCTGGTCGCCGTGCATCGACCGGACGGCGCGGTCGTGCGCGGGTTCGTCGACCGGAAGGCGTGGCGTCTCGGCGGCGCGGAGACCGTCGCGTTGCGCACCGAGCACGCGACGCGCTTTCTCAACGTCTACGGCGATCGGCTGGCGCTGGAGCCCGGCGCGCACGAGATCGAGCTCGAGTGTGTCGAGCCCGGCTTCGTCGGCCTCGACTATCTGTGGGTCAAGTTCCTCGGCGGGCCGCCGCGCAAGATCCCGGGGGCGATCGAGGCCGAGACGCTCCCGGTCGTCGCGACGTCGAAGGAGTTGGTGTACGAGCCGCAGAGCTGGGCCCAGCCCGTTTGGAGCGGGGACCGCCAGCTCTTCATGCGGCCCGAAGCCAAGGGCGGGTTCATCGAGCTGCGCGTCCCGGTCGCGAAGCCGGGCCGACAGAGCGTCAAGGTCTGGCTGACCCGCAGCTGGGACTACGGCGTGCTGCAGTTCTCGATCGACGGCAAGCCGGCGGGCAAGCCGGTCGACGTGTTCCAGCCGCGATCGAAGGGGCTCGCAGTGAAGCCGGCCGATCTCGGCGAGCACGATCTCGCGAAACCGTTCGTGCTGCGCGTCGAGGTCGTCGGGACGAACCCGGATTCGGAGTCGCCGCACTTCTACTTCGGCGTCGATTGCGTGACGCTGGGGAAATAGGACCTCGAGCTCCCTCCGCCCCCCGGGTCGTGGGGGGGGGGGGGGCCGCCCCGCGCCCCCACCGGGGCGCGCCCCCGCCCGCCGCCCCCGGCCCCGGCGGCCGGCCCCCCCCCCCCCCCCCCGCCCCTACTTCGCGGGCGGCTTCACCCGCGCCATCTTGCCCTTCTTGTCGAGGTTCTGGTTGAGCTCCGCCTCGTCCGGCACGGGAGCCTTCACGCCGCCCTTCGGCACCTCGGCGCCGCTGACCCACGTAATCGCGTTCAGGACGACCTTGAGCTGCGTCTCGACGGCCCAGTTGTAGTGCCAGTGGCCGCCGGTGAAGCCGACGCCGCGGCCACCGTCCGGTCGCTGGACAGCCCACATCAGCGTCTCGCTCTTTCCCTTTGCCTCGGCGATGTGCGGGTACCGCTTGCGCGGCCAATTGTTCATCTCGCGGGACTTGTCGTCCGGCTTCGCCTCGAGAATCGTCGCCACTCCCTTCATGCCATCTCGAAAGCGGATCGAGAAGTACCACTCGTCGTAGATCACCTTCGGCGCGACGCCGCGCGTGATCGGGTGGTCCTTGCCGATCTTCAGGTCCGCGTTCCAATGCGGGTTGCTCGAGTAGTCGGTCTCGTAGAAGCCGCCGATCCAGCGCTTGAAGTACTCGCCCTCCTTGCCCGGCGCGACGTGCACGGCGTAGTGCATGCACATCACGCCGACGCCCTTCTTCGTCAACGCGTCGACCTGCTCGAAGTGTCGCATGACGGGGTGACGGCCCTGGCCATCGGCGTAGAACACGATGCCGTCGGCGTTATCGAAGGCCGTCGGATCCTTCGGCCAGCCGTTGTGGGATGTCGCGACGGCAAGCGAGCCGGCCGCGCGCAAACGCTTGGCTAGCAGCTTCACTCCCGCGTTGAACTCGTGCTGTCCCGATGCGTGGGACGGGGGACCGGCGATCATCACGACCTTCTTGCGGCCGTCGGTGATCTTCAGACGCTTGAGGCGGATGTCCTTGAACTGCACCGTCATCGGCGGGCCGGAGTGGATCTGCAGAGCCAGCTTGCCGGTCAGGTCGCGATGGGCGGTTTCGTCGTCGATCACCTCGACCGTCTGCACGCCGTTGATGCTCAGCGCGATGCGCGAGCCCTGCGCGACGATGCGGTACTCGCTCCACGCGTCGGGGTCGTACTTCAGCGCCGACGCGTCGATCGCCGTCGTCGTCCGCTTCCCGGCGGCATCGATCACGGTCTTCTGGCCGCTCTTCGCGAGCATGCGCCGGCCGGTGTGCTCGTCGTACAACGCGCCGAGCCAGAACCCCGCGCGGTCGAGATCGGCCTGATAGCCCGCCGCGTGTCCGTCAGGGCCGATCGACGAGCGGATCTGGATGCCGGAGTTCGCGTTCTTGCCGCCGCGGATGCGGAACTTCATGACGAGCTCGAAGTCGTCGAGCTCGCCGAGCTGCCACACGAGGAACTGGTTCTTCTTACACGGGACCTCCGCCGACGAGCGCGCGGTGATCGCGCCGTCCTCGACGGACCAGTACTTCATGTCGGGGGCCGACCAGCCGTCGAGTGTCTTGCCGTCGAAGATCGGCCGGAGGCCATCGTCGGCAGCGAGAGCCGGAGAGATCGAGACGACACAAAGCGCAGCGACAAGCGCGAGCGAGATCGCGATAGAGCGTTGCATAGCGTGGGTTTCCTCGCGGGGACGGTTCGAGCTCGTTCATTCGTAGCAGACCATCAGCTTAGCGTTCGATGACGGCACGCGGCAAGAGGACCCCGTGGGGGGATTCCGCTGGGCCGCCGCGAGCCTACCGCCGACAATCCACCCGCGAGCGTCGAACTCGACACCGTCCCGCCGTGGGGGACGATCCTGCCGGGAGCACGAGAGCATGTCCCATCTCGAGCGAAGCGATATCGCGCGGTGCCGCCTCTCGATCGGCAGCGTCGCGTTTCTCCTGCTGGCGTCGCTCCTGGCGACGGTCGCACGCGCGGACGAGCCCGGCGTGTTCGTCCGCTTCCGTCTCGAA
Source organism: uncultured Planctomycetia bacterium (assembly GCA_964392615.1). Taxonomy (GTDB): domain Bacteria; phylum Planctomycetota; class UBA8108; order UBA8108; family UBA8108; genus CAYMRB01. The sequence continues at coordinate 9,662 of CAYMRB010000242.1, read as the reverse complement.
GAGCCTCGCGACACGCGCTACCACGTGCGCCTCGGAGGGTTCATCCACGTCTCTCCCTGGCGTCTGTCCGCGGCGACGATTCCTGCAGGCGCCGATCGGGACGCGTCGCTTCGCGTGCCGTCCGGTGCGACGACGCCGTGGTTCGATCTCGCCGCGCATGCCGGTGATCGCCTGCACGCCCGGCACCATCGCAGCGGCGGGATCGCCGAGCTGCCAGCGATCACCATCGAGCTCGTGACAGAGGTCGAGGCTCCGGAACGCCACGTCGTCATCGAGCTCGCGACGAAGGCGCACGCTGACTCCATCGTCAAGCGTCTCCGCGAGAGGTTCCGGGGCAAGTCGACCAGCTTCCTCGTCTCGCCGCAGCTGGCCGCCGACGCGTCGAGTCTCGAGACGGCCTCCGAGATGACGGCGCGTCGTCTGCGCTGGGCGCAGAAGGCGAGCGGCGGCCGCCGAATCGCTCCGCGCGAGCTCATCGTGCAGACGAGCTTCTGGTCGCCGCAGCGTGCCGAGCTCAACCTGCGCGAGGCCGAAGTGCTCAGCCTGCTTGGCTTCAACGTCGTCGGCAACCAGACGCCCGAGGTCCGCGAGACCTCGCGCTTGCGCGTGCCGGGTCACACGCACGCCGTGCTGCTCGGTCCGGCTCACACCCGCGAGGAAATCGACGCTCGGTTCGAGAGCCTGCGCTCTCGCGACAAGCGCACCTACGCAGCCGGGGTGCCGTACGGATTCGCCGACGAGGTCTGCGCCCGTCCGCCGATCGGGGACGATCCGCGCGCGCTGAGCCACTTCCGCGCGTGGCTCGCTCAGCGCGGCGTCGCGCCGGCGGAACTCGGCGTCGCGTCGCTCGACGAGGTCGATCCGATCGAGACTCCCGCGGAGCTGCGCGAGCGCCAGCGCGCGAACGACGCGGCCGCGCGCCGCTGCTTCTATTTCACGTCGCGCTTTCGCCAGCACGCCGCGGTCGAACGGCTGACGTGGCACACCGAGGCGCTGCACCAGCACTTCGGCGACGGACCGCGCAGCTCGACGTTGGTCGCCGACCACCCGTATTTCAGCGGTACGGGCCTCGGCATGGGCATCGAGCCGAACTGGACGTGGGGCGGCCATCCGCTCGCGATGGACTGGTTCGCGATCGGACGGACGAAGGCGGTCGACCTGATCGGCATCGAGGACTGGATGGGCCTGCAGTTCATGTACGGCCCGGACAGCACGTGGGAGGGCTTCCAGCTCATGGGCTTCCAGGCGGCGATCTTCCGCAGCGCGAGCCGCGGCACGCTGCCGACCATCGCGTGGATCACGCCGAGCGATGAGACGAACCTGCGCCTCAAGAGCGCGTCCGCGTTATGCCAGGGCGCGCGTCACTTCTTCTACTGGACGTATGGTCCGACCTCGACGAGCACGGAGAACTACTGGTCCGATCTGCGCAGCGCATACGACGGCGTCGTGGCTGTCACGCGACAGCTGGCCGCGGCCGAGTCGATCCTCGCCACCGGGAAGCCGCGCCCGACGCGCGTCGCGCTCCTCTACAGCATCTCGTCCGACCTCTGGCAGCCGTTCGGCTACGTGCACATGCTCGAGCGCCGAGGGACGTACCTGTCGCTCGTTCACGATCAGTATCTCGTCGACCTGTTGACGGAGGAGGACGTGATCGCCGGACGGCTGCGCGACTACGACGTTCTCTACGTCACCGATCCGTGCATCGCCGAGAGCGCCAGCGAGGTCATCGACAGCTGGGTGCGCACCGGAGGCTCTCTCTGGGGATCGTGCGGCGCCGGAACGCTCAACGAGTTCGGCGAGCCGGTGTCCGGACTCGCGCCGGCGTTCGGGTTGGATCCGAAGCTCGCGACGACGACCGCGCAGCCGGGACGCTACAGCGTGCGCGCCGGGGTGAACTCGATTCCGTACACCGACCGCATCCGGCTCGCGCGAACCGCGACGAGCGCGTTGCGAGGCGGCTTCGGAGACCTCGAGGAGATCGGCGTCATCGGTGCGCGTGTGACATCGACCCGCGCTGGGGGGCAAGCGGCCTCTGTCCTCGGCCGCTTTGCCGACGGCACACCTGCCGTGGTCGCTCACCAGCACGGCGCGGGACGCACGCTCTTCGTCGGCGCATGTCCCGGCATCGCGTACATCAAGGACGCGCGTTTCGTGCGCGAGCGCCTGGCGGAGAAGTGGCCAGCGCCCCTGCGCACGTTCATCAACTCCGCGGCTCGCGGTCGCGCAGTCGCGCGTCTCGCGCATCTGTCGCACGCTGTCGTCGAGGCCGGCGTGTACGACGCTCCGACAGGCACGGCGCTGGTTCTCGCCAATTTCACGTACGAGCGCATCCCGGACCTCGACGTACGGCTCGACGCGCCACGGAGGCCGCGCGAGGTGCGTTCGGTGGAAAGGGGGCCGATCGAGTTCACGGCGGCGAGGCCGGCTGGCGGAGACGGCGATTCGTGGACGATCCGCTTCCGCGTCGATCTCGAGCTGAGCGACATCATCGTCGTCAAATGAGAAGGCGTGATCGCCCCTCGCGCGACGCCTGGTACGATGCGGGCGGTCACAGGAACGGTCGGAAACCGCTCCTGAGGGGAATACTTGTCACCGCAACGAAGAGCGCGCAATGGCCGAGAACAAGAACGATCCCCAGGGACAGATGGGTGGCGCCGACGTCGAGGCCGTCGCCAAGCTCCAGCGCGCCCATCAGGGCCTGCTCGCCGAGCTCGGCAAGGTCATCGTCGGCCAGGAGCAAGTCGTCGAGGAGATGATGATCGCGATCTTCGCGCGCGGTCACTGTCTGCTCGTCGGTGTACCGGGGCTCGCGAAGACGCTGCTGGTGAGCTCGCTTGCCGAGACGCTCTCGCTGTCGTTCAAGCGCATTCAGTTCACGCCCGACCTGATGCCGTCGGACATCACTGGAACGGAGATCCTGCAGGACGATCCGGAGACCGGCGCGCGGCAGTTCAAGTTCCTCAAGGGCCCCGTGTTCGCGAACATCATCCTGGCCGACGAGATCAACCGAACTCCGCCGAAGACGCAGGCGGCCCTCCTCGAGGCGATGCAGGAGAAGAAGATCTCGGCGGGAGGTGAGGACTTCGCGCTCGAGGAGCCCTTCTTCGTGCTGGCGACGCAGAACCCGATCGAGCAAGAGGGCACCTATCCGCTGCCGGAGGCCCAGCTCGACCGCTTCCTGTTCAATGTCCTCGTCGACTACCCGAGCTGGCGCGAGGAGATCGAGATCATGAAGCGGGTCAGCGGCGACCACGAGCCGCAGATCGGCGAGGTGCTCCATCGCGACGACATCCTCGCGTTGCAGTCCCTCGTACGGCGTGCGCCTGTTGCCGACCACATCTTCAACTATGCCGCGATGCTCGTCCGCGCGACGCGACCAGGGGCCATCGAGACCGTCTCCTTCGTCAACGATTGGCTCGCGTACGGCGCCGGGCCCCGCGCCAGTCTGTTCCTGATCATCGCCGGCAAGGCGCGTGCCGTGCTGCACGGCCGGTACCACGTGTCGATCGAGGACGTGCAAGCGGTCGCGCGACCCGTCCTGCGACACCGGATCATCACGAACTTCACCGCGCGCTCGGAGGGACTGACCCCGGACGACATCATCGCCAAGCTCCTCGAAGCCGTGCCGTCGGACGATCGGCTGTACGAGATGGAGGCCTTCAAGGAACTCGGAGCCGATGCCGCCGCGGTACCTTGATCCCGAAACGCTGCAGCGGCTCAGCTCGCTCGAGCTCGTCGCGCGCGAGGTCGTCGAGGGCGTGCGCATCGGCCACCACAAGAGCCCGCTGCGTGGCTTCAGTACCGAGTTTTCGCACCACCGGCCGTACGTGTCCGGCGACTCGCTGCGCCACGTCGACTGGCGCGTCTACGGACGCACGTCGCGCTACTACATCAAGCTGTACGAGGCCGAGACGGACTTCGCGGCCAACCTGCTGCTCGACGCGAGCTCGTCGATGCACTATCGGTCCGGCGCCGTCAGCAAGCTCGAGTACGCGAAGTTCCTCGCGGCGAGTCTCGCGCACCTGATCGTCAAGCAGCGCGACGCTGTCGGGCTCGGAGTCTTCGATGGCGAGCTGCGCAACTATGTGCAGCCGAGCGCGGCGGAGACGATCGTCACGACGATCGCGAACGAGCTCGAGGGTGTCGAGCCGGTTCCGCGCACCAACGTCACCGGCATCCTGCACGAGTTCGCGCGTCGCATGACGCGGCGCGGTTTCGTCATCCTGTTCTCCGACCTCCTCGATCACGTCGAGGAGTTCGGGCGCGGCCTCGACCACCTGCGGTTTCGCGGTCACAACGTGGTCGTGTTCCACGTGCTCGACCCGTACGAGCTGCGCTTTCCGTTCGAGGGCACGGCGAAGTTCAAGGGACTCGAGGACCTGGACGAGCTGATCACGCGCCCGAAGCGCGTTCGCGAGGCATACCTCGAGGAGCTCGGCAAGTACCTCGCCGACATCAAGGCGACGTGCGAGAAGAGTCAGGTCGACTACGTCCTCGTCGACACGTCACGACCCGTCGACGTCGTGCTGTCGAGCTATCTGATGGAACGATCGAGGAGCGTGCTGTGAGAGCGTGGCGCGCACCGATCCTGATCGCTCTCGTCGCGTCGATCGCCGGCGTCGATGCCGGAGAGGTCGTGACGCGCGAGGGGCGTGTTGCAGGTGACGTGACGATCGACGGTGCGGGCGTCACCATCGCGGACCGCACGATCGCGCTGGACGATGTCTGGTATCTGCGAGTCGGGGGAGACGGGGCAAACGACGTCGTTCGCCGCAGCGAGCCGCACGCGATTCGCCTCCACAATGGCGAGGTCTGGCCGGCTCGGCTCGTGTCCCTCCAGGGCGGCAAGTGCGTGTTGCAGGCGACGGTCCTCGGCCAGAAGGAGGTCGATGTCGGCCGGATCGCGGCACTCGATTTCGCGCCGAACACGCCCAGCGGAGGCGGGGAGACGCGCGGTAGCGATCGCGTCGGCCGTCTCTACCGCGGCTCCGGCCGTCCGCTACCGGGGAAGCTGCTGTGGATCGACGCGTCGGTCGTCGCGGTGTCGAGCCCGTTCGGCGTGGTCAAGGTCGCGCGGGAAGAGCTGCAGCGGTACGTGTTTGCCGCAGGGAAGACCGCGGCGCCGGACGCGACGTACGACGAGGTCGGCCTCGTCGACGGCTCGCTGTTCGTGGGCGAGGTGTCGATCGATGCCGACGGAACGTCCACCGAGCACGGCAGCACGTTGCGCATCCGCCACGCGATTCTCGGCGAGGTGCGCGTGCCGATCTCTCGGCTGCGCACGCTCGTGCGGCATCGCCCGGAGCGCCTCGACCTGACTCGACGAGCGGCAAGCGTGCGCCGGCACGCGCTCTTGAGCGATGCGGTCGAGCAGCTCACCGAACGCGACATCGCCGTGGCGCCGTCCCTGACGCGGCGGATCGGCGCCACGCGTGCGCTGCGGCTGCCGGCCCGAATCGACGCGCGCTACGCGATGCCTGCGGGCGGCGCGGCCAAGCTGCGCGGCCTGTTGGCTCCGGCGCCGGGTTCGCGCGGGGACGTGACGGTCGTCGTGCGCGTCGGCGAGGCTCGTGTCCTCGAGCGAACCGTCGGCCCGGAGACCGGCGCGGAGTGGCTCGAGATCGACCTGCCCGCGACAGCGGGCGGTGCGGGCGCGGAGCTCGTCGTCGAGCTCGGTCTCGGCCGGCGATGCCTGTTTCCGAGCGCGGTGGTGTTCGCCGATGCCCACTTGAGCGGTGTCCCGTCGGACGCTGAGCCGAAGGGCGAGGGAGGCTAGCATGGACTTCCTCAACCCCCTCCTACTCTGGGCGACCGCCGGCGTCGCGGTGCCGATCATCGTTCACTTGCTCAATCGATTCCGCTTCCAACAGATCGATTGGGCGGCGATGGAGCTTCTGCGGCGCGCGCTCGTCGCGCGATCGCGGCGCGTGCGCGTCGAGGATCTGATACTTCTCCTCCTGAGATGCGTGGCGATCGCGCTCGTCGCCCTGGCCTTCGCGCGACCCGCCCTGATGCCGAAGGACGGCGCGGCGGGCGCGGACGTCGGCATCGTCATCGCGGTCGACGCCTCGTACAGCATGTCGCACGCGCCCGGTCTGCGAACGCGGTTCGAGGCAGCTCGAGAGCGGACGCGCGATGTCCTCGCGACGATCGAGACCGGCACCCCGGCGAGCGTCTTCCTCGCCGCGCAGAGGCCGCGATCGCTGCTGCGCGGCGTCGGCTATGACCAGGCGCGCTTCGACGAGCGTCTCGACGAGGTCGGGCCCACGGCCGAGCGCCTCGATCTCGAGGCGACCATCGCGGAGCTCGAAAGCCTCGCCCGCGAGCTCGACGCCCCGACGAAGGAGTGCTTCATCGTCACGGACGCGCAGGCGATCGATTGGGAGCGACTGTCCTCGAAGGCCCGCGCGGCGCTCGAGAGCCTGCGCAGCGTCGCGCGCGTGTTCGTCGTGCCGATCGGCACGTCCGGCGCCGAGAACACCTCGGTGCGACGCTTCGGTCTCGCGTCGGGAGCGCTTCGCAAGGGCGCTACAGCGCGCTACGACGTCGAGGTCGCCAACGGGGGAAGGAACGCTCGCGAGCGTATCGGCGTGCGGCTCGAGGTCGACGGACGTGCGGTCGCCGAACGCATCGTCGAGCGGCTCGAGCCGGGCGAGAGCGAGGTCGTGCCTCTCTGGACGAGCTTCCTCGAGGCCGGCGATATCGAGATGACCGCGAGCATCGACGGCGACGAGCTGAGCGTCGACAACGAGCGTCGCGTGGTCGCGAGCGTGCGCGATCGCCTGCGCGTTCTGTGCGTGGACGGCGATCCGGCGCCCGACCCGTACGACGGCGAGACCGGCTACCTGGTCGCCGCGCTGTCGTCACAGCCGGACGAGACGCGCGATGCGATGTTCGTGCACGCCGTGACGCTGTCGGAGTTGGCGCAGCAGCGCTTGAGCGACTACGACCTCGTCGTGCTCGCGAACGTCGGCGATGTCGACGCGAGCCAGGCGCTCGTCCTCTATCACTCCGTGCGCGACGGCGGCGGCCTCGTCGTGTTCACCGGCGACAATGTCGAGGGCGGGCTGCTCGGAGAGCGCTTGCAGCACGAGGGGACAGCGCTCCTGCCCGGGGCGATCGGCACGATCGTCGAGGCGAACAGCACGGGCGCGAATGGTGCGGAGGGAGCGCAGAGTCTCGGCTGGACGATCGCCGCGGTCGACGACGGGCACGTTCTCGCGTCGGCGGTCGAATCGCTCGATCCGGCGCTGCTCGACTCGGCGCGAGTGCAGAGCTACCACCGCGTCACGGTGGCGGCGGACGCGCGCGTCGTCCTGCGACTCGGCAATGGCGATCCGTTCCTCTGTGAGAAGCGCGTCGGTCTCGGCGCGGTCGTCCTCGCCGCGACGACGGCGGGGCGGAGGTGGACCGACATGGTCACGCACCCCGTCTATCCGATCCTGATCCATCAGACCGCGACGTATCTGACACGCCGTGACCACGAAACCGCGCGCCCGGTGGGCGTCGCGGCGACGATTCGCCTGCCGGCGGCCGCCGAGGCGGGACGTGTGCCGTGCGTCGCGCCCGGCGGTGACGAGTTCGAGCTCGACGTGACGATCGACGACGGCCGTCCGACGATCACGTTCCCGCCGGTGTCGATGCCGGGCTTCTACCGCGTGCAGTACTCGCGTGAGGAGCCTGCGACGCACGTCGCATTCAACGTCGCGGCGGCGGAGTCCGACACTCGCGTGCTGGCCATCGACGCGCTGACGCGGGCGGTCGCCGACGCGCCGGTGCGAGTCGTCGACCCGGACGAGAGCGTGCTCGCGGTGGTCGAGGAGAGTCGCGTCGGCCGCGAGCTGTGGTGGGAGCTCCTCGTCGCCGGACTCGTGATCTTCGCGATCGAGTTCCTGCTCGCGCGACGGTTCAGCCGCGGGCTCTCGGCGGCAGGAGGTGCGAGATGAGCGGCATCCTCGACCTGGGCCCCGCCGGCACGTTGGGACTGCGCGGATCGTGGCCGCCGTGGGTGCTCGCGGCTCTGATCGTCGTGGCGGTCGTCGTCACCGTCGTCGTGTATCGGCGACAGGGCGGCATCAGCAGCTGGCTGCGCGTCGTGCTGACGATGCTGCGAGCGACCGCGTGCGTGCTGCTGATCGCGCTCGTGTTCGAGCCGGTCCTCAGCGTCGCGAAGGACCTGATCGTGCCGAGCAACGTGCTCGTTCTCCTCGACGTGTCGCAGAGCATGACGCTCACCGAGCAGCGCAGCAAGGAGGAGGACCTCCTCGACGCGGCGCGCGCGCTCGGCAGCGTGCCTCTGTCAAGTGACGCCGGGAGCGGCGGCACGGCGGCATCGATCGATGCAGCAACGACCGACGCGCGCGAGAAGGCCGCGCGCGCCACGCGTCTCGACATGGCGCGCGGATTGATCGCAAACCCGGCGCTCGAGGTCTTCCGGCGTCAGAACGACGAGGTCCGCACGCATTTCTTCCGCTTCGGCGCGTCGCTCGAGCCGGCCGAGATCGACGCGACGTTCCTCGACCACGACGTCGTGCCGGAGGCGGCGACGGCGGGCGAGACACGGCTCGGCTCGGCGCTCGAGGAGGCGATCGAGCGCTACAGCGGTCAGACGATCGATGCGGTCGTCGTGTTGACGGACGGCGCGTCGAACGCGGGCGCCGATCCGCTCGAGGTCGCGCGACGCCTCGGCGCGAAGGGCGTGCCGGTCTACCCGCTCGGCCTCGGTCTGATGAGTCCGGAGGATGTGCGCATTCGCGCGGTCGTCGTGCAGGACACCGTCTTCGTCAAGGATCGCGTGCCGGTGAAGGTCGAGATCGTCTCGAGCGGCTACGACGGACGAGCGGCCGAGCTGACGGTGACGCTCGACGGTGCCGAGGTCGCGCGGCGCAGCGTGCTGCTCGGCAGCGACTCCCGTTTCGAGGAGCTCTCGTTCGTGCCGCAGGGCGCATCGGGCGCGCGGCAGCTCGACGTCAAGCTGACGCCGCTCGAGGGCGAGTCGACCGTCGACAACAACTCCGTCTCGCGCACGCTGCGCGTCGTCGACGAGAAGATCAAGGTGCTCTACGTCGAGGGACGGCCGCGCTGGGAGTATCGTTACCTGCGCGCGGTTTTGACGCGTGACCCCCGCCTCGACGTCAAGTTCCTGCTCACGGAGGGCGACCCGGAGCTACCGAAGGTCGCGCCGGGCTACATCGGCCGTTTCCCGGAGCGAGCGGAGGATACGGCGAAGTACGACCTCGTCATCCTCGGCGACGTGCCGGCGCACTACTTCACGCGTGCGCAGCTCGAGTGGGTCGAGAAGCACGTCCGGGAGAACGGCGGCTCGTTCCTGCTCCTTGCCGGCCACGAGTTCGCGCCGATGTCGTATCGCGACACGCCGATCACGTCCGTCCTGCCGGTCGAGCTCGCCGCGGGAACGTATCGCGACGTGACCTCGTCGGTGCACCCGGTGCCGACCGCGCAGGGGCTCGAGAGCCGCATGGTGCTGCTCGGCGGGTCGCGTCGTCAGAGCTCGAGCCTGTGGCGACTCGTTCACCCGCTCTATCGGTTGCCGGTGCTGCGCGGGGCGAAGCCCGGCGCCAAGGTGCTGATGACGACGTCGGACTCGAACGCGATCGGCGGCCGGCGTCGGGACGGACCGTACCCTCTCGTCGCGTGGCACC
>CAYMRB010000241.1:0-15407 GCA_964392615.1 uncultured Planctomycetia bacterium | reverse complement strand
CGCGATGAGCTCTTCCCGGAGCTCGTCGAGCTGCGCCGTCGCCTCGAGGCCGCGGACGAGGATCCGTCCGCCCTCGCCGTGTATGAAGGCGGCGGAGGCGCGGCCGCGTCGCCCGACGAGCTCGCGGACCTGCGCCGTGCGAACGAGGAGCAGGCGCGGGAGGCCACCGACGCCGCGGCGACGTTCCGCCGCCGGCTCGAGGGCTTCGAGACGCGCATCTCGCAGCTCGGAGATCAGTTCCGCACGAACCTCGACGGGCTGCGGTCCGATTTCGACGGGCTCACGGAGGCGGACTCGCGGCACGAGGAAGCGCTCGCCGGGCTCGCGGATGCGGACGTCAAGCAGGCCGAGGCGATCGCGGAACAGGGGCAAGCGCTTGGCGGCATCGACGGCCGCATCGACGAAGTACGAGAGTCTCTGGGAGAGCTGGAGGCGACCATCCCGGAGACGGCGCAGAAGGCCGCTAACGAGGTCGAGATGCGCCTGCGCAAGGAGATCGCAGACATGGTGGAGCAACTGACGGAGCGGCTGGCGGAACTCAAGCAGACCCTCGGCCGGCTCGAATCGACCGTGCCGTCGCGCGACATGCTCGTCGGCCTGGACCAGCGCCTCGATCGGCTCGAGGCCTCGTTCGAGAAGATCGCCGGCGTGGTCGAGTCCAGCGCGCCCGAAGTCCGTGCGCTCGCGACGCGGTTCGAGGAGCTGCGGCGCGAGATCGGCGAGGTCTCTGCCGATCTCTCGCGCACCGGCGACGGTGTCGGCGAGGTTCGCCAGCTCTTCGCGGCGAAGCTCGACGAGCTGCAGGGCGAGCTCAAGGGCGGCATCGACCGCTGGGAGAGCGATCAGTCCGCCATGCACGAGCGCCTGTCGAATCTCCGCGACACGCTCCGCGACCAGCTCGGCACGTTCAACGAGCAGGTTCAGGCGGCCGAGGGGTCGCTGTGGGGCAAGATCACCGGCAAGAAGGAGGCCGGCCTGAAGCTCAACGCCGAGGAATTCGACCACCTCAGCGGCAAGCTCGAGGGGATCATCACGGGCCTCGAGAAGGTCATCGCGCGACGCGCCGGAAACTGACCGCAGCGGCCGCGGCCTCGGGTTGCAATTTGGTCGCGCCGACGTAAACTCATGAGCTCTCTGACCGCGAACGAAACCTGTGGTGGGTGTAGCTCAGCTGGCTAGAGCGCCAGGTTGTGGTCCTGGAGGTCGGGGGTTCGAGCCCCCTCACTCACCCCAGAATAACCCTCTCCGCGAGCACGGCTTGCGGAGGGGGTCGCTTTCATCTCGGGGGGGACGGACATGCCGAAGTGCTTCGCCTACGGCACGAACTGCGATCCGGAGGTTCTCGACCGCAAGGGCGTGGCTGTCGCGACGAGTCGGCGAGCCGTCCTCCGAGGATTCCGACTCCTGTTCAACAAGAAGTCGCTCCGCGAGCGCCTGCCGGGGGCCATCGGCTACGCGAACATCAACGAATGTCGCGATGGGGTGGTCGAGGGGGCGCTGTACGAGCTCGATGAGGCGGCCCTGACGAGCCTGGACGAGTCCGAGCGCTATCCGAGCCACTACACGCGGATTCGCGTGGTCGTCGAGGTCGACGGAGGCTGCGAGGGGTGCTGGGCCTACCAGGCGCAGCCGGACAAGATGGCAGACGGGCTCGTCCCGTCGCGCGACTACCTCGACCATATCCTCGCCGGGCGCGCGTTCCTCTCCGCGCCGTACCTCGAGGCTCTCGAACGATCGCGGACCTACGCCTGCGAATGCGCGTGCTGCCACCGCACGGATGAGGTGCTCTTCGTGGACGAGCACGACCGCCTGCACGCGCTCTGCCAGCCCTGCCGTGAGGCGCACCTCGACTGGAGCGACGTGCTCGGCAGAATGCTCACGATCTCCGAGACCGAGTCCGTGATGACCGAACTCGGGGCGAACAGACCGCGTTTCGCGTCGAGCGCCGATCTGGTCGACGAGGCGGTCGCGCGAAATCTGATTCAGCGGTAGCGGGCCGATCCTGAGGGTCCCACCACCCTGCCCTGGGCCGTACAATGGGGGGCATGGGCTGGCAGGCGGAACGGCCGCCGCAGCCTTCGAGAACGGCTCGTGCGGCAGCCCATGCCCGCGGAGTTGGAGCTGACCGCTTCGCATCCACTTCGCGTAGGCAACCGCTTCGCGGCAGCTCAACTCCGCACACCGTCTCGTGGAATCGCCCGCTTCGCGCCCTTCGCGGGGTCGACGAGGAAAGGACTCCGTCCGTGCCCGCTACTGAACGAAATTCGAACGTCTCCATTCTCGTGTTCTGCTGCGCCGTCGCGATCGGTCTCGCGTCGGCGACTCCATCCGTTCGCGCTCAGCCGGTGAACGACGCGTTCTCGCAGGCGATCGTCCTCGAGGGCAACGCCGGCCAGCTCGCCGGGCACAACCGCGGCGCCACTTGGCAGCCCCAGGAGGCCCCCCCGGTCGGCATCGGCGACCCGAGGGGCGGCGCGTCGGTCTGGTATCGCTGGACCCCGACCCGCGCGGGCACGGCGACGATCTACACATTCGGCAGCGACTTCGACACCCTGCTGCTCGTGACGATCGGCGACACGCTCGTCGAGACGCGGCTTCTCGAGGAGAACGACGACGACAACGACGGCTACGAGGATTTCATTCTCCAGAGCCGCATCCGGATACTGGTGGAGCCCGGGAGTGAGTACCGCATCGCGGTCGACGGCTTCGGCCGTGACACCGGGAACATTCTGCTGACGTGGTCCGTAGCCCCGAACCGCGGGCCGGACAACGGGACGTTCGAGACGCGCGAGCTGCTCGAGGGCCGCAACGGGCAGGCGTTCAGCACGAACATCGGCGCGGGGCGCGAGGAGGGCGAGCCGGAGCACTTCGGCGAGGATTTCGGCCACTCCGTCTGGTGGCGCTGGATCGCGCCGGCCGACGGCCTCGGTGTTTTCGACACGAACACGAGCAACTTCCGGACGACGCTGTCCGTGTACACGGGCGATGCGCTCGACGGCCTCGAACGCGTCACCCAGTCCGGACCCGGTGAAGCGTTCGGCAACCAGAGTCGCGTCGAGTTCGAGGTCGCGGCGGGTACCGAGTACCAGATCGCCGTCGACGGTATGGACGGTGCGATGGCGGTCGTCGTCCTCAATTGGTTCTACTCGATTCCGTGCTTCAATCCGGACCGACCGATCGATCCGCTGCCCGCCGACGGCACCGTCGACGCGCCGCGCGAGGTCGTTCTGAGCTGGAACGCGCGACGGCAGTTCGTGCGGCGAGCCGTCTACGGCGAGGACAACCGCGAGGACGTGTTCGAGGTGCTCGATCCGGAGCACACCGCGGCGGCCGATTCCGTGGTCCTCGTCCTCCGCCGCAACGAGCTCGTCGACAATGGGGACGGCACGCTCTCGCTCGTCACGACGAGCTTCGGCGAAGCGCGCGAGCTCTGCGAAGGCGAGCGGTTCAGCGAGCAGCCCACCGTGGGACGCTGCACGGGCTTTCTCGTCGGGGCCGACACCATCATCACCGCGGGGCATTGCGTCGCCGATGCGACGACGTGCGACGGTACCGCGTTCGTATTCGGGTACGCGATGCGGGATGCGGACACGCCGGTCACGACGTTCGACGCGTCGCAGGTCTACTACTGCGATGGCGTCCTCGCCGCCGACCGCGACGCCGAGGGAGCCGACTGGGCTCTCGTGCGGCTCGACCGCGAAGTGCCGGACCGCATGCCGCTTCGCGTGCGTCGTGACGGAACGATCGACGACGACCAGGAGCTGGTCGTCATCGGTCACCCCGGCGGTCTTCCGGCCAAGGTCGCCGGTGGCGCCGCGGTGCGAGATAACGTGGATGAGCGCTATTTCACCGCCAACCTCGACACGTTCATGGAGAGTGCGGGGTCGCCGGTGCTGAACACCGACACGTTGCTCGTCGAGGGCGTCGTGTCGCGGGGCGATGTCGATTTCGTCCGCGAGGCCGGTGCCAGCTGCAGCATCACCAACGTCTGCGAGGACGACGGCTGCCTCGGCGAGACGGTGACTCGCACCACCGAGTTCGACAGCCTCGTGCCGCCGGATCTGAACGATGTGCGCTATCGCGTTCGATTCGGCCGCTGTGGCGAGGAGCTCGAGCTGCTCGGCGAGACGCGCGAGACCTCGTGGACCCTCGAGGGGCGGCTCGAGCCGGGTGTGCCGTACTGCTGGCGCGTGACCGCGATCAACGAGTGCGGCACCTCGACGGGCCCGGAGTGGACCTTCATCACCGATGCGGCTCTCGATCCGGTCTTCAAGCGCGCCGACGCGAATCAGGACGACGTCGTCAACCTCAGCGACGGGATCGCCATCCTGCAATACCTGTTCCAGGGCGGTGACGTGCCCGGGTGCCTCGCCGGTACCGACGCGGACGACAGCGGCCAGACCAACCTGTCCGATCCGATCTTGGTGTTGAACTACCTCTTCAACCAGGGACCTCCGCCGTCGCCGCCGTTCGAGAGCTGCGACGTCGACCCGACGCCGGACGATCTCGGCTGCGAGGCCTTCGCTCCGTGTGAGGGGTGATGTAGACTCGGCGCGAATCGTTCGCCCAGCGGGGTTGCCGGCCGAAGCGTTCGACCCGGCGCCGTTGCGGCACTCAGCGCGTCGAGAGGCTTCGACATGAAGACCCCGTCCCTGTGGTATGTCGGCGAGAGACGAGTCGAGGTGCGCGAGGTCGACATTCCCGCGACCGGATCGCGCGACGTGTTGGTCGAGGTCGAGGCCTGCGGCATCTGCACGTGGGATCTGTTCATCTTCAGCGGCGGATTCCAGGATCACGCGCCGTTCCCGTTCTACTTCGGTCACGAGGGAGTGGGCACCGTGCTGGAGGTGGGGCGCGACGTCGAGGGCTTCGCGCCCGGCGACTTCGTCGCGCTGCGTCAGGCCGATGACATCACGGCGATCGGCGCCGGGCACATGGCCGGTCACGCGGTCGTCCCGCAGCACAAGGTGATTCCCCTGCCGCGCGGCAATCTGTCCGCGGCGGGCTGGATGATCGAACCCGTCGCGTGCTGCGTCCACGCGATCGACCGAGCGCGAGTGCAGTGCGGCGATCGAGTCGCGCTCGTGGGCTGCGGATTCATGGGCGCCATCCTGCTGCAGGGACTGCTGACGACGCCGGCGGCGGAGGTCGCGGTGTTCGACACGAAGCCCGAGCACCTCGAGCTCGCGCGCAGCTATCCGCATGCGGGGCAGCTGACGACGCACGATGCGCGCGGCCTCCTCGACGGCGGGGGCAGCGATCTCGACGGCACGTTCGACACGGTCATCGAGGCCGCCGCCGCGGAGTCGGGCTTTCACGTCGCCAACCGACTCGTGCGCCAGGCGGGTCGCTTCATCGTCTTCTCGTGGCATCACGATCCGTTCACCGTCGACCTCGGGCGCTGGCACGAGCTCGGCGTAACGGTCGAGAACGTGTCGCCGCCGGCGCACCCGAACTTCGACGAGTGCTTCTGCCAGTCCATCCCGCTGATGGCGTCCGGCAGCATCGACGTCGGGGGTTTGGTGACGCACGAGGTGTCGCCGTCGGAAGCGCAAGCCGTCTACGAAATGGGACTCGCGAAGACCGACGGCTACCTCAAGGGCGTCGTCCGCTGGAAGTGACGCACGGCGCATGGCGACCCACCACAGCTACCTGGTCGTCTTCAACGTCGCCAAGAAGCAGAACGTCGGCGGGCTGATCCGCACGGCGAACGCGTTCGGGGCGTCGGAGGTCGTCATCGTCGGCCGCAAGGACTTCCGCGAGTTCGGCGCGTTCGGTACGTCCACCGGCATCGCGAGGCGTCACTTCTACCGGCTTGACGAAGCGTGCGCGTACCTCCGCGACCAAGGCTGCGCGATCTGCGGGGTCGAGATTCTCGACGGCGCGGTGTCGGTCGAGCAGCGCCCGTTTCGCGGCTCGACCGCGTTCCTCGTCGGCAACGAGGGCGACGGGCTGACCGCGGCGCAGATCGCGCAGTGCGACCACGCCGTCTACGTGCCGCAGTACGGCACCGGGGCGTCGCTCAACGTCAACGTGGCGACAGCTGTCGTGCTGCACCATTTCGCGCTGTGGGCCGACTTCGACGAGAGCGAACGCGTCGGGAGCAAGTTCCGGGCAGCGCCCGAGAATGGCGAATCCGACGGCGCGTGAGTCCCTGACGCGAAAGAGCTACACTGCGGACATCGCGGACTGCCGCGAATGACCGCACCCAGCGAGGAGAATCACCATGCTCCGTTCACGCGACGTGTTACGAGCCGCTCGAGTCACGGCGCTCGTCGCCTCCGTTCTGATCGCGCTGCCGGCAGTTGCTGAAGATCCAGCCGCCGCGAAGCCGCCTCCCGGGTTTACCGCGCTGTTCGACGGCAAGAGCCTCGACGGGTGGAAGGGGCTCGTCAAGAACCCACTGGCGCGCGCCAAGATGTCGCCGGAGCAGCTCGCCGCTGCGCAAGCCAAGGCCGACGAGCGCATGCGCGCGCATTGGAACATCGTCGACGGTGCCCTCGAGTTCGACGGCAAGGGCGATAGCCTGTGCACGGCGCGCGACTATGGAGACTTCGAGCTTCGCGTCGACTGGAAGATCAAGAACCGCGGCGACAGCGGCCTCTATCTGCGCGGCTCGCCGCAGGTGCAGATCTGGGATCCGGCGCAGCGTCCCGAAGGCTCCGGTGGCCTGTTCAACAACAAGATCTGGCCGTCGCGGCCCTTGATCCGCGCCGACCGCGAGATCGGCGCGTGGAACTCGTTCCGCGTGTTCATGACCGGCGAGCTCGTCACCGTCTATCTGAACGACACTCTCGTCGTCGATCAGGTGCCGCTCGAGAATTACTGGGAGCGCGCCAAGCCGATCTACCCGACGGGGCAGATCGAGCTGCAGAACCACGGCAACACGCTGTGGTTCCGCAATGTGTGGTTGCGCGAGATCCCGCGGCCGGGCGGGTACTACGCGAAGCGTGAGCTCCGCGTCGAGAAGGGCGATCGCGTGGCCGTCGTCGGCGACTCGATCACCGAGCAGAAGCTGTACAGCAGGTACATCGAGGACTACCTCCTCGCGTGCGCCTCGCACCTCGACCTTCAGACGATCCAGCTCGGCTGGGGCGGTGAGCGAGCGCCCGGGTTCGCCGCGCGCATGGACAACGATCTGCTGCCGTTCGAGCCGGATGTCGTCACGACGTGCTACGGCATGAACGACGGCTCCTACCGCGCGTACGAGCCGTCGATCGGTGCGACGTATGCCGCGGCCACGCGCGACATCGTGCAGCGGCTGAAGAAGGCCGGCGCTGTCGTTATCGTCGGCTCGCCGGGCGCGGTCGACACGCACACGTTCCGGCGTCGCAACCTCGCGCCGAACGTGTACAACGACAACCTCGCCCATCTTCGCGACATCGCCCGCGATATCGCGTACGAGGAAGCGCAGCCGTTCGCGAACGTGCACGATCGCATGGTCATCGCGATGATGAAGGCGAAGCCGGTGCTGGGCGACGCGTATCACGTGTGCGGCGGGGACGGTTTCCATCCGTCGCCGAACGGTCACATCGTGATGGCGGGAGCGTTCCTGCGCGCCATGGGCTTCGACGGGCACATCGGCACGATCACGATCGACATGAAGGGGAAGGCGGCGGCGAGCGACGGCCACGAGGTGGTGGCGTCGAACGGCGGCGAGGTCGAGATCGCGAGCTCGCGTTATCCGTTCTGTTTCCAGGGCGACGACAAGTCGCCGAACTCCACGCGCAGCATCGTGCCGTTCGTGTCGTTCAACCACGACCTGAATCGCCTGATGCTCGTCGTGCGCAACCTCGAGGCCCCCTCGGCCGAGGTGCGGTGGGGCGATCATGCCAAGGTCTACCCGCGCAAGGCCCTGGAGCGGGGCATCAATCTCGCTGCCGAGTTCCTCGACAACCCGTTCGCGGCGGCGTTCGCTCGCGTCGACCAGAAGGTCGCGCAGAAGCAGGCGTTCGAGACGGGGCTGATCAAGGGCGTCATCACGCGGTTCCGCGAGATCGAGCGTCTCGTGCCGGACGACGAAGAGGCGCAAGCGGCCGTCGCGACGCTGCGCAAGCGGCTGCTGGCGAAGCAGGCGGGGCTGCAAGCCGAGGTCAAGGCGCTCGTGACGCCGGTGCATCACCGATTGACGATCGTCGGCAAGTAAAGGCGCCCTCTCAGGCACGTTCGGGAGGCGAGGCGCGCCCAGTTCCTGCGGCGCAGCGCGACGCATTCGCTGTCCTGTACTCAGGAGTTCCGAGAAGACGCAACGGAGGCGCATCTTGAATCGAATAGCCCTGGCAGCAGCAATGTCGTTGGCCGCCCATGTCTGCTCGGCCGCCGACGTTCAGGACAGCGGGGTCACGGGTGGAATCGTCGTTCACTTGAACTGCGGCGACGGGCGAGCGACCGCCGACATGGCGACTGGAAACAACAGTCTCGTACACGGCCTGGACGGGAGCGCCGTCAACGTCTCACAAGCCAGGGAGTATATCGGCTCGAAGAACCTCTACGGTCGGGTTTCTGTGGCGCGATACGACGGCAGGTCCCTGCCGTACGCCGACAACATGATCAACCTCCTGGTCGCCGATACGCTCGGCGGCGTGTCTCGCGACGAGGTGATGCGGGTCCTCACGCCGACGGGCACGGCAGTCATAGGCGGCCGGAAGACGGTCAAGCCCTGGCCGAGCGACATCGACACGTGGCCGCAGTACCTCAACAAGGCGGACAACAACGGCGTTGCCATGGACTCGGTCGTGGGGCCGCCGCGACGGATACAGTGGAAGGACGGGCCGACCTGGAGCCGGTCCCACATGGGGATCGCCACGGTAGTGCAGATGGTCACCTGCAACGGGCGCCTGTTCTCGATCGAGGACAGGGCCCTGCCCGACAACCCGTTCCTGCCCGGGCGGTTCATGTACGTGGCGCGTGACGCCTTCAACGGTCGAACCCTCTGGACACGCAGAATCGAACGCTGGGAGTCGATCACCGTCTACATCAAGTCCTTGCCGACGCAGCAGCAGAGGCGCATGGTCGCGACCGACGACGTCCTCTACTGCACGCCGGTGATCGAAGGGCCGCTCGCCGCTCTCGATGCGGCCACGGGCAAGACCATCAAGACCTACGGCGAGCTCTCTCCGGTTCAGGAAGTCGCGTACGATCGCGGCATTCTGTTCGCGAACGTGGGAGAGCGCTTCAACGCCGGGGCTTATAACCAGACAAACAAGAAATCCAACGGCAAGGGCGGGACGCCTGGAGAACCGTTCAACGGCAGCGGCTTCCGCAGGGGCTACGCGCGGGAGATCCTCGACAAGCAGAACCCCGTGAGTTCCATCGTCGCGATCGACGCGAAGTCGGGACGAAAGCTCTGGCAGACGCAGGAGCTGAACAACTACACGGGCGCGTCCTTCGCAGTCAAAGGCCATCGCGCGGTCTACCAGACCGGCGAAGGCATGTTCTGCATCGACCCGAGGACCGGGGCGTCACTCTGGAGCACGAAGAAGCCGATCTCCAACAAGTCCGGACACGACTCCAAGACGCCCGGCACGATGCCGAACACCGTCGTCATCACCGACGAGAGGGCGTTCGCGGTGGAGGGCGGCGAGATCGTCGCCTACTCGCTCGCCGACGGCACGGTCCTCTGGCAGGCCAAGGCGCCTGGCAACTATCAGGCGTCGGTCGACGTGTTCTGCGTGAACGGGATCGTGTGGACAGGCGGCAAGGGCGCGACGGGACTCGACGCCGAGACCGGCAAGGTGGTCAAGTCGATCAACCAGCAGGTCACCGGCCCCATGAGCCACGACCGCTGCTACCGAAACTTCATCACGAAGAAGTTCTACATCAACAGCAAGACGGGTGGAGCGGACTTCCTCGACCTGGAATCGAAACGCGAGTACCCGAATCACTGGACCCGCGGCACGTGCAGCGTGGGGGTGCTTCCCGCTAACGGGCTGCTCTACAGCACGCCCTACTCGTGTACGTGCTGCCTGGGCCCGATGATGCGGGGACTCAACGCGTATAGCGCGGACCCAGAGCTCGCGGAGACCAATGACCCCGGCACCATAGAGCGTGAGACGCGGCTCGAGAGAGGCCCCGCCTTCGGCGGCGTGCCGGGAGCCCGGGCCGCGGAAGACGAGTGGCCGACGTACCGCGGCAATCGCTACCGCGGCGGCATGACCGCAGCGCCGGTGCCGGGACAGCTCAGGGTCAAGTGGCAGACGAAGCTCACCGCGAGTCCGACAGCCGCCACGGTCGCAGGGGGCAAGGTATACGTTTGCACGCCCGACACCCACACGCTGCACGCCCTCTGCAGCACCAGCGGCAAGACCGCATGGACGTTCACCGCCGACGGACGCATCGACTCGCCGCCAACCTACCATAAGGGCCTGCTGCTGTTCGGGTCCAGGGACGGCTGGCTCTACTCGGTCAGGGCAACGGATGGCGAGTTGGCGTGGCGTTTCAAGGATCTTCCCGACAGGCTGGTGTGCGCGTTCGGCCAGCTGGAGTCGGCCTGGCCGATCTCCGGCTCGGTGCTCGTGCTGGACGACAAGGTCTACGCGGCCGCCGGGCTCTGCAGCTACCTCGATGGCGGGATCTTCCTCTACTGTCTCGACCCGGCCAGCGGGGCGGTCCTGAAGAGCCGCGCGGCCTACGGACCGTTCGCCAAGGGAACCGGCTTCCCCGTGGGCTTCAAGGCGACCGACCGCTCGCCCGGCGGCGGAAGGAGGAAGGGCAGGAAGAAGGGAAAGCAGAAAGCGCCCGCGGAGAAGGTCCAGGCCGGCTTCCGGAACGACCTGCTGGTCTCGGACGGCAAGGACATCTTCATCAGGCACAGGGTGTTGGGCACAGACCTGGCCGACAGCTCCTCTGTCGCCAGCCGCCTGATGCCTCTGAGCGGCTTCCTGGACCGGCGGGTACAGCACCGCACAGGCTTCGTGTTGAGCAACCGGTTCGCGTGGTGGTCCAACAACCCCAAGGACATCATGATCAGCGACGGGCAGAACACGTACGCGGTCGCGGGCTTCCAGTCGTCACACAACCACGCGTACTTCGATCCCAGGACGAGCTCCTACTCGCTGCAGGGCAACGGTCTGAAGGTCGCGTTGCCCATCAACGGCCGCGCGCTTGCCAAGGCGGGCGACGTGATCTTCGTCGCCGGCGAGCAGATGAAGTTCAGCGTTCCTACCTGGAAGCAGTACGAGGACGCGTACGCCGGGAAGTCGGGCGGGCAACTGCTGGCGCTGACGGCGGCCGGCGGGGAGACGATCGGGAAGTACAAGCTCGACGCGGCCCCGGTGTGGGACAGCATCGCGCTGGCAGGTGGACATCTGTACGTCTCGCTCGAAGACGGGACGATTCAGTGCATGGGGAAGTGAGCTCGTAGACCTCGGCGATCATCACGCCGAACGCGGTGATGGCGTGGACGTGGCGGCCGACGAGCGCATGCGCGCGCAGGGTCGACGCGAGAGCGGCAGGCTTCCGGCCGACTCAGATCGGCCGCAGCTCCCCGTCTTTTTCCGTCGCCCGCTGCTCGACGAGCAGGTGGTCGACGCCGATGCCGATGCGCTCGCGCAGACGTCGACCCGTGCGGGCGAAGCCGAGCAGCTTCGCGACGCGCGCGACGAGGTCCTCGCGACGGACGCGCAGCTCGCGTGACAGGACGAGCCATGCCGCCTCGGCGATTTCCTCCGGCGCGATCAGCTCCGGCTCGCGCGGCACGCCATCGTCGGTGCGGGTACGCGGTGTCGGTCGATCCTCGCCGGCGCGCCACAGGAACGCGTCGCGCTGCTCGATGCGGCCCGATTCGGCCGCGCTGCCGGCGATCGACGCGATCTTCTCCTGTACGTTCCGCGAGAGTCGCGTGATGCCCCAGCAGCTCGCGACGCGACGCGTCGCCTCGTCGATGTGGATCGGCGACTCCGTCTGGACGGTGCGCACCAATCGCGACTCGATCTTGCGCGTCGCTGTGTCGAACTCCTCCGGCTCGCCGCCCGGCTTCAGTTCGGCGAGGACGTACGGGGCGACCTCCGCACCGTTCGCGGCGTCTTCACGCCCGTCGTCACCGTTTCGTCGCCGACGACGCCGCTTCCTCGCGGGGGGACGTGTGCGCTCGAGCAGAGGGAGCACCTCCGGCTCGAGGTCGCCGGCGCGGGCCGCCTCGATCGCCGCGAGCAATCGCTCGCTCTCCGACGTCGGACTGCGCAGCCACTCCGGCGACCAGATGCGGTAGATGCGCCACCCGAGCCCCTCGAGAACCTGCTGGCGCAGCCGATCGCGATCGCGCGCCGTGCCCGACGATCGATACGACCGACCGTCGCATTCGACGCCGAGCAGGAAGCGGTCGCTCGATTCGTCTTCGCGGACCGCGAGATCGAGCCGCAGTCGCGAGCGGCCGACGTTGGTCTCGACCTCGAGGCCGGCCGCGCGCAGGACGTCGTGCACCGAGCTCTCGAGCGAGCCCTCGGCCGATGCACCGCCCACGTCATCGTCCGCGTCGATCGGTCCCGCGCCGGTTGTGCCCATCT
Organism: uncultured Planctomycetia bacterium; assembly: GCA_964392615.1. Taxonomy (GTDB): domain Bacteria; phylum Planctomycetota; class UBA8108; order UBA8108; family UBA8108; genus CAYMRB01. The sequence continues at coordinate 2,904 of CAYMRB010000241.1, read as the reverse complement.
CGGCGTACTCGAGGTAGCGGCGCAGGAGCTGGCCGCCTTTGCTGCTGACGCGCGACTCATCGATGTCCGAGCCGCGGATCGAGCTGAACACGACGAGCTGCCGCCGCGCACGCGTCACGAGCACGTTCAGCCGCCGCTCGCCACCGGCCTTGTTCAGCGGTCCGAAGTTCAGGTGGAGCTTGCCCGATGCGTCGCGCCCGTAGCCGACCGACAGCAGGATCACGTCGCGCTCGTCGCCCTGGATGTTCTCGAGGTTCTTGACGAAGAAGTGCTCGGGGCGGTTGTCGTCGAAGTGCTCCTCGAGGCTCTCGTCGCGGCGGCGAAGCTCCTCGATGCGGTCGAGAATCGCGACCTGCTGCGCCTGGCTGAACGTCCCGACGCCGAGCGACAGACCGGGCCGCTCGCGGTAGTGATCGAAGACCGCCTGTGCGACGACCTCCGCCTCGCGCGCGTTGCTCTGCGACTTGCCGCGGTCGTATACCGCGTCGGGGAGATGCCGGAACTCGACTCCGGAGCCCTCGCCGCGGAACGCGTTCGGGAACGTGTGCAGCCGGTCCTCGTAGAAGTGGTGGTTCGAGAACGCGATGAGCGTCTCGTCGCGGCTGCGGTAGTGCCACCGCAGCATGCGTCGAGGGAATCCGGCGACGACGCACTCGTCGAGGATGCTCTCGAGGTCCGGCGTGTCGTCGTCCTCTTCGCTCTCGAACAGCCCCGCACCGGAGAAGAACGTCGTCGGCGGCAATTGCCGGCTGTCGCCGACCACGACGAGCTGGCGACCGCGAGCGATCGCGCCCACCGCGTCCTCCGGCGAGATTTGGCTCGCCTCGTCGAAGATCACGACATCGAAGTCGAGGACGCCAGGGTCGAGGAACTGCGCGACCGACAGCGGGCTCATCAGGAAGCACGGCTTGAGTCGCGCGAGGGCTTCCGGGATGAGCTGGAACAGCTTGCGGATCGGCTTGTGTCCGCGCTTGCGACGCACCTCGCGCTGCAGGATGCCGAGCTCGGAGCGCGCCGAGGCTTCCCAATCGCCGTCCGGCATCGACTGCAGCAAGCGCGCGCGAAGGCGCTCCCGCGCCAGGCGGAGCTGTTCGAGGTCGAGCTCGCGGAACTCCTGCACCGCGCGGCGGTGCTCCTCGCGGCTGAACCGTCGCAGGCCGTCGCGTTGATCGAACGCGAAGTCGAGCCACAGGAAGAAGAAGAGCCGCTGGAACGTCGTCGACAGCGCGTCGGGATCGACGCCGTCGCGCAGCGCGACCTCGAGGAAGTCGCCGAGGCCCGTCTCCCGGCACTCCCGCTCCGCCGTCGTCTGGCGTCCGAGATCGTGCAGCGACTCGATCTCGGCGCGCATGTGGCCGAAGCGCGCGCGCAGGTCGGCGAGCGGTACGCTGTCGAGGTCGACGTCGAAACACGCGGCAGCGTCGATCTGCGCGGCCTCGACCAGCTCGTCCCACGCGGTCCGAAACGCGTCGAGGATGGCGCGAACTTCGCGCGCCCGCTCGCTCGTGCGATCGACGTCCGCGAGTCCGTCCGCTGCGAGCCGCAGTCGTTCCTGCGCGGTATCGCCCTCGATGAACCGACGGAACGACGCGATCCAATCGGCGATGCGCCGCAGCTCGCCGGTGTCGCTCTCGGCGCCTTGCCAGCGTGCGCCGAAGAGACGGCGGCCCCGTTCGTCGCTGTCGCGAACCAGCTGGCGGAGCTTCCGCGCTTCACGAGCGATCTGCAGATCGCGCACGAGACTCGCGTGATCCGGCAGCTTCGAGTTCGGGGCGAGGAGCGCCTTCAGCGCGCCGCGATCCTTCCACCAGGACGGCTGTAGCCAGCGGAAGAGGCCGGGTTTGACGCGTCGTCGTTCCTGGAGGCCGTCGAGATCGGCGTCGAGCAACTCCTCCTGCCAGTAGCGGCCGAGCGCGCCCAGCCGTTCGCGCAGATCGTCGACGTGCCGGATCAGCTCGACGACCTCGTGCGCCGGTCCAGCCCACGTCGGGTCGCGCAGGCTGTCGGGGCTCGGGTGCGGCGTACGCGCGAGCGAGTCCGTCAGCTCGACCAGCTCCTTCGCCGCCTCGATCGTCGCGGGGGGCGACGCCGCGAGCGTCTCGGCCAGCGGCGGACAGGTCGCGTCGAGCTTCTCGAGCGCACCGGTCGCGCCCTCGAGCGCTCGTCGGAGCGTCACCGACAGCTGATAGCCGAGAGCCTCCAGACGCGATCCGCGCCATGGGTGCACGTCGCGTTCCGGGAAGCGCTCCCGCGCGGCGCGCCACGCGCCCGCGGTGCGCCCGAGCAGATCGATCGCGTCGTCGAGCCGCCCGCCGGTCCACTCGCCGACGTCCGGCAGCGTCGCCACGACCTCGCGCTCCCCGCGTAGGGCGACGCAACGTCCGACGCACTCGTACGGGCTCATGCCGAGCGGCTCGAGCGGCGTGGTCAGCTCGTCGACGTAGCCGTTGAGCCGTTCGCGCACTCCGCGCAGGTGTTCGAGCGACGCCTCGCCGTCGGTCTCGTCCCCGTCGCGAGTCAAGGCCAGCGTCCGGCCCAGCTCATCGGCGACCTGGCGCTTGCTCGCATGGCGGCTGTGGAGCTCGAGGCAGAAGTCGGCCAGGCCCGCCTCGCGCAGCCGGCCGTAGACGACCTCGAGCGCGGCCATCTTCTCGCTGACGAACAGCACGCGCTTGCCGGCCGCCAGGCACTCGGCGATGACGTTCGTGATCGTCTGCGACTTGCCCGTTCCCGGCGGCCCCTCGAGAACCAGGTCGCCCCCATCGCGGACGGTCCGGATCGCCTCCTGCTGGGACGAGTCGGCGTCGAGGACCTGGAACGTCGACGCGGGATCGAGCACGCGGTCGAGGGAGTCGGAGTCGGAGTCGGAGTCGGAGTCGGTGCCGGTGTCGGAGTCGGAGTCGG
>CAYMRB010000240.1:0-15418 GCA_964392615.1 uncultured Planctomycetia bacterium | reverse complement strand
CACTCTCGTGTTTTGCCCCTCTGCGGCGGTAGCCGCAGAGGGCAAAACACGAGTTAGCAGTCCGTCGAAGAAGGGCTCCGAGCGCGAGGGCGAGACATTTCGCCCAGGATCGAGGCGTCAGAACGCAGTCCGCCGAGAGCGGCTGCGCCCCGTGCCGCGCGAAAACTCGTGTCGTCGCCGTCCGCGATCTGGGAGAATTCTGGGCGTGTAGGGCGACGATCGACCGTTCAGCGAAGAGCGCGGATTCCAGCGTGGACACCGACCCGAGACAGCGCCTCGCGGCGAAGGCCGCCTCCTTGTCGAGACGGGACGCCGAGCGCATCGAGCGCGGAGTGATGCGCAGGGCGCTCGCTGCGGGCCACCTGACGGAGAAGGATCTGCGCGAACGCATCGAGCGGCGTGCGGCTCTCGAGGCCGTAGGCCGGCCGATCGACGTGCTCTCGCTTCTCTCCGCCGTCGTGTCGAAGCCGGCCCTCGCCGAGCTGACCGCATTCTATTGGAAGGCCATCGAGGCCGCGGAGCCGACTCCGCAACCGAGCGACGAACCGATCGCGGCGAAGGAAGGGCTCGGCTCCCGCGTCGCACGTCTCAGCCGACGGCCGCGCGTCGTCGTGAGTTCGGCTGCGACGATCGCGGTCATCGGACTCGTGTCGCTCGTCGTCTTCTGGCCGGGCGGCTCGTCGACGAACTCGTCGATGGACTCCGACACTGCGCGCATCCGATTGGTTGCCCTGCTCGCCACGCCACCCGGCGCGCTCCTTCCCGACACCGAGAATCTGCTGGCGCAGGTCGCCTCGCTGCGCGGGGAGACGGAGGCTCCACTTCTGCGCGAGCTCGCGAACGCGGGACCGGACCGCGTGCGCCTCAATGCGGCTCGCCTCCTCGCGCTGCTGAACGATGCAGCTGCCGACACGGCGCTCGAGCCACTGCTGCGACACTCGGACGAGCTGACCTGCCTCGCCGCCCTCGACTGCTCGGCACGCCGCGAGGGAAAGCCGCCGGTCGACGCGCTCCTCCGCGCGCTGATGTCGGAACGCTCCGACGTGCGCTGCTTCGCGGCGCGTGCCCTCGAGGACGCAGACGAGCGACAGGTCGTCGACGCCCTGGCCGGCCTGACGGACCATGCCGATCCGCCCACGCGGGCGGCCGTAGTGCGCACGCTTCTGGCGCTGCGTCCGTCGGCTCTCGACGATCTCGACCTCGGCGCCCGAGTCGTCGTGCGAGAGGCCCCGTCGACACGCGAGCCGCGGCGCAAGGAACCACCGACGCGCGCCGGGGACAGCGCAGACGACGCCGACACCGGAGCCGCGGCGGCTGCGATCGCGAAGGTCGCCGACGGAAGCGCGAACGACAGGGCGACGAGCGGAGTCGTGACGAATCCACCGTCCGACCCCGCGACATCGCGCGGCGACATCGCGAAGGCCATCACGTCTCCGCCTGCCTCTCCTGCGAGCGGGGACGCCTCGCCCTCGAAGACGCCGGACCGCACGGAGACTCCGACACCGACCGTGCGCAAGGCGAACCCGCCGCCGGCAGCCGCGAAGAAGAAGACGCCGGCAGCCGCGAAGAAACCACCGCCGGCAATCCAGATCGCCAAGCGCGACGCGCCAGCGTTGTTGCGGCAGGGCAAACCCGGGAGGGTCCTCGAGCTCGTCGCCGAGGCGATGGACTCGACTGGCGACGAGGACGCGGAGCTCTTCCGGCTGCGCGGACGCGCACACCTCGCTCTCGGATCGAGCGACGAGGCGCTGGCGGATTTCCAGCGCGCGATCGATCTGGCGCCGGATCTGGTCGTCGCGTACTTCGATCTCGCGACGTGTTACGGCGCCCGGAAGTCGAAGAAGAACGCGTACACGGCGCTCGTGATGGCCTTGCGCTTCGGGTTCCGAGACATCGCGGCGATTCGAAACGAGCCGCGCCTCGACCCGATCAAGGGCACGCCGGCGTTTCGGACGCTCATGCAGCACTACTTCCACTCGCCGCTGGCCGCCGACGAGGACGACGCGAAGCGTTTCGAGTACGCGTCCAGGCGCCTCCAGACGACGCTACGACGCGAGAAGGACCCGTTCGTTCGAGCACTGGCCGTCGTGCAGTTTCCGGAGCCCGGCGGATTCGATGCGACGGAGCTCCTGTTCGGCTTGATCTCGGACCGCGAGCTCATCGTGCGTCGCTCGGTGGCGGAGCTGCTAGGAAGGACGCAGGACGCGGAGAGCATCAAGTTCCTCTGCGACCGGGTAGCGCACGCGAAGACGACCGATCGGCAAAGGGAAGCGCTGATGTGGTCGCTGCGCGCGATCCGCGGTCCGGGCCCGACCGACGCGATTCTGCTCGGGCTGGCGGACAGCGATCACGCGGTGCGGATGGCCGCCGCACGAGCCATCGGAGAACATCCGGACCGCCGCGCGGTCGCACCGTTGATCGAGCTGATCGACGAGGTGAAGGAGATCGACCGGCTCACCGTGATCGAGTCGCTCGGCAAGATCACCGGCGCCAACCTCGGGCTCGCTTCCGTCGACTGGCGCAATTGGTGGAAGACGAATGGCGATGCCGTCGAGATCGGGCCGGTTCGGAACCCGTGCTCCGGTGGACCGCCGAACACGATCGCTCTGCCCGCAGCTTATTCCGAGCGCACGGGAAAGGCGCGGCGGCGCGCCCTTCAGCGCTACGGAGGCTCGCTCGAAACCGAAAAGGCCGTCGAGAAGGCGCTCGAGTGGCTCGCGAGGCATCAGAGCCCGGACGGTCGCTGGGATACCGACGAGTGGGCCATGCGCTGCAGCGAGCGCGACGCGTGGAACCGCGTTACGAAGGTGCGAGCGCGCGCTTGGGACGTCCAGGTGACGGGGCTCGCGCTGATGGCGTTTCTCGGCGCCGGGCACACGCACGTCGGCGGCGAGCACAACGATGTCGTACGACGCGGTCTCGGGTTCTTGCAGAAGCGTCAGCGCGCGGACGGCTACTTCTCGGGAGACCATCATTGGCGTCGCTCCCACGAGATCGCGACGATCGCCATGGCCGAGGCGTACCTGCTGACACGGGACTGCAGGCTGCTGAGCTCGGTCCAGCGCGCCGTCGGCTGGGTCTTGCGCCGCCAGCATCTCAATGGCGGCTGGGGCTGGTATCGCCAGGAGAGCTACACGTCGCTGACAGGCTGGAACCTGACAGCCTTGCTGACGGCGAACGAGGCGGGCCTCCAAGTGCCGGCGTCGTCGTTCGTCTCGACACGCCACTACCTCGACCGCGTGACGCTCGGCGAGGGCGGCAAGCAGAAGCCGGGTTTCGCGTACGAGATGCTGCGCCCGGCGGCGGAGGTCGGCGAGAGCCTGTCGGTCGAAGAGCACGACGACGTGCGCAGCGGCGGGAGCGCTCTCAGCACGACGGTCGGCCTGTGGTGTCGCGTCGTTCTCGGCCAGAGCTTGAAGGACGCACGTGTCGATGGTGCGCTCGCGCAGCTGCGACGCTCGGTACCGCGATTGGACACGGAGGGGCACGTCGCGATCGGCGAGCGCCTGTTCTTCGGCACGCAGTCCGCGCTGATCGAAGGCCGCGCCACGTGGAAGGACTGGAACCGCGCGATGAAGACCGCCCTTCTCGGCTCCATCGAGACAGAGGGCTGCGAGCGAGGCAGCTGGGCGCCATCCGACGATCACGGTCGCGTGTACTCGACGGCTCTGGGCGCCTTGATGCTGGAGAGCTACTACCGCTTCCACGTGAGCTCTCGCGGCTCGTGATTCCGGCAGTGATCGACCGGTAAGCGGTCGCGGTTCGTCCGGCCGGAGAGATCGTCGTACTCTCGAGCAGAGGCTCTACCTCCGCAACGATGCCAGCAGTCCGGTGAAAACGGGCTGCCAGGGAGGCGGCGACCATGTGGGCTCACATCGAGGACATTCTCGACGACGCGAAGTTTCGACGCTCGCTGTGGATCGGCATGACCGCGCTGACGCTGTTCGGCGCGTGGCGGCTCGTCGATGTGAGGTCGTTCCTGAACGGGGCCGAGCGAGTCGAAGCGCGCGTCGTCGCTCAGATTCCGTGGATGCCCGGGCAGAAGCTGACGATCTCGAACGACTACACCCTCGGCTTCTCGGCAACTGACGGCAGAGCCTTCCGCGCGAACCTCAACTCGTTCGCGACCTACGAGGTCGACGACGCGGTGTGGATCGCGTACCGACCGGAAGCCCCCCACCGGATACGCGAAGCGAGCTTCGGTCGAACCTACGCGTTCCCGCTGCTCTTGGGAGCGATCGGCGCGAGCGGGCTCTTCGCGCTCGTGCGCTACAGCCTGCTGCACGGCCGAGGGAGCAGCGAGCACACGACGATCCACGTCGACCGCCGCCCGCAATCGCGCGCGTGGAAGGAGGTCGAGCGACACACCGAGCTGGACGGCCCGGTTCGCCACACCTATGCGCGTCGCGAGTCCGGCGGCACGGTCGTCGAGGAGTTCACCATGGAGACGACCATCGACAGCGCGAGCCATGAGGATCCCGAGGAGCTCCTCGGTGCATTCGACCTCGACGCGCTGCGGCGCGCGGCTCGTGCCGAAGGCGAGCGCGTCTCGCACTCGAGCTCGTTCGAGTCGCGATCGTTCCAGTCGACGGCGTCTGATTCCGCGGCGCCCGTGGCGGAGTCGTTCGAGTCGGAGTCGTTCGTCTACGACCCGGAAGCGGCCGCTGCGTTCATCTGGCAACGCCTGCCACAGGACGTGAAGCGCTGCCTGAGCCGACGCGACGTCGATCGCATCCTCGATCTCGAGCTGCAGTACCAGGAGAAGATCGGCCTGGTATGCGACGGTCCGAGCGACACGCCGCCGGACGACGCGGACCTGCCCGTCCTCGACATGGACGAGGTCGTCAGGTTCGTCCGGCAAGCAGCCGCGGCCGCCGGAGCTCCGCTGTCCGACGAAGCGATCGAGGCCGTGCTCGACGCGGAGATCGAGTACCTCGACGCCCAGCAGGGGTAGTAGCCGCGCCTTTCGACTGTCGCGCCGGAGGCTCGTTCTTCTCCGTTGCCTCTGTTCTCGCCTGTTCACATCCTGTAGTCCTGAAGACACCAGTCTTCCCCCAACCAGCTCAACGTCAGCGAGGACAACGGACGATGACCCGCCCCCTGATCGTCTGGATCGCGGCCTTCGCCGTCGCGACACCTGCTATCGGCCGCTCGCAGTCCCTGTTCACGCAGTCGGTGTCGAAGGACGGCAGCGCCGCCGTGCGCATCGACCCATCGCGCACCGCCCCACCGATCACGCGCCGCCTGTTCGGCAAGTTCACCGAGCACCTGCACCGAAACATCTACCACGGCATGTGGGCGCAGTCGGTGCGCAACCCGGGCTTCGAGGATTGGAGGTTCTTCTTCTCCGACGACGCGACCCTCGAACGCGCCCGCAAGCGCGCCGCGAACACAGGTAGCGCGTGGCAGAAGGGGCTGGCGGCGCACTGGGTCGCCGTCGGCGATGGGGACGTCGAGTACTCGCTCGACGACGACCGAGTCAACTCGGAGACGTCGCAGCGCGTGTCGATCCGCGCGCTGAAGTCGCCCGAGATCGGCGTGCGTCAGGATCGCTTGTACCTGCCGCTTCACCGCGAGGCGGACTACGAGGTCAGCGTGTGGCTGCGCACGGACGGCGTCGATGCCGTCGCCCTCTCGGTCGCGGACGGCAGCCGCATCCTGACGCGCGCGTCGTTCACCGGCCTCGGCCAGAAGTGGGCGCGCCATACCGCTCGCCTGCGCATGCGCGAAACGGTCGCGATCGGTGCGCCGCTGACGCTGACGCTGAGCGCGTCGCAGCCCGGCGATCTTTGGATCGATCAGCTCTTCGTGTTTCCCGCCGACCACGTCGGCGGTTTCGATCGCGACGTCGTCGACCTCTGCCGTCGCGCGCGACTCTCGATGCTGCGGTTCCCCGGCGGCAACTTCGTCAGCGGCTATCACTGGCGCGATGGCATCGGCCCGGTCGACGAACGACCGATGCGCCGCAATCCGGCGTGGCATTGCCCCGAGTACAACCACGTCGGAACGGACGAGCTCTTGCAGTTCTGCGAGGTCGTCGGATCGGAACCGTTGATCTGCATCAACGCCGGCAGCGGCACGCCCGAAGAGGCCGCGCGGTGGGTCGAGTACGTCAACGGCTCGATCGAAAGCCGCCTCGGCGCGCTGCGCGCGAAGAACGGCCATCCCGCTCCGTATCGCGTAAGGTACTGGGAAATCGGCAACGAGCTCTACGGCCGCTGGCAGGTCGGGCACTGCTCGGCCGACGAGTACGCACGGCGCTACGCGGAATACGTCGAGGCGATGCGCCGAGTCGATCCGGACATCCTCTTCATCGCCAACGGACGAGATGCGTCGTGGCACGCCCCGGTTCTCGCGAAGCACGCGAAGCGCGTGCGCTCATTCGCGCTGCATCCGCTCATCGGCGGCGGCATTCCGCGAACGACGGATCGGACCGAAACGTATCTGTCGCTGATGGCGTACCCGACGTGGTATCGCGGCCACCTCGAGCGGCTCGGAGGGCAGATGGAGCAGGCGGGCACCAAGCCGCGTCTCGCGATCACCGAGCTGCAGATCTTCACGAACAAGCCGGGCATGCCGACCAACGGCACGCACTCGGAAGCGATCTACATGGCGCGGTACTTCCACACCGCCATTCGCCTCGGCCGGCTCGTCGAGCTACTGACGCACTCCGCGCTCGTCAACCACGGGGGTGGATTGCGCAAGCAAAGCGGCGTCGTGTATCCGCAGCCGTCGTGGTTGGCGACGCACCTGTACGGAACGATGGAGGGCACGATCCCGGTCGCGATCGATGTACGCACGCCGGCGTACTCCTCTGCCGTGCGATCGATGCCCCATGTCGAAAACGCGCCCTACCTGGATGCGATCGCGTTGACCGACACGACGCGCAGCGTGCTCACGGTGATGCTCGTCAACGTGCATCCGAAGGACGTTCTGCGCACCACCTTCGACATGGGAGGCTGGCCCATTCCGCGCAAGATCGCGGGACGCCGAATCTCCGGCTCGTTCATGGATCGCAATAGCACGACCGACCAGGAGCGCGTGAAGGTCGAGCCAATCGAGCTCGCGCCGACGGTGGAGAAGGGCGCCTTCGTGCTCGAGCTACCGCCGTGCTCGATCACCGAAATCGTGTTGCCGAAGACGCGGTAGTGTGGGGCGTAGAGCCAGCGCTACACCTCGACGACCAGCTTCGCGTCGAACCCGTTCGCCATCTCGTGCGGCTGGTGCCAACGCTCCGTCAGTATCCCGATGGCGACGGCTGCTCCGGCGTCAGCGAGTCGCGACGACACGGCCTCGGCTCTTCCTGACAGCCGAGCCCCTCGCCGAACGTCGGGTCGAGACCGCAGTCGGGGAACGGTGCCGACGGCGCCGGCGTCGCGCCGAGGAGAAACGCGCCGAGGAGCGCCACGTCGGCGACGTTGACCGAGCCACCGTCATCGAAATCTGCGGCGTCGTCACACGGCAGCGGCGGCTCGCCGTCGTTCGCGACGTACGCGAAGAGGCGCATGAGGTCGTCCTGACCGACGATGCCGTCGCCGTCGATGTCGCCCCGCACGAAACCTCGCATCGGTTGCTCGAGAAAACGGGCACCGACATCGGTGCGCGTGTCGTCCGAATCGGCCGGCGCGCGCGGTTCCCCCCCGTCGATCATCGGCGACCCCGGCAGAGGGCGATAGTCCCCCGGCATCCAGCGTGTCGGCGTCGGCGGATACGTCTGATCCACCTCCGTCGGGAGCTTCTCGACCGAAGTGACGGCGCCGAAAGGCACGACCTCGCCGGGCTCGAGGTGCCGGCCCGGATCGACAAAGAGCGGCAAGACATTGGCGTTCGTCGAATCGGGCGACACCGGACGATCGAGAATCGAGTAGCTGAAGCGCGCGCGCAGCCGGAACGGTTGGTTTCCGTAGAAGACCGAGTTCGACACCTCGATCGGCTTGTCGCTGCCCGGGCGAACGGCGCCCGCCCGTCGCGAGCGATTCGAGATGACCGTCGCGTGATCGAGAGCGAGGCGCGCGCCATCCGCGGCGAACACGCCACCGCCCTGCTGGTTTGCCGCGTTCCCGGCCACGACGCAACGCTCGAGCCGCAGCACGCAGTCCTTCTCGACGTAGAGGCCGCCGCCCAGACGCGCCTTGTTGCCCTCGAGCGAGTTTCTGGCGAGCAAGTACTCACCGACGCCGCTGCCGCGCAGCGCGATACCGCCGCCGAGGTCCGCGCTACAGTGAACGACCTCGTTGCCGCGGATCACCGGTTGGCCGCCATCGCAGCAGATACCGCCGCCGACGCCATCGCTCGCCCGGCAACGCTCGATGCGGTTGTCGACGATGGTCGGGCTCGAGCTCGCGATCCAGATGCCGCCGCCTCGTCGCAACCCGTCGACCTCGGTGCCGGTGCCGCCCGTCAACGTGAAGCCCTCGAGACGCGAGTCCGGCCCTTCGCCGCTCTGGAAGACGACGATGCTGCCGCTGTCATTCCGCATGCGCAGAACCGTTCGTTGCGCTCCCCACTGGCTGACGACCCGCACCGCCTTGCCACGGAAGTCGAGCGACCGATCGAGAAGGTGCTCTCCCGGTCCGACGATCAGCGTGTCACCGTCCTGCAATGCGTCGAGCGCGGTGTCGATCCGGGCGAAGTCCCCGGGCACGCGATACTCCGTGCGGCGCGGGACCTGACGCACGACCGGTACGGCGCCGCTCTCCCATTCACTCATCTCCCAGATCGGCAGGCGATCGATGAGGTGCGCGAGGCCGTGCTTGCGAGTGGCGACCGAATCGAACGGGCGAAGAAGAACTCGCACGCGCAACCGCAAGTCGCTCCCTTCGAGGCGCTCCGGCACCTTGATACGAAAGCGGGAGTTGCTGGTCTCCAGCGGACGCAGCGACGTCTCGTCGAGCCACGTCGCGAAGAAGAACGGCACGGCATCCCCGTCGTCGTTGCGGTGGACGTCGGAGTAGAGGACGAGATCGGGATCGGCCCCCGGGTGCGTGGCAGCGGTCATGAGATCGCCGTTTTCGTCGAGGTGCCCGGAGCGGTAGACGATGTTTCCGTCCGTGTCCGTCGCCGTCACCTCGATCCACATCTGCCGCATGCTCGCCGCGGGCATGTTGTGCCCGGCGCCGCTGTTCTTCACGCGCACCTTCAGCTCGAGTACGCCGCCAGCCGGAGCACCGCGAGGCTCGACGACGGACAGGCGCACGGCCGTGCGCAGGAACTCGCGGATCTCCTCCTCCTGGTAGCCGCGGTTCGGGAACGGGATCAGCGCGACGGCCACACCGGGAAAGTTGTGTCGGTGCAGCCGCTCGCGAAACGGCCCCCCCACCGCGGCGCGGCCGGCGTACTCGAGCATATGGCAGCTCTGGCACTCGACCTCGCGCGCTGGATGGGGCGCCTCCGACCACTCGGCAAACGTTCTCTCGATCGTGCGACCGCCGTGCTGCACGTCGTGACACGTGCCACACGACTCGCTTCGACCGATGTACCGGCTGTACTCCGAGAGGTGCGCCTCGGTGTCGACGGGCTTGTGGAGTCGACCGAACATCACGGGGCCCGGCTCGAGGACGAAGTCCGCGTTGGCGCCGGGAGTCGGCGTCTCGGGCGGTTCCATGCGATGGCAAGTCTCGCAGGACACGCCTTCCTTCACCTGTGGCGTCAGGGAGTCGAACTCGAAGCCCGGTTTCAGCTCACCGCTGCGAACTCCTATCGGACTGTGGCAACCGAGGCACAGCGTGCCGATCTCGCCTTTCGTCATCTCGACCGCCGCACGATGCTCAGCGCGGAAGAGCGGGTCGATCATCGCGTAGGCGTGCGTCGACCCACGCCACTCGAGATATTGCCGCGGGTGACACTCGCGACAGCTCTCCGAGCCGGCGAACTCGGTGCTGTGGTAGTTACCGTCGGCGAGCAATGGCGCAAAGACGGAGAACGAGAGCAGAACGGCCGCGATCCGTGGGGCGGCCGCCCCTGCAGACCTGTCGATTGCGTCGTGTCTAGGGAGCACTGCGGGCGGGCTTTCCCGGCGGCGCCGGCGGCGAGCCGACGACCGTGCGGAAGGTGGTTTCGATGTTGGCGAAGGTGTCGCCGATCACGAACTCGAACATCCAATTGTATCGACGCGTGATCGCACGACGCTGATCAACGGACGGAGCGAGCATCTGCAGCGTCCGCGGGAGACCACGGATCGCATGCGATCTCCCCCAGAAGGTTCCTCGTGGATTGCGGAGCGGCGAGTCGTCGTCGTACGTGTCCGTGTAGTACTCGAAGTTGAACCACTCGTCAGTCCACTCGAACGCCGGAGAAATCACGTCCGCGAGGCCGGCCGGGCTGTCTCCCTGCGGGCTGTACGTCCCGACCGGCGTGAACTTGAGCTCGCGGTTCGCGTGATACGCGGTCGGGAGATTGTCGCCCCACGGATAGTAGCGGCCGTCCGTGCCACGTGCCGCACGCTCCCACTGCGCCTCCGACGGCATGCGCCGACCGTGGAAGTCGGCCCATGCGGCGGCGCCGAACCAGCTCACGTCGACGACGGGATGATCCTCCTGACCTTCCTTGACGCGAAACTCGCCGTCCTCGTACGAGATCGCGTGCAAGAACGCCGGCGTGCGGGCGGCGCGGGTCTCGTGATAGTCGAGAACGATGTCCTCGTAGGACCGGAAGAAGTAGAACGGCACCCACTCGCCCTCGAACTCCCCCATCGCGGCGATCGGCTCGACCCGTACCAGCCCCTGCTCGAGCGCTTCGGTGAGGAATCGCGCGTATCGACGGTTCGTCACCGGGTAGCGATCGATCCAGTAGCCGTCGAGCCAGACCTCGTGACTCGGCTCGTCGTTGGCGTTCTGCGGGGTCTTCTCTTCCCTCGCATCGCGAGTCCCGAGGAAGTCCCCGAGGAGGAACTTCCCCGCCGGAATCCAAACCATGTCGCGCGTGTCCGGCTCGCGTACCTCGACCGTCGTCGTGGCCTCGATCCGCATGCCCTCGCCGCTCGCCGCGACGGAGACCTCGTACGACCCTGCCTTCTTCGGCACGCGCCAGTGAACGGTGGGCAAATCGTCGTAGTGGAGCGATCCCCCGCTCGCGGTCCAGAGAATCTCCGGAGTGGCGCTCTTCGTCTGATGCCCCGCGGCCCTGCGCATCGGTGTGACGGCCTCCGGTCCCGGGACCGGCCGGCCGTCGGCCGTCAGGATCTCGAGCTTGACCAGGCTGCCGGCGTACACCCTGCGCGGGCGAACACGTATCTTGCCGGGGCTCGCACCGACGCCGTCGTACGCCACCCAAGAGCAGGCTCGCCGCAGCAGCTCGGCTGTGCCGGTGTTGCGGATCGCACGAACGTCGTGGCCGAGAGGCGTGTTGAATACGCGCCCCTTGCCGAATGTGAACGCGACCGCCATCGGATGGTCGTGCCCGGTCACACGCGATCGCGCCGTCGCGAGCACGTCGACCGAACGCTCGCCGGTCAGGCACGTGTAGAGCTCGTCGTCGGTCTCGAAGGACGCCAGGCCGCGAGTGATCGGATGGTCGGAAGCGCGAATGTCGACGCGAAACGGGCCGCGCGGATCGTGCGTGTTGCGGCGATCCCACACGCGGCCGGCGAGCTCCCGGAAGGTCGGCCAGTCCTCGAAAGCCCCGCACGCGAAGTGGAGCACGACGAGACCCTTGCCGTCCTTCACGAATCTCTCCAACCCGGCGCGCGCCGCAGCACCGGGGGCAGGACGCTTCCAGTCCATGAAGTGGAGCAGGACGACGTCGAACTTCGCGAGGTCGTCGGAGCCGAGAAACTCGGGATCCTCGACGATCTGCGCGTCGAGCTTGCCGCCCTCGCTCAGAACCTCGCGCAGCGCGGGCGCGGTACGGCGCCAATCGTGCCCCGGCTGGTCATAGCCGGTGACGATCAGGACACGAACGGCTGTCGAATCTTCGGTTCCCTTCGAGGTTCCGGCCCGCTCCTGCGGCGCGCCCGAAACGAGTGCGGCCGCGAGGAGAAGTGGCAAGAATGCCTGCATAGCAATCGTTCCGAGAGTGTACGCGCGCCTCCCCTGACATCCCCGTTCATCATACACGGGGCACCCGGAGTCCGGGAGGGCAAAGAGACGCACGAGCGAGAGAGAACGCAACACTCCATTACAGACGTCGCGAGCTCCGTTTTCCTGCTCACTTCGTGCCCGACGGTGCCGATTCGGAGCCCGCCCCTGCGAGGCGCGCCGGCACGTCGGCCCGTACCCGGGCGCGCAGGATCCTACCGTCGACCGTCACGGTGCCGACGATCCACCCGCTCGCCGGCTTGCCGTCGCGCGTCCACAGGTCGACCGTTCGCGTCGCGCTGCGGCCGGGCTTCCGAAAGGTGAAGCCGAACGGACACGGCAGGATGCGCCCTTCCGCTTCGAGACGGACGCGGCCGTCAAAGCGGGCATGGGCTGGCCCGTTCCGCTCGCCCTGGCCACCGGCCCGCGGCGGGACGGTCACGGTGACGCGACAGCCGACGCCGGTCCTGGACGTCTTCCAGTCGACGAGCGTCAGGTTGAGGCTCGGAGCGGTCGCCTCGAGACAGTGCGTCGTCGTCGCGGGCTGGGTGTACCCCATCGCGTTCATCGCCGTGCCCAGGCGGTAGATCGGATCCTGCATCAGACAGACGCGGCGATCCATCGCTGGAATCGTCGTCGAGTAGATCCGCAGCTCACCCGGTACGGACGTGATGAGCTCCTCGCGCCAGTCCCCGATCACGTCGGCGACGACCCGCACGCTCCCCTTGACGCGATCGATCTGGCCGCGGCCACCGTAGTCGGTGATCGCTCCGCGCACGATCTCCTTCTGCAGGTCGGCGTCCCAGTAGGCCACCGAGACGCCGAAGCCGAACGCTTCGAGGTCGTCGCCGCGGCGCAGCAGCTTACCGGCTGCAGTGAACATCCACCGCGCACCGGTCGGCTTGTGGCTGCTCGAGTCGGCGCCGTAGACCTCCATGCCCGGATGGAACGGATCGATGTCGGCGCACACGCCCTTGCCGTGCACGTGGCCGGTCGGCTCGTCGAGCTCCCACAGCAACTCGCCGGTCGCGGCGTCGGCGACGCAGAGACCGCCGGTCTTCTGCCGCGTCTCCATCACGTACGCGATCTCGAGGCCCGGGCGCTGCGGATCGACGTCCGTCAGGTACGCGGCGTCCGGGTGTCCCTTGCCCGTCGTCCACAGCGGCGAGCCGTCGTCATCGAGCACGGCGCTCCCGAGGATGACCTCCTCCTTGCCGTCCGCATCGACATCGGCCGCGAGCGTGAAGTGCGCGCCCTGACCGCGATACTCGCGGCCACGACCATCGTTGTCGTAGCGCCAGAGCGGCCGGAGCTTCCCGTCGTCGGTCAGTCGGTACGCGTCGACGCGCATGCGCCCGTACGTGCCGCGCAGCGCGAGAAGCGCCGGCGTCGCGGCCTTGCCGCCGACGTGGGCGACCGCGATCTGGTTACGCGACGCGCGGTTGTAGTCGGGGAAGTCCGCCCGGCTCGGCCACGGTGCGCGCGCGATCTCGCGGCCGGTCATGCCGTCCCAGACGACGAGCCACTCGGGCCCCGACGTCACCTTGCCGTCCTCGTCGCGCGGGTCGCCCGCGCCGATCTTCGCGGCCACCTCGGCCTTGCCGTCGCCCGTCAGATCGAACGCGATCCACGGCGAGTACCAGATGCCGCGCTCGATGGCCCAGCCGAGATCATGACGCCACAGGAACGTGCCGTCGGCGAGATACGCCTCGAGCTCGTAGGTATCCGGCGATCGCTTCCAGTACTTGTGCCACGGATCGATGTTCGCGTCCGGCTGCTTGATGACCCAGTCGTACGCGCCGTCTCCGTTCAGGTCCGCGACGCCGACCTTCTGGAATCGCGTCGTCGGGGCATCGAGGCGCAGCGCGACGTAGGGAGTGCCGTCGACGCGCGCCGACATCCGCGCCGAGCCCGACACGGCTTTCACGCCGGTGACCGGCCGCACGGAGTACACGGGAAACTTGCCAGCAGGAGCCTGCGCGTCGACGAAATCTGTCGTCTGGGCGATCGGCGCCGCGTTGAGCTTCATCGGCTCGCCGCCATCGACCTGGCGATAGACGTCAAACGCGACATCCGGTGGATCGTCGCGCAGGAGGCGCCAGCCGACGTAGGCGCCCTCGTCCGTCGGCAGCGCGATGACGCCGCGCCCCATCGGCTCGTCGTGAGCGAGCGCGGTGAGAGACGTCACCACGACGCAGAGGAGAGCGGTCGAATCGCGAAAAAAGCGCCGGCAAAAAGCGTCACGTGTCATGAATCGATCTCCCGCCATATCGAGACCGCCTGATTCGCCATGACGTCAATGTATCCGTTCGACGGCGCAGCTGGCTACGGCGCCTCCATCGAGCCCGAATAGCGTTGGCGACCGGGAGCGAAAGACGCTACGGTCGGTCGCGTCGAGAGGATCTCGCGCATTCGAGCTCGGATCGATCCGGAAGAGGTGATCGCGCGGTGAAGTTCGCGTCCAAGAAGGAGCTCGTCGACAGCATCGAGGACGAGCACCGCACGTTCGTCGAGCTCGCGGGGTCGATCCCCCGCAAGCGCTGGCGCGAGGCCGGCGTCTGGGGCGACGACTGGAACATCCGGGACCTCTTCGCGCACCTGACCGCGTGGGAGCAGATGTTTCTGCGCTGGCATCGCGAGGGGTGCGACGGCGAGACACCCGAGATCCCAGCGCCCGGGTACAAGTGCAATCAGACGCCGGCGCTGAATCGCGCCATCCGGGCCGCACACGCCCGCAAGTCGGTGCAGCGCGTCCGCGCCGAGTTCGACGCGTCCTACGACGAGATCCTCGCCGTCGTCCGCGCGCTGTCGGAGCCGGAGCTCCTCACGCCGGGTCACTTCGCGTGGACACGGAAGTATCCGCTGACGACGTACCTCGCCCCGAACACGTGCAGCCACTACCGCACGGCGACGAAGTTCCTC
This sequence comes from uncultured Planctomycetia bacterium, assembly GCA_964392615.1. Lineage (GTDB taxonomy): Bacteria > Planctomycetota > UBA8108 > UBA8108 > UBA8108 > CAYMRB01. The sequence goes on along the minus strand of CAYMRB010000240.1, from coordinate 482 downwards.
AAGCGGTGGCTGAGGAGTCAGCGTTAGCAGCCCGTTGAAACTGCTAGATGCAAACGGCCCGCCCGGAGGTCGCTCTCCGCGCGGGCCGTTCACGATTCGCATGCTGTCGGGGACGATCAGCCTTCCTTGGCTTCCTCCTCGTCGTCCTTCGGCAGCGGGTCGAGCCCCATCTCGCGGAGCAGCGTGTTCAACGCCTTGTCGAGGTCATCACCACGGACGTCCTTGAAACGGATGACGCCCTTCTTATCGAGCACGTAGATCGTCGGCCAGCCGCGCACGTTCCACGCGCTGGCGATCGGTCCGCTCGTACCGCCGCCGTCCCACCACGACCGCCAGGTGATGTTTTCCTTCTTCAGCGTCTCCTTGAGCTTCTCACGGTCCGAATCGCTGTTGATACCGAGGATGGCGAAAGGCTTGCCTGCGAGCTTCTTCACGAGCGACCGCTCGTGCGGGTACATGGCCCGGCAGGGGCCTCACCAGTC
>CAYMRB010000239.1:0-15482 GCA_964392615.1 uncultured Planctomycetia bacterium | reverse complement strand
GCGCCCTGGAGAGCTCTCAGCCGCGTCGAACGCCTTTCCTGGACGGGCTCCTAGCTGCCCGTGGACAACGGCAATGCGGCGCGATGGCGGCCATTTCGCCCGGTCGGCGACGGCGGCGAGTGCCAAGAAGGGCGAATCACGGCCCTTGCTCTGGGGCGCGTGCGTTGCCGGACGCAGAAGGGCTCGACAGAGGGCGCGAGAGCCTGCAGAATGGCAGGTGTAGCCGTGTTGATCCGTGACCTTTCCTCGATGTCCCATCGAATAGCGGGAGGCGGAAAAATGGCGGCAAAGAGCAACGTGACTCGCGACGATCACGTGATCGTCCACTCGGCCGAGCGATTCGTCTGTCGCGTGTTCGCCTTCATTGCGGGCCTGGTGTTGGTCGTGGCAGGGGTCGGGCTCGGCATGTCGGTGGTCTTGATGCCGGTCGGCGTCCCGGTAGGCCTCGCCGGGTTGTTCCTGTGTATTCTCGCGATCTCGGGGGCCAAGTGACGACGGCATCGCGTGTCGCCGTCGCGGCACGCCACGGCGCCGTCGCTTGATCGATCGCTTGCCGATCGATCGAGTCGGAGTCGACTTCCGGTCGGGGCGAGGTCTGGGGCAGATCGGGGCGCTGGGTGGCTGCCGGTGGCTCGAATCCGTTGACATTCGCGTTCGTGGCGGAGATCGTGGAGGCGTTCAGTCGGAGTGCTGTTCCGCTGTTCCCCGATCGAAAGGGTGGGCGACGACCGCTGCGGAGTCATCGGAGACACCATGGCCGGCGTTGCCGGTATGCGATGACTTGGGGGTTCGCGATCATGATGTCGATTGGCCATCCGGGGCGGATGTGCGGAGTGGCCTCGCTGCACGGACTGCGTCGATCTCGCACACTGCTGTGGATCGCAGCCCTCCTCGTCTGTGGCGGTGGCGTCCGCGCGCAGGTCCCGGTCTTGCTCAGCGACGTCAACGCGATGACGCGGTCGTCCGAGCCCGAGCACTTCGTCGGCGTCGGCGGCACGGTGTTCTTCGTCGCGCGCAATGCGCAGTACGGGGAGGAGATCTGGAAGACGGATGGCACGCCCGGCGGCACGGAGCTCTTGAAAGATATCCAGCCGGGAACGGCCGGGTCGAACCCGGACGAGCTGACCGCGGCGCTCGGTCAGCTCTTCTTCGTCGCGCAGAACGACATCGGCGGGCGCGAGCTGTGGACGTCGGACGGCACGACAGCCGGCACGGTGATGGTCGCCGACATTCAAGCGGGCCTCGCCAGCGGTTCGCCGAGCGAGCTGACCGAGGTGGCCGGCGAGCTCCTCTTTGTCGCCAACGACGGAACGACCGGGCGCGAGCTCTTCAAGACTGACGGCACCGAGGTCGGCACGGTGCTGGTCAGGGACATCATCCCCGGCACCGGATCTCCGACCATCCAGGAGCTGACCGAGTACGACGGTGCGCTGTACTTCCGCGCGTACTCCCCCGGGCTGGGGAGCGAGCTGTGGACGTCGGACGGCACGATGGTCGGCACCGTGATGATGGACGACTTCTTTCCCGGCGCGAACGGGCTGTACCCGAACCACATGACCGAGTTTGCCGGTGAGCTCTACTTCCGCGGCACGGGTGACGGAACCGGTTACGAGATATGGAAGACGAACGGCACGGTGACGGGGACCGTGATGGTCAAGGACGTCTTTCCCGGGCCGGACGGGTCAAGCGCGCACAGCTTCACCGTCGTCGGCAGCGAGCTGTTCTTCGTCGCGGACTCGGCCGACGGGGTCGAGCTGTGGAAGACCGACGGCTCCGCGTCCGGCACCGTGCTGGTGGCCGACATCAATCCGGGGCCCGATCACTCGATTCCGCGGGACCTGACGGCGGCGGGTGGCATGCTCTTCTTCACGGCGATCACGGCGGCGGCGGGGCGCGAGCTGTGGATCTCCGACGGCACCGCGGCGGGTACGCAGATGGTCTTCGACGGGACGCCGGGACCGGAGGAGTCGTACTACCAGGATCTCGTTCCGAACGGCAGCTCGATCCTGTTCGCTCACGGTCCGGGCTTCTTCGGCAACCCTCGCGATCTGTGGATCTCGGACGGCACCACTACCGGCACGATGCAGTTCGGCGACATCTGGCCGGGCAGTGCGGGATGCAATCCGCGCCACCTGGCCGTGGTCGGGAGCAGCATCTACTTCCAAGCCAATGACGGGGCGACAGGACAGGAGCCGCACGTCACGACCGGAACGGTCGCGGGCACGTCGCTCGTCGCCGATGTCTTCTCCGACCAGACGGAGGGAGCGCAGCCGGGCGGCATGCAGGGCTACGGTAGCCTGGTGTACTTCGCCGCGCGTGACGGCGGCACGACCGGATTCGAGCTCTGGCGAACGGACGGCACTCCCGGCGGCACGGAGCTGTTCGCCGATATCGCCCCGGGCTTCCAGCACAGCTCGCCGAACCAGCTGACCCTGCACGACGGGCTGATCTACTTCGTCGCGAATGACGGCACGAACGGTCGCGAGCTCTGGCGCACCGATGGCACGCTGGCCGGCACGTTCCTCGTCGCCGACATCAACCCGACCGGCGACGCGGACCCGCAGTTCCTCGTATCGTACGATGGCGCGCTTTACTTCTCGGCGACCGACGGCGTCGTCGGCTGCGAGCTGTGGCGGACGGACGGCACCGCAGCGGGGACGGAGCTCGTCGCGGACATCGCACCGGGGCCGGACGACTCGGATCCGGTCGGCCTGATCGTCGTCGGCGGCGAGCTGTTCTTCCGGGCGACCGACGGCGGTTTCAACCACGAGCTCTGGAAGTACGATGGATCGAGCGCGTCGATGGTGCTCGACATCATTCCGGGGCCGGGCGGCTCCGCCGTGAACCACTTCACCGAGTACGCCGGCGAGCTGTTCTTCCAGGCCTTCGGCCCCAACGGACGCGAGCTGTGGAAGTCCGATGGCACCGCGGGGGGGGACCGTCGAGGTCATCGATCTGTGGGTGGGGGGATCGTCTCAGCCGCGCGACCTGCTCGTGTTCGACGGTCTTCTGTTCTTTCGCGCCGACGACGGCTCGGGAATCGGCGCGGAGCTGTGGGCCACCGATGGCACGGCCGCCGGCACCTACCTCGTCGCCGACATCGAGACGACTCCGGGTCTCAGCTCCTATCCCTCGGCATTGCGCGATCTCGACGGCACGCTCGTATTCCTCGCGCAGACGGCCGCAGCGGGCTACGAGCTGTGGACGTCCGATGGCACGGCCGCCGGCACGCAGATCGTGCTGGACATCATGCCGGGCCCCGCGAACGCGAACGTCTCGCCGCTCGCTGTGATCGGCGACCGTCTCTACTTCGGTGCGGACGACGGTGTGACGGGGCGCGAGCTGTGGGTGACCGATGGAACCGCCGCGGGGACCGTGCAGGTTGCGGACATGAACGCAGGTCCGGGCCATGCGGTCGCGGGCGCCGCGCATGCGTGGCAGGGCAATCTCTACTTCCGTGCGTACGTGCCGGCCTACGGTAACGAGCTGTGGACTCTGACGCTCAACGAGCCTCCCGTCGCGAGCTGCCAGGACATCACCGTGCCTGCCGTGACCGGATGCGATGCGACCGCCGTCGCCACGGACTTTGACGACGGCACGATCGACCCAGACGGTCATCCGCTCGTGTTCACGGTCGATCCGTCGGGGCCGTATTCGGCGGGGGCGACCGACGTCACTATCACCGTCGAGGATCCGTTCGGCATGAGCGATACGTGCGACGCGACGATCACGGTGACCGACAGCGGATTCCCGACAATCACGTGTCCGGCCGACATCTCGATGCCGTCCACGATCGCAGGCGGCGAGGTCGTCAGCTTCTCGGTGACGGCAACGGACGATTGCGATCCGTCGCCGACGATCGTCTGCGTGCCGGCGTCCGGCAGCATCTTCCCCGTCGGCACGACGACGGTGACGTGCACCGCGACCGACTCGAGCGGCAACGAGGCGACGTGTGCGTTCAACGTCGAGCTGACGTCCGCCGGCGGCGGACAGCGGCCCGGCGACTGCAATCAGGACGGCGGCATCGACCTCGGCGACGCGATCTGCCTCCTGAACTATCTGTTCCTCGGGACGCCGGCAGTCTTGCCGTGTGGCGATGGAACGCCGGCCGACCCGGGCAATCTCGCCGTCTACAGCGTCAACGGCGACGGTTCCATCGACCTGGCGGATCCGGTCTACCTCATCGGCTATCTGTTCCTCGGCGATCCACCGCCCGTTCTCGGGACGTCCTGCATGACGATCGCCGGGTGTCCGCCGGTGTGTACGCCCTGATCGCTTCGGAGATCACCACCTGAAGAACCGGTACGGATCGTCCCACTCCTGCGGAGCGTGCAGGTAGAGGCCGTCGAGCCAGCGCTTCTCCTGTCGCGCGGCGTCGACCGGCGTCTTGAAGCGCGCGAGGATCGGCGTCGGGCTCGCGACGCCCGCGTTCGCGAGGAGTCGAGCGACGAGGAACGACGCGCGACGATGCGTTTTGCGGAGATGCCGCAGCTGTCGTGGCCCGTCCGCGAACTGCCATGGCGCGAGTTGGCAGAAGACGACGTGCGGGTTTCGCACGTGCGCGAGGACGCCATTCGCCACGCGCTCGGCGCCGCCTGCGACCAACGGGATCTCTCTCGGGTCCCGGTTGTGGACGTCGGACGGAGCCACTCCGGCCAGCGGCGAGTCTGGCGCGAAGGGATCGAACGCGGCAGCGATGTGCTCCGCGCGTTTCGTGCGGACTCGAAACGGCAGGATCGCGTTCGCGTCGTTCTCGTCGAGCCCGATCGCGAGCACACACCCGTCGGCGGCGAGCCAATCGGCGATCGCCGTCGATCGATGCGACAGCTCGCCGCCTCCGGGGCCGAGGACGAGGACTCGATCCTGCGACAGCGCGCCGTCTCGGTACGCGTGGACGGGCACGCCGGTCGAGTCGAGGTGGCGAAGGCCGGCCGGGTCGCCGGCGTACACCGCGCGCCGACGCGGCGTCGGTTTCCACGTCGACACGTAGTCGAGAATGTTGCACGCCAGCGTTCGAGCCGCCGGCTCGGCCGCCGTGCGACCCGTGACGTCGAGCTGGCAGAACAGCACCATGCCCGCGCCTTCGCGATACTCGAGGAGCGGCGCGTACTGCAGAGCGTAGCCACCGTCGACGATCGGCAGGAAGTCGCCGCGATCGGGCTTCTCGATCAGAGCCGATGCGACGTTGCCCCGGTTGCCGCAACGCCAGATCCGGCTGACCGGAATGCCGCACCACTCGACCGTCGGACCATGACGCGGCCGCAGCTCGTAGTCGAGGCGTGGCGGAAGCAGCGTGGCCGCGCCGCGCCAATCGCGCAGGTGGTCGGCGTCGAGGCCGGCGAGGAGCGGATGGCCCGCCACGCGCGCGAAGACCTTTCGCAGTCCGTACTCGGCGACGCGAAACCCGAACCGCTTCTCGAGCGTCTGTGCGGTCTGCTCGAACACGACGACCTTCAGGCCGTCGCGGACTCTCGTGATGTCGGGCGCCGGACCGTCGATCGTCATGGCCGACTTGCCAACGATGAGGATGTCGTGTGCCGAGAGGTCGGAGTCGGCCTCGACAACGGCGAATCGAGTGCCCAGCGCGCGCAGCAGCTTGCGTGTCTCACCGCGCGGATCGAATACCGCTACCGTGTCGACGCGCGGTGCTCGTCGCACCGGCAGCACGTGGATCGGCAAGGAGTCCGTCACCGGCTCGCGACCTTCGAACCGGAAGCGGGCGCGCAGCTCGTACGTGCCGCTCGCCGATGTCTTCGGCAGCGCGATCCGTATCGGCCGTCGCGCGATCTCGCCCGTCTTCACGGCGAGAGCTTCGCGGCCGGAGATCCTCCGAGGAAGATCGAGCGACCAGTCGACGGCGCACCGGACCGGCACGCGGGAGTTGTTGATGACGATGAGCTGCTTCTCGATGCCTTCTCCCGCGCGGAAGATGTGATCTTTGCTCGTGACGTGCCCCGGAGCGCCACCGAGGTAGGCGCAGATCGGGCCGTTGTTGCGCAGCAGCGCGTCTGCAGCAGCCGTCGCGATCCAGTCCGAGCGCTCGTAGGCGAGGTCCATGCGCTCGTAGCGTCCGTCGACGTAGTCCGCGCTGAACCCGGGGCGCTGCAGACCGTCCCAATCGACCTCGAGATCTACGCGCCCGTTGTCGACGCCGTCGCGCAGCCTCCAGAAGTGCCCGTGCTCCCACGGTGAGATGGCCGACACGCCCCACGTCCGAAACGCCCGCCAATTGTCGGTCAGGTACATCGCGAACACGGGATAGCGCTCGTCGAATCGCCGCGATCCGACCCGGCACGGATAGTCCCAGCGGTGCCACAGCTTGCCGGCGCGAAGCTGACGGGCCTCCCAGCGCAGGTTCGCCTCTTCGCATTCGCTGATGCGGTACGCGCTGCCGCCGAAGAACTGTGCGTTCCACTCGGCGAGGCAGAACTCCCACGGCACCCGAGCGCTGCCGAACGATCGCTCCCCTCGGTACCACCCGCGGTACATCGTCCAGTCCCAGCTGAACGGCCCGCCGTACTCGCAGGTGAACAGCGGCTTCACGCCGCGCGTCGCCCAGTGCTCGAACCAATCGGAGAGCTCCTGGATCGGCGCGAAGTTCGGATAGAAGTTGCTCGTGTGCATCGGGCCGAGGTTGCCCGACGAGTGATGGTAGACGATGCGCTCCGGATCGAGTCGCTCGACGATCGCAGCTGCGCGCAGCGCGCGCTTCGAGTTCCGGCGAGACCACTGATCGCGGGGATCCTGGACGCCGTCGATCATGTCGGGGTTCATGTCCTCGCTGTAGCCGGTCGCGTTGTGGCTCATCGCGTACGCGACGACCGACGGATGATTCTGCGCGACGCGCACGTAGAACTCGGCGTGTTTCGCGTAGCCGTTGTTGTCGTCCGCTTCCGGCTTCTGCCAGTCGTAGTGGCTGAAGTGCGGCTGCGATAGCGACACGAGCATTCCCGTATCGTCGGCTGCACGGAGAGTCTCCGCGAAGCTCAGGTGCGATCCCGGCTCACAGCCGTAGTTGTGCGTGTAGACGAAGTTGATGCCGAAGCTCTGCAAGCGCAGCAGGCTCTCGCGAGCGCCCTCGTAGCTCGCGAGTGCGGCGCCGACCTGCGCGTTGTCCAGCGGCACGGCCGACAGGAAGACGCGGCTGCCGTTGAGGTAGAAGTCGCGGCCATCGATCCAGAACTCGCGGAATCCGAAGCGTGTCGGAAGCGCGGTGTCGAGGAGCGCGCCGTCGGCGACCGCCAGCGACAGGCTGAGCCGGTACGTGTGGTGCGGCGTGTGGAGATCCCAGAGGCGATCGGGGCGCCAGCTCGCCGTGAATGCGAACCGGCCGTCCTCGAGGTCGCTCCGGTCGAAGGCTCGGCTCTCGAAGCGCGCGACGCTGCTGCCGTCGGCGGTGACGCGCGCACGGAGGACGTAGCGCCGGTTCTCCGCGAGCCCCGCGAGCGCGGCGTCGAACGTCGCCGTCCACTCGCGGACCGACGTGTCGACGTCGACATCATCGATGCGCTCGTGTGCTGGAACGCCGACGAGGAAGACGTCGCCGCACAGTCCGCGTCGTCGAACGGTCCCCTTGACCTCGCGGGCCGCGTTGCTGTCGCTGTGCGACAGGAGGACGCCGGCGAGGGGCATCGCGGTGACGAGCAGGCTGACGACGTACGTGCCGCCCGGGCGGCACACCTCGGTCAGATCGATCTCGCCGGCCGGGAAGCGCATCGCGCCGGCCTCCTTGCCGTCGACGAACACGGCGGCATGGGAGTTCAGATACTCGGTCCGCAGCGAGATCCGCCGACCGACCCACTCGCTCGGAACGGTGACGCGGCGTTGATACCACGCGGCGGTGACCGTGCGAAGCGGAGCGCTCTTCCAGCTCGGGTGTGCGTGGACCGTCTGGCTGTCCTTCTGCATGTAGTCGGTGATGCCCGGCCAGCAACCGGGGACCTTGAAATGGCCCCAGGCGTCGTCGGGCACGCCCGAGTGATCGCTGCCGGCGTCGGCCGGCTGCCAGCGCCACAGGCCGTTGATGCAGATTCGTTCGCGGGTCGGTGTCGTCTCGCGTTCCGCCTTGCGCAAGTCCCAGACGGCTCGCGTTCCGGGTGGCAGTGGGGCCACGCCGGGATCCTCTGCAGCAACCGAAATGACGGCGGCGAATGCAATCAACGCGGTGAGGGTGAGGGAGGGCTGGGCGTTCGACATGGCTCTCATGGCGTGGGGACCCGGTCGTGGGGCGTGCGTTCGACTCTGCGTCGCCACGCCAGAATGGCGATGGCACCGAGCGCGGCACCGGCCGCGTTCAAGATCACGTCGGTTACCTGAGTGTGGCGATCGGGCAGAAAGAGCTGCGTGGTCTCGATCAGCAGACTGGAGACGCCGGAGAGCACGAGGACGAACCGCCAGCCTGCTCCGCGCAGCGCCAGGAGCGCACCCAGCGGCGCGAGCAGAAAGATGTTCCCGACTCCGTCCCGCCACCACCAAGCCCCGCTCCCCACTTCGCTGAACGGCACCAGGTTCGCGGCGGTCGGCGGCGGCTCTCCGTACGCGCTCGACCGGTGCGGCTCCCAGTCCACCGGCAGGCGCCCATCCGGCGCCGAGAGATCGAAGAGGGGCGCTTTGGCGCGGCCCGGCTCCCGGGTAGGAGGGACCGTCGGCTTCGACGCAATCGCCGTCCGCTGTTCCAGCGTCAGCCCCGCCTCGCGGAGGATTCGCTCCGGAGGCGGGCCCGGCCCGAGCTCGACGCGTCGCATGCGACCGCGCCAGGCACGGTCGCCAGTGGCCTCGTTGCCGGCGACGAAGCGGCACTCGCGTGACCAGGACGCGGGCGTGAAGGCGTGCGACGTCTGACGTCCGAGCGCGTCTCCGTTCCTCCAGACGACGAGGTCGTCGGGTGTGCAGACGACGAGGATCGCGTTCCACTCTCGGGAAGCGAGCCCGTCCGCGAGTTCGTACTCCTGCCCGGTCCAAGCCTTCGGCGTGCGACCTTTGCCTGCCAGTCGGACCACGAGCGACCGCGCCTGCTGGCCGACGAGAATGGCCTGGTAGTACGGGTCGATCGAGTAGGAGACGATGCGCGCAGGTCCGCCTTGCCGCGCGTTCTCCGGCCACGCTTCAAGGTAGAGGTAGAACGCGCCGGCGGCCTCGATCGCGTCGGCGATTCCCGGGTTCGGACGGCGATAGGAGTACATGCCGACACCGTCGAACACCATGCCCTCCGGCGGCTTCCACGCGGGGATCGCGCGCCAGCGGGGCGGCAACTCGAAGTGAAACGGCGACAGCGTGGCGACGACGACGACGGCGATCCATGCGGCGATCGCGGCGTTCACGATCCGTCGGGCAGGTAGCGTGCTGCGTTGCGTCAGGGGATGGAGCTCCCGTGAGGTCCGATATCGGGCGGGCTTCCGTCGTGATGATAGCCGGGACGAAGTCTGGACGCGGTTGACTTTTCACGCCGCCCTTCCGATCCTGGACTCGTCGGTTCCGATCGGGCGTGATTCGAACGCCTGGCTCGGAGGCCGAGTTCGACGGCACTCACTCCGCAACAGGGCCCGGGTGACCATGGCGCGCTACTACTCGACCGCGTTCTTCGTCGTTTCCGTCGCACTTCTGGGCCTCCTCTCGAACGCTTCGCTCAGCGCGGGTTCGCTGCGGGAGCCGCCGACGCGAACGCTTGCACCGGATGAGGCTCGAGCCGCTCTCGAGGCGGACTGGCTGTTCCAGGCCGACGGCTCGCCGACCGCCTGGCGCACGCGACAGGAGATCGCGTGGGCGCGCGAGCTGGCCGAGCGCCTCGCGCGACGCGCGGATCCTCCCGACCTCGCGACGGAGCTCGCGGAGCTCGCCGCGCTCGAGAAACGCCTTCCGGCACGCGTTGCGCCGCAGGCCGGGCTTCGTCGACGAGGCTTGCCCGCGCCGCCGCGCGGCCTCGCCGCACGCTGGAGCTTCGACGATCCCGGCGCGCGTGCCGCGGACGACGCGTCCGGGAACGGCCTGCACGGTGCGCTCCGTGGTAGCGCGAAGACGGCTCAAGGCATCGACGGCGGCGCGCTGAAGCTGAACGGCAGCGGCTACGTCGCGTGTCGCACGACGCCGGCGGCTATCGCCAAGGGGGGCAGCTACACGGTGAGCGCGTGGGTGCGAACGACGTCGTCGGTGATGGACGTCGCGGGCAACGGCGTCAGCAGCGGCTGCTTCCTCATCGTCATCAACCGGGGCCCCGTGCGCGCTCACCACTGGACGGATGCGAGCGGCAACGTGACCGAAGGGAAGATGTCGGTCAACGACGGGCGCTGGCATCACATCGCCCAGGTCGTCGACGCCGACAGCATCTCTGTCTGGGTCGACGGCGAGCTCGACGTGACGGCGAAGCTGCGCGGGTCGAGGACGGCCACGACGGCGCCGATGTGCATCGGCTCGCGGACTCCCGACGAGGGGAGCTATCGTTTTCGCGGTCGCCTCGATGAGTTCTGCGTCTTCGAGCGTGCGTTGAACCCTCGAGAGCTGGAGACGCTACACGATCAGGGACGCGCCCTTGCCGATATTCACCACCCGGGCGAAGCGGCCGATCCGGAGCTCTACTTCGCGGTGCGGCGCGTCAAGCGTCGGATCCTGATGAAAGATCCGCTCGTCGACTTCTCGCGCGTGCTGTTCGTCGACGTCCCGTGCTACGACGCGCTCAACCACGAGTCGATGCACCGCGTGTGGCCGCAGGCGCAGCAGAACTGCGGTCGGCTGCTCGTGCTCGATGGACTGCATCCGGGTGGCGCGCTGCGCAAGCTGGCGGGATCGAGACCGGGGATGTTCTGGCGACCGGATCTGTCGTTCGACGGTCGCAAGGTCCTGTTCTGCTATCGGCCGCAGGGCGATCGGACGTTCCATCTGTACGAGGTCGACGTCGACGGCTCGAACCCGCGCCAGCTCACGTCGGGCGACTACGACGATCTCGATCCGATCTACATGCCGGACGGTCACATCGCCTTCCTGTCGAATCGCGGCAATAGCTACGCGCGCTGCGCGGTCGGCCATCCGAGTTACGTGCTCGCGCGCTGTGACGCGGACGGCAAGAACATCTACATCATCAGCGCCAACAACGAGCCGGAGTACACTCCGGCCCTGCTGCACGACGGCCGCGTTGTCTACACGCGCTGGGAGTACACGGACAAGGAGCTGTTTCGCATCCAGAGCCTGTGGACCATGCGTCCGGACGGCACGGGCGCGAGCGCATTCTGGGGCAACCAGAGCTACTGGCCGGACATGCTCGTCGAGGCTCGGCCGATCCCCGGCAGCCGGCGCGTCATGTTCTCGGCGCAGGGGCACCACGACATCGTTCACGGCTCGATCGGCATCATCGATCCGTCCGCGGGCTACGACTATCCCGACGGGCTGACGAAGGTCACGGCCGACCGACCGTGGCCCGAGGTCGGCGACGGTCCGGACGAGCGGCAGGAGTGCGATAGCTACCACGCGTCGGGTGCGTTCGACGGCTACCGCACGCCGTACCCGTTGAGCGAGGAGCTGTTTCTGGTCTCGGCGCGCCGGCCGGAGAAGACAGGCAGGCAATCGCTCCTCGGCTCGTACACCCTGCCGAAGAGCCGCTTCGCGCTCTATCTGATGGACGTGTACGGCAACCGCGAGCTGATCTGGGCTGGCGGCTACGACGTGCTGTACGCGATGCCGATCCGTCCGCGCCCGCGTCCTCCCGCTCTCGTCGATCGCGTCGCCTGGCCCGGCCCGGCGTCGGAGGGCCGTCGAGTGGAGCCGGGCGTCGTGTACAGCGCCGACGTCTTCGAGGGGGTGCCGGATTCCGTCAGACAGAAGGCGCGCCACGTTCGCGTGATCGTGCTCGACTACACGACGTTCACGTTCGGTCTCAAGACGCAGGCTCCCGGCGCGTGGGGCCAGCGCTCCGGTCTTCACATGCACGCGGGACCGCCGCTATCGATCACCGGCAACGACGGCTTCAAGCGCGTGCTCGGCACGGTGCCGATCGAGGCGGACGGGTCGATCTGCATCGAGGTCCCACCGTGCAAGCTGCTGCACTTCCAACTCCTCGACGAGCACTACCGTGCGCTTCAGACGATGCGCTCGTCTGCCAACGTCATGCCCGGCGAGTGGCGCGGCTGTCAGGGATGCCACGAGTCGCACAGTCGAGCGCCATCGGAAGGCTCGGCGTACGCGCTGCGCAAGCGACCGGTGCAGCCCACACCGCCACCGTGGGGGCCTCAATACACGCTCGGCTACGAGCGCGATATACAGCCGATCCTCGACCGCTACTGCGGTTCGTGCCATCAGGGCGACGGGGAGGCGCGGAAGGCCTGCGATCTCACATTGCGACCCAGCGTCGACGCCGGCACGTTTCCCGAGCCGTACGTGACGCTCACGCTCGGAGCGAAGCGCGACCTGCGCGACTTCCCGCGCCATTGCGAGGGCGGTGTCGCTGACACGATTCTGCCGATGGTCCTGCCGCTCGCTCCGGAGTCCGATCGAACGATCGCGCCGATGACCGCCCTGTCGTACAAGAGCCGCCTGATCGACATCGCGATGAGCGGCGACCACTACGACGTGAAGGTCGACGAGCTGAGTCTGCGCAAGCTCATCGTGTGGGTCGACATCCTCTGTCCGTATCTGGGCGAGGAGGAAATTCGGGCCATGCCGGATCCCGACCCGGCCGATCCGTTCTTCGCGAACTCGCGCTACCCGCCGCGCACTCCGGGCATCAAGCCGTTCGCCGATTCACCGTATCCGCCGCGGATGCAGAATGCGCCGATCGTCGACCGAGCGTATGCGCAGGACGAGTTTCCGACGCAGGCGGATCGGTTCACCCGATCTCCGTCTCGATCTCCACCCAAGCCCCCTCGCGCGCCGACTGCGCGCACGCGTCGGTGAAGCACTGCACGCGCCAGCCGTCGCGAAGGTCCGGGTGATCGGTCTCCTCCCCGGCGATCTGCGCTCGTAGTGCAGGGAACGCGTGGTCCGCGAAGCGATTCGCGGTGATGTCCTCCGGAACGCGCTCGAGCACCTCCGCGTCTCCATCGGGCCGCGCGATCGTCAGCTCGCCGCGGACGCGGTCGACTCCGAGCGAGGCCTCGGTGCCGTGCAGCTCGAGCTCCGGAGCCAGGCCCTTGCGAAGATACGTCGCGTGTGACAGCACGAGCGAGCCGACCGCGCCGCCCTCGAGCGCGAACGCGATATCGGCGTAATCGAACGTCGCTCCCTTGCGGCGCGCGCCGGCCGTGTCGTCCGGATGAGACTGCCCCCACTCGAGCGCCTCTTCGAGGTTGACCTCGCCCACGTCCGGCTTCGCAGCCGTGATCGTGTCGGCGTGCGTCAGAACGCGCACCGCCTCTTGCGCGAGCGTCCAGCGCACGATGTCGTATGCGTGCGATCCGACGTCGGCGATGCTGCCTGCTGACGACAGGGTCGGATCGTCGCGCCAGGTGAGCGGCATACCCATCGGTCGCGGGTTGTGCCACCGATACACGACGGCTTTGACCTCGCCGACGAGGCCGCTGAGATAGAGCTCTCGGGCGCGCGCGAAGATCGGAAAGTAGCGCGTCCAGAACGGCACGAAGTGGCCGAGCCCGGAACTCTCGTACGCCTGCCACATCTCGAGCGCTTCGGCGGAGGTTGCGCCGACCGGCTTCTCGCACAGCATGTGCTTGCCCGCCGCGGCGCACGCCATGACGGCCTCGTGGTGAAGCGCGTCGGGCGTCGCGACGATGACGAGATCGACATCAGGATGCTCGACGACGCGGCGCCAATCGTCGGTCGCGAGAGCGGCGCCATCCTCCTGGCGCGCGAGCTCGAGAGGCTCCGGCCGGCGAGCGCAGAGAGCGACGATGCGCGCGTCGGACGCGCTGTGGCGGATTTCCGCACGGTACGGCGCCCCGATGTATCCGGTCGCGCCGATGACACCGACACCGAATTTCTCTCTCACGACGATACCTCCGATGTACGCACGGGAAGGCCGGTCTTTCCCGACTCGATGGCCGCCGTGACCGTCGCGCAGATCTCTCGCGCGACATGGACGTTCAATGCCGTGTCCGCACCGTCGTCGATCGCCTGCGCGAAGCCCTCGGCGAGCAGGTAGTCGTTGTCGTTCGCGATGCGGCGATTCTTGAACTCGGCGGGCGGCTGACCGCGGTAGTAGACGCTCACTTCCGGCCGCGCCTCGCTGATGACGAGGCCGCCTTTCGACCCGAGCACGTGGACCTTGATCTCGCCTATGTCGGGATGGCTCGCGGCGCCGATGCGGCCGATCGCTAGCGATCCCGTGATGCCGCCGGACTTCCCGATCATCTCGAGCGTGACGGTGGCGAGATCCTCGACGTCGTTGTCGACGTTGGCTTGATGGAAGTGGCTGCCCGTCACCGCGAAGACGCGCTCGACGCGCGCGCCGCCGGTCAACAGGTGGACGTACCCGAGCGGATAGATGCCCTCGATCGCGAGCTCGCCCATCGGCTCGCGACCGACGCCGCCGTCCGATCCGTCGACGTGTGCCTCGATCTGGCGCGCGAGCCACTCGATCGGCGGATCGTCCGGACCGCGTGAGCCGGCGGGAGGGCCGGAGTCCTTCGCGAAGTAGAAATCGACGTGGATTGCGTACGGCGCGCCGATCTCGCCGCAGTCGATGACGCTCTTGGCGTGCTGGATAGCTGGCAGGAAGTTGCGATTCCACAGGAGGAACCTGATGCCGTTTCGCTCGACGGCTTCGACCAGGCGGTCGCACTCGGCGAGGCTCGTCGACACGGGCTTGTCCTGCACGATGTGAAGGCCGGCGTTCGCCGCGCGAATGCTCAGGTCGCAGTGGCGCTCGGCTTCCGAGCTGACGACGGCGACCTGCACGTCGTGGTCGCGGATCGCCTGCTCGATGTCGCGCACATACGGGATGCCGTACTCGTCGGCGAAGAGCTGGTTGCGCTCGTGCACCCAATCGGGGCAGGACGCGTCGTCGGCGACGACGGCCGGATCGAATCGCGGGTGCCGCGCCATCGCGTGCGGCAAGTAGTCGTGCTTGACCACGCTGAGCACGGCGAAACGATAGACGTCCGTTGCTTCATGCGAGCTCATAGCGTCCTCCCTTGCGCACCGCCGGCCGGGACGCGGCGAGTGATGCCGCGACGGCTTCGGACACCGCGAGCGCAGCGAGTGCATCTTCGGCCGACGCGATGGAGGCCCTGCTGCCTTCGATGGCGTCGACGAAGCCTCGCCACTGTGCGCACAGCGAATCGTCCCGCGCGTCGCGTCCGTCGGCTCTCAGTGCCTGCGCCCGGCCGCCGCCGTACAACAGCTGGACGTCGCGGTGGTCGTCGGCGTACGCGGCGCCGCGCGTGCCGACGACGGACGCGGAATAGTAGCCATCGCCATCGCGCAATCGCTCGGTGACGTCGATCAGGGCCATGCCGCCACCGTCGAAGCCGAGGTGGAGCTGCACGTAGTCGCCCTTCGACTTCGCGGCTGGCGCGCCGGTCGCGTAGACGCGCTCCGGC
>CAYMRB010000238.1:0-15506 GCA_964392615.1 uncultured Planctomycetia bacterium | reverse complement strand
GCGCCCTGCGCCAGGCCCGCGCCGCCGCCCGCGGCCACGCCGCCCGATCGCGAGACGTGGTCCGCGTCGGCCCCGATCCCCGCGGCGGCGACCACCGATCCGACTCCGACACCTGGCACCGGATGACCATCGAGAAGACACCGGTGCGCACCAAGCGGCTCGACGTGGAGAAGATCAAGGCGGAGGCCCTGCCCGGCCGGCGTTTCACCGGCGACAGCCCACGCCGAGGTTGGCTCTACGTCGACACCTGGTACGTCATCGGCCCGTGGGAAAACCGCGGCAAGATCGACTGGAGCAACGTCCACGCGCCGGAATTCGAGATCGACCTGGCCAAGACGTACCCCGGCGGCAAGGGGGGCCGCGAGCTGCGCTGGCAGTTCACCCAGCACCCCACCATCCGCTGCGATGTGCCGGACGAGCACGTCAACAGCACGTACTACGCCTACACCGAGATCTACTTCGACGAACCCCGCGAGATGCTCGTTGCCATCGCCAGCAACGACGCCGGGAAGCTGTGGATCGACGACATCGTCATCTGGCAGGACGACGGCCTGAGCATCTGGAACATGGATGAAGGCTTCCGTCGCGTCCGCTTCAGGAAGGGCTTCAGCAAGGTGCTGATGCGCGTCGAGAACGGGCCTCGCTTCTGCCAGTACTCGCTACTTCTCTGTCCACCCGATGTTTGATCCCGTCTCATGAACATCTCACGTCGCACGTATCTCAAATGGGCGGCCGCCGCCACCGCCTCGTTCGGTCTGCCCGCATGGACTCGAGCTGACGAGTCGAGAAATCGACGAGTCGATGCCAACAGCCGTCTTCGGGTGGGCCTGATCGGCATGGGGCAATTCATGCGAATCGCGCACCTGCCGTGGTTGGCCCGAGACCCGCGCGTGGAAGTAGTAGCCGTCTGCGATGTCTGGTCGAAGCGCTACTCGCTCTGCAAGGAACACCTCCTCCAAGCGGTCAAGCTGGATCGACTCCCGGCCTGGCGCGAGACGGCGGATGCGTGGGAGATCTTCACCGACCCGACGATCGATGCGGTCGTGATCTCCACGCCCGATCATTGGCACGTGCCCATGTGCCTGGGGGCGCTGAAGCACGGCAAGCACATCTACTGCGAGAAACCCCTGACTCGTTCCATGGGCGAATCGCGGATTCTGCTGAACGCCTTCAAGGAGGCCAAGGTCGTGTTTCAGACCGGTCTTCAGCAGCGTTCGCATTTCGAGCACCGCTTCGTCGATGCCTGCGAGCTCATTCGCAACGGTCGCATCGGCAAGGTGACCGACGTCTACGTGGACGTGCCAGGCCCCCCTGTGGCCTACGACCTGCCGGAAGAGCCAGTGCCCGACGGCATGGACTGGACGCGCTGGCTGGGTCCGGCACCGGTGCGACCCTACAACCACGCGTTGAACACGCCCAAGAAGTACCCCAGGTGGCGTCACTACTACGACTTCGCGTCCGGCTACCTCAACGACCTGGGAGCCCACTGCTTCGATGTCTGCCAGTGGGCATTGGGAATGGATCACACCTTTCCCACGAAGGTCACCTATGGCGGTGGGGACCAGGCTACGAAGGGCTCATTCCTGACCTACGAGAACGGCATCCGTCTGCACCACGCCAAGCTCGCGGGCGTCAAGAACGGCTTCGGCACGTCGTTTGTCGGCACCGAGGGGCAACTGCACGTCAACCGTGGCAGACTGTGGGCCAGCGAAGGCGTCCTGGAAAACCGCACAACGGATGGCGACCTTCGCCTCCCGCAGTGTGCACACCCCCACCGACTCAATCTCCCAGGCCAGGGCCCGGGCGCCTGCTCTCCATCGACGCCCTGCGCGGCTTTGACATGCTCTGGATCATCGGTGCCTCGTTGGTGGTCGAACGCGGCCACAAGTGGATCGACGCCGGTTGGACAAAGTGGCTGAACCACCACATGCATCACGCCGTGTGGGATGAAGGAATAACCTTCCATGACACCTGTGGAGCCTGCACGACCCGATCAACAAGCGCCTCTGGAGCAGCTCCTTCACGCTCGTGTCCGGTGGCTACTGCATCCTTCTTCTGGCAGGCTTCTTCCTGCTCTTCGATGTCTGGAGTCTCCGCCGCTGCGCCCGGCCGCTGGCGGTGATCGGCGCCAACGCGATCTTTGCCTACATGGTCTTTGCCTACAATCGGTTCTTCGACTCGCAAAGGGTGACTCGCAAACTCATCTACGGCCTCGAGGACCTGCTTGGCCTGTCACCCGAGGGCTTCAAGTTTGTCCTGGCGCTGGCCGGCCTCGCGCTGACGTGGCTGATCCTGTGGGTGATGCACCGTCACAGGATCCTCTTCAAGATCTGAGAGCCTTGGCAGTCCTGCGGAGACGTCCGTCCGTGCGATGGATCCTCTGGCAACCGGCGCCGGCTGAGTGAGACGGCCGCAGAATCTGGGGAGGTGGAACCTCCGATTGTCACCCCGGATGCGCCGTCTCTACTTCCCAGACACACCTACTCTGTCGAGACTCCGGCAAGGAGCTCCGAGTCGAGATACACGCGCCCCTCGATGCGGACGAGCCCACTGTCGACGCCGGCTGCCCGCAGCAGCTCGAAGAGCTCCGCGTCATTCTCGACGTAGCGCGTCTTTGGCGGCTTCGTCGCAATGGCGTAGCGCTCGATGGATCCAGGGCGATCGCGAACCACCTCGATACGATCGCCAGCGACAGCTGGGTTCGCTCGGTCGTGACGCGTCTCGGCCTCCTGCACGATGTCCGAGGAGCTCCCGCCGGGCACGGCCTCTCGGGGACGCCACTCGACCATGAGCCCCACGGCGATGCCGGCCACCGCGATCGCGACGATGCCGAGGCGCGCCGCCGTGCGCCGACGTCGACGGCGTACGACGGTTCGCTTGAGGGTGACCAGCATCGCCAGGCGGCGTCGTTCGCCTACCGGGCTGAGGAGCGGCTCGTCGAACGCGCGCTTCTCGTCAGTGTCGAACCTGCTCATAGCTCCTCCGCAGACTTCCTTCTCGCCGCCTCACGCAACCGCGCGACGATTCGTCGCAGGCGTCCGTGAGTCGTGCTTGTGGACGATCCGGACTCGGACGCGGTCGCCGCCAGGGTCTTGCCGTCACGATATCGCATGTCCAGGACATCACGGTCCGCGGGGTCGAGCTCGGCAAGTCGCGCCTCGATCCACTCGATGCGCTCGGCGATCTCGAGATCCTCGTGTGGCGATCGCGGTCTCGTCTGCGCCGACGCCGCGGCCTCGGCGGCATCGCGCTCGTGGCGCGCGCGCCGAGACTCCCGTCGGAGAAGATCGATCGCCGTCGTGCGGATGACGCGGGTCATCCAACGGGTCAGCTCGGCCTCGCCTCCCAACGGGCGCAGATGCCGCACGACTCGCAGCATGGCGTCTTGGACGACGTCGAGACAGAACGCCTCGTCGCGTCGGGTCAGCGAACGACTCAGAAGATACGCCCGTTCGAACCAACGCTCGTAGAATTCCGCGAACGCATCGGGATCGCCACGAGCGATCGCCCGCGTGAGCCGCCGGATGGTCTCGTCGTCGGGAGGGGCGTGAGGCGCGGACATCTCGCGATGGGCGCTCAATTCGCGCCGGCCTGCTTCTCCCGGCGCAACTGAGCCTCCAACGCCCGGAGCTTGCTCTCGAGCTCGTTGCGGATGGCCCGCTCCCGGTCGAACTGACTGCGAAGCTGCTCGAACTCCGTGGCGAGCGCGGCCTCGCGCACCTTGGCGACCTCCGCGACCGTCGCGAGCTCGCGATCGCGATCCACGACTTGTTGGTTGAGGTCGGCGGTCGCGGCCTCCAGCTCGGCAAGCTTCTTTCGTGCGCCCTCCTCGCGGCGACTCGCGCCGAGAGTCTGGATGATCTGCTGCACCACGTCGTTCTCCTTGGCGCTGCCGTTGACGAAGAGGAGACCGGTCTCGACGTGGTACTTCATGGCCCGCGTCGGACTTTCGGACGACCCGGAAGCCAGCGTCAGCGCGGCTTCGACCGCGTTGAGAATCGACTCGACGCGTTTCGAGGCGTCTCCCTCGCCAGCTTCGGCGACGACGTCTTTCAGCGAATACACGCGCAGCTCGCGATCAGCCTTCGGCGCGACGGCGATCGGCGTGCGCAGCCTCTGGATGCGCAGGAGAAATACGGCTGTCCGTCTTGATGCACTTCCGATGGCTGCCTTCGGACCGACCACGAACTCCGAAGCGGCCTTCATGCCTTCTCCTCGCGCGAGGCGAGCCGAGAGCTCCAGGGCGGTCTGCACGGCGACGCCGCTCAGACGCACGGCCGGCATGGTCATCCTCTCGGCGCCGTCGTGGTCATCGATCACGATATTGGCCGCTCCTCCTCCGCTCTCCGCAACGCGTTCGCGGACGAGAGCGAGGTACGCGACCAGGGTGCCGCCCGCGAAATGGATGTCGATGCTGCGGTCCCACACGCTGGCCGTCTGTGTCTTCTCTGGCGCCTGCGCGACGGCCACCGTCGTGCACATCGTCAACAGGAGGGGCGTCGTCAGGATGGTGATCGCGTGTCTCATGGCGTCCTTCTCGGCCTTGGCCGTGGAGAGTCTCGGTCGTTGGAACGGGTCGTGCTGTCGACACGACGCCCCTCGCGCCCGTTTTTCCAGCCGTTTTTCGCGATTTCGGCTGCATCCGGGCGGCCGCCCCGTGAGGGACGTCCGCCCGCCTCCTGATCACCGGCTGCGAACCGGCCTCGCTCGGCTCAGTTCAGCTCAACGCCCTTGGCGGCGGAAACACCGCTGCACCATCCCGGCGACAGCTGCCGCTTCAGCGATTGGGCGCGATGCGACGGTAGATACCGAACTCGCGAATCGCGGGCGAATCGCCGTAGTATCCCGTAATACGGAGCGACACACGGGTGCAGGTCACCGGCTCGAACTTGATCACCAAGAAGTTGCTGTCGTACCGCGCGTTCTTCACGCGCTTGATCGCAACCCCGTCGCCGAGGATCTCGAAGTCCTTCGGCGCGTAGCTGTGATGCTCGTAGCCCAGGATGCTGATCGCTGCGATCTTCTTCGGACGGTCGAGCGTGACGTCGAGCACGTAGAGCGGCTCTCCGTTCACCTCGTCCCAGTAGGTGGCCGGATTCCCGTCGATCGCCGCCTGATCACCGCTCGCCGCGCCGTCCTTCTCGAGTCCATCGGGGCTCGTCGCTTGTCCCTGCGACGCGACGTTGCGCATGTCCGCCGGCACGAACATGCTGCTTTCGGCCACCTCGCGTGCTGTGGACGAACGGCAGATATCGAGAACGGCTTGCACGGCGGCGTTCGCCTCCTTCGCGTGCTGCTGGCGCACGCTCTTGGCGATCTTCACCACCGCGACAGCCGCCTCGATCTCGCAGGCTTCATCGTGGAGGCACGTGACGGCCGCCGATAGCGAGCGCAGATGAGGCGCCGCGATCAACGCGCTCAGGATCGTCTTCCTGTCCGCGGCCTCTCTCGTCCGCTCCAACACCGCCGCGAGCAGGACCGCCTTCTTCTCGTTCGTCAGGCCCATGGGGAGGGCAGCCAGCCTCTTGAGACCGATGAGGAGGCGCTTCCTGCGAGCCGAGTTCTCGACTCCCGAAAACGCGTCGGCGAGCAGGCCCATCACGCTCGCATCCGGCCATGCCGAGAGGGTGTCGATCGCCGCCTCTCGAATGGAGGCCTCCGGGCTCTTTGTCGCGAGGCGCAAGGCCTGCTGGGCAGCCGGGCAAGGAGCGTTCGAGAGCACGCGCAGGAGTCGGGCGCGCACCTCGGTCGAGCGGCGCTGTCCCTCGCCGAGAACCACCTCGGTGACCGCTCCCCTATTGTCGGCGCGACGACAGATCGCGGCGAGCGCTCTTTCGATCGCCACCCCAAGGGGCGCCTCAGGGGATGAGCCCATACTCTCGAGCCGATCCACGAGCGCGGCCACATGGCGGACCTCTGCTACCTGCTCCAGGGCCTGAACGGCGGCGAGCTCGATATCAGGATCCCCACTCTGCGCGGCCTTGATCAACGTACCGGCAGCGGCCGTGGCACGTCGCGCGCCCAGGGCTCCCATCGCTTCGAGGCGCGCCGTCTCCTTCCCGGTTCGCGCCGCGTCGAGGAGCGCCTTCTCGACCGTCGGTCCGCGAAGGGAGCGAAGGCTCTGCCGGGCGGCATCGCGGATCGGCCCCCTGTCGCTCGCTGCTGCGCGCAGGAGAGGATCCACTGCGGCAGCATCGCCCAGACGCCCCACGGCGGTCAACGCCGCCGCGCGAACGCTATCGTCGGCTTCCGCACTGTCGCGATCGATCACGTCCAGCAGGGTCGGAAGGACGGCCTTCTCCGTGAGCCGGCCAAAGAGCTGAATCTGGATCCGCGGAGAAAGATCGCGGTAGCCCGCAACCACGGTCTTCGCGACGACGGGATCCGACAGCTCACACACCAACGTTACGGCCACTGCCCGCAGGGCGGGATTCGGATCGCGGAGAGCGTTCGTGATCATCGGAAGCGACTTCCGCTTGTCGCACGCCACGATCCCCCGCAGGGCGCCGATCCGGGCCACGTTGTCCGAGCTTCGAAAAAGGTCGTGATAGAGAGCAAGCGCCGCAGTCGTTTGCCCCTCGCGCGCTAACCCCTCCGCTACGAGCAGGAGCGCATGGCGCCGGTATCGTCCGAGATCCCCCTCCCCCTTCGCTCTCCGGATGGCGCGCTGCGCCGCCTCGCCGCCGATGTGTCCCAGGGCGTACAGAGCGGCCTCGGCGATGGACCGTTCCGAAGAGTTTACCAGGGGTGCCAGGAGCGGAACCGCGTCGCGATCGCCCCGTGCGCCCAACGTGAGAATCACTCCCGCTTTGAGATCCTCCGCGAGCTTCGGTATCACCTCGCGGAGCGCCTGATTGACCTCCTCACCCGGGATGCTCTGCAGCGCGAGACGCGCGACCGTGCAGAGTGAGGCATCGGCCAATAGGGGAACGAGGACCGCAATCGCCTGTTCTGTTCCGACTTGGCGTAACTGTCGGCAGACCCACTCCTTGGCATCGCACGTCGCCTGCGGAGATTGAAGCAGCGCGAGCAGTCGCGTTTCGATCTCTCGTCTCTGCACAGCCGACGCGGAGCGGATCATGCTCTCCACGCGATGTAACGCTCGGCGTGGCTGCCCCTGCTCATAGGAGCGAACGGCGACGAAAGGATCGTCCGCCTCGGCTGCCTCCTGGGCCCTGAAAAACGGAGCCCAGCTCAGGAAGGTCATCAGCACGAAGGAGAATCGAAGGTTGAGGCGACTCTGCATGACGGGCGGCCTCGGGGTAGTGACACGTCTACTGAGAGACGTTAAAGAGAGAAATGCCAGCACAAGGCGATCAGAGGTGCCACGGCGCGCGCATGGCACGGGTTATGAGCCGGGTCGCGTCTCGGTCGTCGATAATGGTCTCGCGAACGGGGTCCCACCGGATCTTTCGGCCGGTGAGGATCGCGATCATGCTGAGCTGCGTGATCGTGTCGGAGCGCACCGCGACCTCGACCGGAGCGACCGTCGGACGACGGGTACGCACGCCATCGAGGAAGTTCGCCATGTGCCCTCGGCTCTTCGGCAGGTGGATCTCCTCCGGCCCGATGGTCTCCTTCAAGAGGGAGGCGGGCTCCGCACGCAAGCCGCCGCGGCTGATCCAGAGCTTTCCGTTCTCCCCGACGAAATGCGCGCAGTCGCCGCCCGGGATGAAGTGGAAGCGGACGCCGCTGGAGAACTCTCCGTGAATGTCCCAGTGATACGGGGCATCGAAGAGCCCTGTGCCGAACTTCCCCGTCCCCTCATACGTGACCGGCACAGCGGACGCATCGTCACCCAACGCCCACAGCATGTCGGTAAGAGGGTGAGCCCCCCAGCCGCCGATGAACCCGTGGGCGTTGTCGAGCACCCAGTACGTCCCCCAACACGTGCAGCGGTCCTTGGTGTAGGGGCGCCAGGGTGCCGGACCGAGCCACAGGTCGTAATCGAGGTCCTCCGGCACGGGCAGAGGATCGAGGGAACCGCCTTGATACCCGTAGCTGGGCGCGGTCACTTCCACGGACCGGATCTTGCCGAGTCGGCCGTTGCGGACCAGCTCGCAGCCGTGGCGCACGTGGTTCATCGAGCGCTGCTGCGTGCCGTACTGGAAGATGCGTCCGTACCGTTTGACCTCCTGACGGATGGCGAAGAGCTCCTCCATGCTCATTCCCAGCGGCTTCTCGACGTAGACATCCTTGCCCGACCGCACGGCCATCAGCGCGGCCGGGACATGCCAGTGGTCTGGGGTCGCGATGAGCACGGCATCGATATCTTCGCGCGCGACGAGGTCGCGCAAGTCGCGAATCGGCGTACAGACCTTGCCGCCGTAGCGATGGTCCAGTACTGCGGCATGCCGCTCTCGTCGACTTCGAAACGCGTCGCATACCGCCAGCACCTTCACGTTCGGGTGCCCCACGGCCTCCCCCAGGATTCCAGATCCCCGACCGCCGACCCCGATCGCGCCCACCGTCAACTGATCGGATGGCGCGTTCTCACCGCGAAGGGGAGTGGCAGAGATCGTCGGGATAGAAAGCGCCGCGGCTGCGCTCTGGAACAGGAAGGCCCGTCTCGTCTGACCTCGTCGCACGGTGATAGCCTCCTGCTCTCCATGTTTTCGACTCACATCGGAGTGAATCGGCCACTTCGACGGCCACCTACGGCACACGCCCTAATCCTGCCCGACCGCGGCCGCGATGTCACGGGTGAGGCTGCCGCTCGATCATGAAGAGCTGTCGCCCTCCCGGCAAGGCGGCTCAGCGACACGCAGCGCCCACCAGCGCAACGCCTCGACCTTCGACGCCGACTCGATCGGCCCGAACGGCACCACCCCCGGCGAGAAGGGCGACGACACCGAGAATAGGTGGGCGCTACAGCCTCCGGTACGTCCCGTCGTTCCGCCTCGCCAACTCTTGGAGGAACTCCTCGTGCGCGCCGCCGTTGCCCTCGATGATACACGTGCCACGCTCGTGCGCAGAAACGCCCGCTACGCAGGCTTTTCGACACCGCAGACCCGATTGAACTCCGCGGCCTTCTCCGGCTCTCCCTCGAGGTCGATATGCCGGATTCGCTCGACCCGCCCATCGTCTCCCAACGTGATCTGCTGCTGACACCGAAAGTCCAAGCGATGCGCGCCGTGCTCGATGATGTCGCGAAACGCAATCAACGCTTCTCGCTCAGTGCAGGTGTCGACCTCGCTCTCATAACGGACAGAATCGAAGCTCGCGTGCACCCACTCGTCGATCTTGCGATACGACGCGACGATCGGCTCAACACCTTCGATTGAGCCGCCGCGCAACGAGTACTCGCATCCTGGCGCAAGGAGCGAAGCGAGCGCGTCCCAGTCACCGGCGTCCAGCGCGTTGCAGAACTGCTGTGCTATATCCTCGGTCATTCTTCTCAGCTATCCGTGCCACACGTTGTCGATCCTGCCCAACCGCGGCCGCGATGTTACGCGGTGGTTCGCTCGCGCCACAAGAGACACCTCATGCGACTGAAGTGGCTTCCGGGCCGGTCGTCGGCTCCGCGGCGGCGTGCATGAAGACAGGTCGCCGCTATCACGGACGCTGCAGCCCCGCCGCGACCGTTTCCAGCAGAGACTCGAGACTGAACGGCTTCGTCAGGCCTTGGTCTGCGCCAAGGCCATGGCATTCCTCGCAGCCGCCCGCCCCCCTCAAGGCGATCACGTGGATCCGTCTGCCGCGTTCCCTAGCGCGCTGACGCAGCGCTTCGCCGAGGGCACAGGCGTCGCCGTCGGCGAGGGCACAACCGATCAGCGCCAGGTCGAAATCCTTGCTCGCGAGCTCCGCAACCGTCTCACGGCAGCATCCCGTCGCGGCAACTCGTAGCCTCGGATCCGAACTCAAGGCCGTCGCCACGAATTGCCGAACCGCGTCGTCTTCTTCGACGACGAGGACCCACCGCTTCTCGTCCATTGGTGCCAGCTCCCACCATCTCACTCGAAACCGAGCGCTCAGCCACACTCGGCCTCGAGCCTCTCGATCGAACAAGTGCCCGCATCACGTAGCGGGCGAGAAACACCTCCTACGACTCATGCTCCCGCACATCGACAGCCAGGAGGCTACCGGAATCACGAGCGGCGACGCCAGGGAAAAGCACCTTGGCTGGGCCGTCGATGCGACAGCGTTCGTTCGTAGCCATTCTACCTTCCCGCCGGCTTCATCGTCTTCCACGTCAAGTTGTTCAGCGCCGAATCTTCGTTCGGGTTGTAGTTCGCGTCGTTCGTGAGCACGTACTCCCCGTTGCCGTTCGTGTAGACATGATCGTAGTCGCTCGGCAACTGCACCGACGCTCCGCCGCCTTCCGTAGTGTAGTCGTCGACTCCGCGGATCGAGTTGATGACCTTGCGATGCGTCGCGTCGCGGATCGTCTCGCGCTGCCGGTGGCCCTCGACGATGATGCGGTTGATCTCACGATTGGAGTCGGCCATGATCTTCGCCCGATCGGCGGCGCCCTTTGCCGCGATCTGGTTCATCTTGATCATGTGATCGGTCTTCATCTTGGCCCACTGCGGGGTCATGCGGAGCGAGTACGAGACGGCGAGCATCAGAGGCATATTCGCCTCGAGCTGACCCGCCGGCGCGCGGAACGTCACATTGGGCTCGAGCGCCCACCAGAGCTGGCGTCCGACCTGCGCGTCGAGGCCGGAGTACGTGTTTCCGAATACGTGCAGCTGCTCCCACCTCTTGCCGTCCAGCTCGTATGAGCTACTCGCGCCGAGGACCGCACCGTCGGTGAAACTGAAGGTGCCGCCGCCGATGGCCTGCGACTGCCTGTTCGTCTGCTCGTTCTGCTTCTTCAGCGGCGCCAGTTGACGCTGCAGGATCGCCGTCAGCTCCGGGATCACGACCACCTGGTCAACACGGATGTTCTTGGCCTTCGGATAGGCGACCCGAATGCCCTTCTCCGCAATGAACGACTTCCATGCCTCCAGATTCGACGGCATGTAGATGATGGGCGAGCCCTCCGAAGCCGTGCCTTCGGCGGGACGCTTCGCCCCCAATTGCTGGCGCGCATATTCCGACGGCAGGTAGTCGGTCGCGCCGAAGCTCGGCCCGATGTGAACCATGCGCCCGTCGGGCGCGAGGACCTTGATGTCTTGACTCGGGAGCACGCGGAAGAAGGACTGCGCCGCCCACCACGCACCGCCTTCCACTCGCCAGCCGTCGGGCGCGAGAACCGTATGCGACTTCATGTTCGCCGAGCCCCTGTCGACGACCGTGTGCAGCTTCATCACCATGCGGCCGGTCGGCTTGGGACGCGGCTTTGCGGGCGGTACCTGGTCCGCCGTGCGGTCCGGAGCGGGCCGTGTCGCGTTCTTCGGCTTCGTCTTCACCTTCACCCGTGCCACCCGGTACGTCCTGCCGTCGAACACCACCCGCGCCACGGTGTCGGACTCCTCCATCGCGTGGAACATCTTCTGCCCGGCAGTGGTCGTGACCCGCCCGACGATCATCTCGTCGCCGTCTTCGGTCTCCACCACATCGGCCACGTAGGGCAGCTTCGCCTTCCCGAGCGTCAACGTTCCTGTCATGCGCCCCGTCGCGGGATCGATCGTCGTCACCTCGACTCGTAGGCCCTGCCCCTCGTAGACCAGCGGCAGTTTGTCTGCTGTGGACGTTTCGGTGGACTCGTCGGCGCGTGCCGTCGTACAGGCCGGCGACCAGACGAACAGTGCACAGAGAGCGAGCGAGCACAGTGCGACCGAACGTAGCCGGCCGCGGCGCGGATCGAGCTTCCGAACCACGGCCATGTGACCGTTCTTCATCGTCCGATTCATCTTCACCGCCATCGTCGTTGTTCAAACCCCTCGAAGTCGGCAATGCCGGTCAACGGAGCCCCGGCGAGCCACCCGGATGCGTTCTGATTTCAGATTGACGTAAACTGGCTCGAGCCGAGCCAGAACCTCCGGCCGTGCCTCCCACGATCTCGGCCCTCACACCCAAAGTCAACCATCGGAGCTCAGAACACTCAGAACGAGTCGAAGCAGCCGATGATACTTCAAGCTCCTCCACCACGACTCGATGAGCGAGTTCGAGAACGAGATGTCGGTCATCGCCAGCAGCCGCCCGAGAAGCCCGGAGTCGATCAGCTCGTCGATACGGCTCGCGTCTGCCTGAGTTCTTCTCGCGCTTCCCTTGTGCCCGCTCGGGGCGTTCGAACTCGCCGAACTGACACCGAGGGCGATCACCGCGGCGAATTGGAACACCCGGTGCCAGCCGGGATTTCTCGCAGGTCGGAGCTGGATTCAGGCAGGCTGCGGCCGCTGCCGGCCCTGCGTAGAATCAGGACGGCACTCGCCAGGAGCAGCGCCGCGGCGCCGACGGACAGCATGTAGGTGAAGGAGCGGAAGAAGGCCAGACGGGTGGCCTCGCCGGCGATCAGATCCTTGGTGAGTTGCACCGCGACCGAGCCGGTGTAGCCGAGGGTGTCGGCTACATAGATGACGAAGACGGCCGTGCCGACCACCTCTGCCGAGCCGATCAGCCGGTCGAAGAGGATCGAGCCGTAGGGCACGTAGGCGAGGTACGACCCGATGCCGACCAGGATCATCCAGGTCAGGCCGCTGATCGCACCGTTCTCGAGCAGCAGCGTGCTGACTCCCAGGGAGGCGGCGCCGGCGGCCATCAACGCAAAGGCCACGAGCAACCCCCATGAGTTGTCCCGAATACAGAACAGCAGCGCGAAGGGAACGAGCACCCCGAACGCCACCCAGGTCTCGCTGATGCTGAAGATGCCAGGCTCCTCGCCGTAGCCTAGCTCGGTGAAGATCTCGACGCCGTAGTTGTCGCGGAAGTCGCGGTAGGCGGTGAGGAAGAAGTAGGCGAGAAACAGCAGCGCCAGCGGTGTGAAGAACTGTCGGAGGAAGCGGACGCGGTCGGCGGCATCCATCGGCTCGCGGCGCGTGCGCGCAGCCTCGTCGTCGGCGTCGGGATCGGGGAGCTGATCGAGCAGGAGAGCCGAGAGCACGAAGGGCACGAGGAACACGAGGCCTGTCGCGAACGGCATCCAGAACTCCGCCACGCCGTGCGCGCCCATCAGCCAGCGGCCGACGTCCTTCACGACACCGCTCGCCAGAATGAAGGAACAGGACAGGCCGGCCAGGAGCAGCTCCGAGGTGCGACGTCCCTCGAGGTACCAGACCACCATGCCCCACACCATGCCTAGCGGAAGGCCGTTGGCGAACAAGGCCAGGATCTTCAGCTGCAGCGGCAGCACCGCAAACAACAGCAGCGCCACCTCACCGATGGCAACCAGGCCGAGGAGCATGGCAAGCCTCCGGCCACGCGTTACCTCGGAGCAGAGCTTGATGCCCAGGAACTTGGACAGCGTGTAGCCGAGGACCTGGCTGATGACGAACGCGGTCTTCAGGTCGATCTGCGTTCCGAGCAGCGCGAGGCCCTCGTACCTGCCCGCAAGAAACGGCTTGCGGAACGCGTACATGCAGAAGTAGGTCGAGAACGACGCGAAGACTGCGAACAGCACGGGTACCCAAGGTGGCCCGCTCAGAAGCCACCGAGTCACGCGTCCGCGCTCACCCGCCTTCACTGCAGGGGCTTTCTGCCGACGACGAAGGTCGCCTGCCCCAACTCGCGGCGGCGCTCCTCCCGCTCTGCCAGGAACGGGCCCATGGAATCATCGCTCAGCATGCGCTCGATCTCGCCGATTACGCGCGCCAGCTCCGACTCCTCGACCAGGGCCCAGCTGGAGTCACCATCGCGCCACTCGCGACGCAATGGCCCGCGCGGATCGAGATAGGCGTCGCCCTGCAACACTTCGTCGAGGGGCACCAGCCGGCCGCCTGGGCGCAGGCCGACTTCGCGCATGCTCTCCTCCAGTAGAGCCAGCGGGATGTAGCGCTTGAGAGCGCGTTCGATGGCCTCGGGGATCAGCGATCCGTACCAGTACGCCTCCCTGTACTGGGCCGGCGCGCAGGTCTGAACGATCAGTGTGCCCCCTGGCGCGAGCACGCGGTGGCACTCCGCGACCGCGCGCCGAGTTGCAGCGAAGTCCGCATCGGTGCCCTCTTCTACGTGGTGCAGCACGAAGTTCACCATGACCCCATCGCCAGAACCGCTCTCGTAGGGCAGCTCGAGGATGGAGCCCTCGCACAGTTGCACCTCCCGATGGCCAGACAGCTTCGCCCGCGCGGCCTCCAGCATCCCTGGGTTGAACTCCACGCAGTCCACCCGCTCCACCTTGCCCGCGAGGGCGGCAGCGTAGTTGCCGGTCCCGCAGCCGGCGTCCCGGACGATTTGCTCGGCCAGGGGCCTCGAACCGCAAGCGAGAGCTCCGACGATCAGCTCCAACCCGACGGGCCGCCGCGTCAGGTCGTAGTTCTTGCTGGAGACGGTGTAATTCTCGAATCGTGACATGCTGTCTTGCCGCGCCAGGGCTGGCGGCACCGTTTCGTCGTTCCCGAAGACCCGATTTAGTTCCCCCCATCGGACCAACTACCCGGGGCGACAGCCACGTTGGCTGCGAAAGAAGCCTGTGTGTCGGGGCGGCCCTCGGCCGACCGCACGCACAGGGGGGAGAGAACCAAAGAACCGAAATCGAACGAGGAGTCAAATCCTATCCCGAGGTATTCACCAAACCGCGCCACGACGGCAACCGGTCACTCCTGAGATCGGTGAGCACCAGCAAGGTGTCGACATGGCGTCGATATGGCGTCGATATGACCGCCAGTGCTCTGGCACGGCCGTCGCGCTCGCTCGCACCTACTCCTTCGACTCTTCTTCGGTGTTCTCTGGTCCCGATGGCGGGGGAGGAGGTGGCGGGACCGCATCGTAGCAGAGAGCCCCGAGGCCGACCTCGAGAAAGAGGATTCGCAGCCTCGCTCCGACGAATCCTACGCCGACGCCCGCGAGCGGCCAAACGTCGGCGTAGGCCAGCTCGCCAGGACGGCCGTTGTCGTGCAAGAACCCGACCTTGACGACGTTTCCGTCGAAGCCGGTCAAGCCGTAAACGCTCACGTATCCGTTCAGCAGGCCCTCCATCTTGACGGCCGTCGCTTCTTGGTTGGGCCCCGGGGCGTTGAGCTGGCATCCGGCCGTCACCGTAAGCCCTATCGCGAGGAGACAAGTTGCCACCGCTGTGCGGTAGTCGTGCTGTGAGGCTCTCAAGTGACTTGTTCTCATCAGAGCGCCTGCTTGGTGACGTAGCTCAGAACCCCGCGGATCGAGGCGATACCAACAGGAGTGTCGTCCCTCATCACGACGACGTGTCTGAGATCCCGTGCAGCCATGAGGTGGATGGCGAAGGCCAGCGGATCGTCTTCGCAAAGCGTCGTCGGATCCGGGGTCATGACCGATTCCAACTCGGTCTTCTTGGGGTCCACGCCAGCGCCGACGACCCGCGTGAGAACGTCACGCTCCGTGAAGATGCCCGATAGAGTGCTGCCGTCCATCACCAGGACGCTCCCGTGGTGATGCCTCTTCATCACCTCGATGGCATCGGACACCGTGCTTCGAAGCGAAACTCGAAT
>CAYMRB010000237.1:0-15523 GCA_964392615.1 uncultured Planctomycetia bacterium | reverse complement strand
CCTGGGATCTGTGGAAGAGGATCTCCGGCCTGCCGGACGATCGCATCGTCCGGCTCGGCGAGAAGGACAACTACTGGAGCATGGGGGATGTCGGCCCGTGCGGTCCCTGCTCCGAGATCCTCCTCGATCGCGGCGATGCGTTCGGCGAGGCGGACGTCGAGAACGGCGAGCGCTTCTTCGAGATCTGGAACCTGGTCTTCATGCAGTTCGACCAGGCGCCCGACGGCACGAAATCGCCGCTGCCGCACCCGAGCATCGACACCGGCATGGGGCTCGAGCGCATGGCGATGGTCATGCAGGGCGCCGACACGGTCTTCGAGACCGACATCCTGCGCAGCATCGTCCGCAAGGTCGAGGACCTCACCGGCGTCCCCTACGACGTCGGCGACAAGGGCGTGCCGCACCGCGTGCTGGCCGATCACGCCCGATCGCTCGTGTACTGCCTCGCCGACGGCGCAGAGATCTCTAACGAGAAGCGCGGCTACGTCGTGCGTCGCATCCTGCGTCGCGCCGCGCGCTATGGCCGCAAGCTCACCGACGAAGGGACGATCGTTCACCGGCTCGTCGACACGGTCGTCGACGAGATGGGCGAGGCCTATCCCGAGATCGTCGCGGACAAGGAGCGCATCGCACGGCAGATTCGCCTCGAGGAGGAGCGCTTCGATCGCACGCTCGATCGCGGCATCGAGCTCTTCGACGAGGTCGCCGCCCAGCTCAAGGGGAAGGGTGAATCGACCGTTCCCGGCGACGCGATCTTCAAGCTCCACACGACGTACGGCTTCCCGCCGGACCTAGTCGAGCGCATGTCCGATGAGGCCGGGCTCGGCGCCGACATGGCCGGCTACGAGGATTTGATGAAGGGGCACGCGACGACCTCGGGCGCCGGCGCGAGTTTCAGCGCCGCCACGTCGAGCCTGGAGGACGCCGGCGTCGAAGCGCTGCCCGAGACGTGCTTCGTCGGCTACGAGCGCCTTGACGGAGAAGGCGAAGTCCAGAAGGTCGTCCGCGACGAGGCCGCCATCCACGTCGTGTTGTCGGACACGCCGTTCTACGGCGAGAGCGGCGGCCAGGTCGGCGACACGGGCCTGCTGACGTGCGGCGGCGTGCAGTTCCGCGTCGACGACACGCAGAAGCGTGGCGGCCAACTCGTGCACACGGGCGAGGTCGTCGATGGCGATCCTGACGCACTGCGCGAGGGGCTCGTCGTCAGCGCGCAGGTCGACGGCGAGCGGCGCCGGGCGATCCAGCGCAATCACACGGCGACGCACCTCTTGCACGCGGCGCTGCGCAAGGTGCTCGGCACCCACGTGCGGCAGAAGGGCTCGCTCGTCGAGAGCGCGCGGTTGCGCTTCGACGTCACGCACGAGAGCGGCATCCAGGCGGACGAGCTGGCGGCCGCGCAGGAGCTCGTCGCCGAGCACGTGCTCTTGAATCTGCCCGTCGGAATCGGCGAGATGGATCGCGACGAGGCAATCGAGCAGGGCGCGATGGCGTTCTTCGGCGAGAAGTACGGCGATCGCGTGCGCGTCGTGCGCATCGGCGACTTCTCGGTCGAGCTGTGCGGCGGCTGCCACGTCGGGAGCACCGGCGAGATCGGGCCGTTCGTCCTTCTGCGCGAGGGATCGGTCTCGGCGGGAATCCGGCGGGTCGAGGCGCTCTCCGGAATGGGGGCCGAGACGTTCCACCGCGAGCAGGCCGCGCTGCTCGATCAGCTGTCGCGGAAGCTCAAGGTCGCGCCGGACCGGCTGCTCGAGCGTATCGGCAAGCTCCTCGAGGAGAACCGCGAGCTCAAGCAGCGCGGCTCGAAGGCGGCGGCGGAAGGCGGCGACGGCGAGGTCCGCAAGGAGGCCGTCGGCGACGTGACGCTCGTGACTGCGCTCTACGACGGCATCGACGGCAAGTCGCTGCGCTCGACGTGGGACCAGTTCAAGCAGCAGGCGCCGAAGCTCGTCGCCGTGCTCGTCTCGCGGCTCGAGGGCAAGGTGCAGGTCATCGTCGGTCTGAGCCGCGCGCTCGTCGACGACGGCTGGAAGGCGGCGGACGTGTTCCAGGCCGGCGCCGAGTTGCTCCAGGCCCGCGGTGGCGGCCGACCCGAGATGGTCCAGGCCGGCGGCAAGGCGCCGCAGGGCGCGGCCGACGCGATCGCGGCCATGGCGGCGAAGGTGCGCGAGCTGGCGGGGTAGTCCGTCCGGCTACGCGGACATCGTGGAGCCTTCGAGTGGGCGGAGATCTCCGGGGATTTCACCTTGCGGCGCGGCGGGATTTGACTCCGCACCGGCGCCGGTACTAAGATCTGCAGCTTTCGCGGTCCGTGAGGGTCGCCAGCCCGCCCAGCTCCGGCCGGGCACATCCCCGTCGGGCGTCGTCCCACGCTGTGGAGGTTGCGAACGTGAGGCTTCAGGACAAGGTCGCCGTGGTCACCGGGGCTGCTCGAGGCATCGGCAAGGAGATCGCGCTGGCGCTGGCGCAGGAAGGGGCGGATGTCGCCGTCACGGACATCGACGAGGAGCTGGCGACGGCAACGGCGGCGGAGATCGGCGCGCTCGGCGTACGCTCGCTCGCCGTGAGGGCCGACGCGTCCAAGCGTGAGGACGCGCGCGCCGTGGCCGAGAAGGTCGTCGCCGAACTGGGCAGGATCGACATCCTCGTCAACAACGCCGGCATCACCCGGGACTCGATCTTCATCCGCATGAAGGAGTCGGACTGGGACCTGGTGCTCAGCATCAATCTGAACGGCGTGTTGAACGGCCTCCGAGAGATCACGCCGCTCATGGCCGAGCAGGGCTGGGGGCGGGTCGTCAACATCGCCTCCGTCGTCGGCCAGATCGGCAACGCGGGGCAGGCGAACTACTCCACGTCGAAGGGCGCCGTGATCGGTCTGACCCAGGACTTCGCTCGCGAGCTCGGGAGGACCGGCGTCACCGTCAATGCTGTCGCTCCGGGATTCATCGACACCGACATGACGAAGTCGCTGCCGGACAAGGTGAAGGACGAGCTGCTGCGGACGATCCCCGTCGGCCGACTCGGCCGGCCGGAGGAGGTGGCCGAGGCGGTCGTGTTCTTCTGTGCCGCCGCGGAATACGTCACGGGCCAGGTGATCAACGTCGACGGCGGCATGGTGATGCGCTGAGGCCCGCTGCGCTGACGGTCAGGGGGCCCGCTCTCTCCGGGCCCCTACAGTCCGCCGGTGACATCCAGGACCGCGCCGCTGATGTAGCCGGCCTCTCCTGTCGCCAGGAACAGGACGGCGTGCGCGACCTCGTCCGGATCGCAGAAGCGCTGCATGGGAACGGCTTTGCGGTGTTCCTCGAGAAGCGTCTCCGGCAGGTCGGCGATCAGGTCGGTGTCCGTGAAGCCCGGCGAGACGCAGTTGGCGGTGACGCCGCGCCGCGCGACTTCCCGGGCCAGGCTCCGCGTCAGCGCCACGATGCCGGCCTTGCTGGCGGCGTAGTTCGTCTGGCCGGGAAAGCCGAGGCGGCCGCTCGGAGACGTGATGTTGACGATCCTGCCGTAGCGTCGAGGCGCCAGGTTCTTCAGCGCGAAGCGGCACATGCTGTAGCAGCCGCCGAGGTTGACGTCGATGACGTCCTGCCAGTCAGCGTGCGACATCAGGGCGAGGGCTGCGTCCCTGCGGATGCCGGCGTTGTTCACGAGGATCTGCAGCTCGCGACCCTGCGACTCGAATTCGTCGAAGAACGACCGCACGGCGTCGAAATCGCCGACGTTCAGCCTGCGCACCTCGAGACGCTCGCTCGCGGCGGTGTTCTCCTCGCGAAAGGCCTGCGCGCTCGCGTCGTCCGTCCGGTGGAGCGCGATGACGCGGGCCCCCGCGCGGAGGAATTGCCGGGAGATCGCCGCGCCGATGCCTCGGGTCCCTCCGGTGACGATGGCGGTTTGTCCTTCGAAGTCGAACATGGGCGTCTCCGGATCCGTCAGTCCCGATCAGCGTGCGTTTCTCGGGCGCGAGTGTAACGTCGCGCGACGCATCGCTCCACCCCGACAGGCGGCGGTCTCGACTCGGACGCGTTTTGGTGCCTCTCGCGTTCTTGACAGTCCCCGAGCCCCTACCTACAATGGCTCGACTCTCGTCGGCCTCACGGCCTTCTTTTTTTCTTAAATCCAGTGTCCGCGGCCGTTTAGAAGGCCGATCGGGGGTCCCCCATGGCCGTCCCCAAGAGGAAAACCTCGAAATCGAGGAAGGGCATGCGCCGCTCGCACCATCGCATCGAGCTGCCGCCCATCGTCAAGTGTTCGAATTGCGGGTCGATGAAGGTCCGTCACACGATCTGTAGCGAGTGCGGGTTCTACCGCGGTAAGTCGATTCTCGCGACCGCCGAGGAGCTCTGAGATCTTGCGTCCTGCCATCGCCGTCGATGCCATGGGCGGAGACCGCGCGCCGCGTGAGGTGGTTCGCGGTGCCGTCCTCGCGGCCCGTAGCCTGCACGTCGAGATCCTGCTAGTCGGGCTCGAGGACGTCGTGCGCGCGGAGCTCGACGCGGCCGGTTGGTGCGGCGACGAGCGCAACGGCGACGGCGATCCCGGGACCATCCGGGTCGTTCCGGCGACCGAGGTCATCGGCATGGGCGAGAGCCCCGCGATGGCCGTGCGTCGCAAGAAGGGGTCGTCGATCGCACGCGCGGTCCGGCTCGTTCGGGACGGGCAGGCTCAGGCTTTCGTCAGCGCCGGCAATACCGGTGCTGTCGTCGCGTCCTCCATCATCCAGCTGAGGCTCTTGCCGACCGTGCAGAAGCCCGGCATCGCGGTGGCGATCTACGCCGGTCCGCGACCGGTGATCGTCTGCGACGTCGGCGCCAACGTCGAGGCAATCCCCGAGCACCTCGTGCAGTACGGCCTCATGGCGCGTCTGTACGCGACGAAGATCCTCGGCGTCGAAGGCCCGCGCGTCGGGTTGGTCAACATCGGCGAGGAGGGTGCCAAGGGGAACCGCCTGACGAAGAAGACGCACGAGCTGTTTCGCGGGACCGATCTCAGCTTCGTCGGCAACGTCGAGGGGAACGAAATCTTCAACGGCGCCTGCGATGTCGCGGTCTGCGACGGCTTCACCGGAAACATCGTGCTGAAGGTTTCCGAGGGGCTGGCCGAGCGGCTGATCAACTCCTTCAAGGATCTCGTTCGCGGAGCGATCGAGGCGTCGACGGAGGCCGATGGTGGCGATGGCGGCGACCATCCCCTCATCGCCTCGCTCAGCGGCCTCAAGGGAATGATGGATTACGCCGAGTTCGGCGGCGCGCCGCTGCTCGGGGTCAACGGCACCGTCATCATCGCCCACGGGCGGAGCGACGCGAAGGCGATCTCGAACGCCGTACGCGCGGCGCTGAGGATGGCGGAGGTCGACATCAACCGCCTGATCATAGAAGATCTGCAGGCAGCAACCGCCGGTTCTTGAAGGGAGGGCCGGTCCGGCTGTCCGTTGATCGTAGGAAGTGACCGCGGCTGACGGCGGTATCGTCGTTCGATCGCCCGTCATTTCGCTCGACGCGGAGGCGCGCGTGGAGCCAGCGTCCAGGTTTTCAGATGCAGGATCGACCTGGACACCGCCGTGTCGCGCGATAGAGTCGGGCGATAGTAGCGGTCCAGGTGATCCGAGGTAAGAGAATGTACCAGAGCTTTGTCCTTGGAACCGGGTCTTACGTGCCCGAGCGCGTGCTCACGAACCACGATCTCGAGAAGATGGTGGATACCTCGGACGAGTGGATCACGCAGCGCACGGGTATCCGCGAGCGTCGCATCGCTGCGGATGAAGACGCCTGTAGCGACCTCGCCCTGCGGGCGGGGCGCCGCGCGCTCGAGTCCGCCGGAATCGAGGCTAGCGATCTCGAAGCGATCATCCTGGCGACGGTGACGCCGGACACCTACTGTCCAGCGGGCGCGGTTTACGTCCAGGCCGGGCTCGGCGCGAAGCAGGCGTGCGCGTTCGACATCAGCGCTGCCTGCACCGGCTTCATCTACGCGAGCGCGGTCGCCGGCAGCTTCATCTCGAGTGGTCTCTACAGCAAGGTCCTCGTGATCGGCGCGGAGACGCTGTCGCGGTTCGTCGACTACACCGACCGCAACACGTGCATCCTGTTCGGCGACGGTGCCGGCGCGGTCGTGCTGTCGCGGACGAATGGCGAGTCCAGCGCGACGAAGTCGGAGCTCATCGACCACTACCTGCGCACGGACGGCGACGATTGCGAGCTGATCGAGGTGCCCGGCGCGGGCTCGCGCCGCCCGGCGAACCATCAGAGCGTCGAGGAGCGCCTCCACTTCCTCACGATGCAGGGACGGGAGGTCTTCAAGTTTGCCACTCGCGCCATGCTCGAGCTGCTCGAGAAGGCCTGCGAGCGCAACGGCGTCACGATGGAGGATATCGACCTGATCATTCCGCATCAGGTGAACCACCGCATCATCGACGCGGTGCGGCGCAAGGTCGAGATTCCCGACGAGAAGCTGCTCATCAACCTCGATCGCTACGGCAACACGTCCGCGGCGTCGGTGCCCATCGCTCTCGACGAAGCTGTGCGAGACGGTCGTCTCGAGCGTGGCAAGCTCGTCCTCCTCGTCGCGTTCGGGGCGGGACTGACGTGGGGTTACACTCTGATTCGTTGGTGAGAACGAGATGAACGGTACTGCTGACCGCGCGTTCCTGTTCCCCGGACAGGGCGCCCAGACCGTCGGCATGGCGGTCGATTTGTGTGCTGCCTTTCCCGAGGCGCAGGCCGTGTTCGATCGCGGTCGCGAGGTGCTCGGCTTCGACGTCTTCGCGATCTGCAAGGACGGGCCGAAGGACGAGCTCGACGCGACCCGCGTCAGCCAGCCCGCGATTTTCCTGCACTCGATGGCGATGCTCGAGGTCATGCGCCGGCGATGCGGCACGGCGGCCGGTGCCGACGGCATCGATCCCGCGGCCGGCATCGACGGAGCGGCGGCGGCGGGGCTCAGCCTCGGCGAGTATTCGGCGCTGGTCTTCGCGGGCGCGATCTCCTTCGAGAGCGCGCTGCGCCTCGTCGGCAAGCGCGGCGAGTACATGCAGGAGGCCTGCGATCAGAAGGCGGGGACGATGGCATCGATCCTCGCGCTCGACGCTGCCAAGATCGAGGCCGTCGTCGACGAGATGCGCAGCGAGGGGCACGAGATCTGCGTCGCGAACTACAACTCGCCGGTGCAAACCGTGATTTCGGGCGAGGTCGACGCGGTCAAGGAGTGTGTCGATCGCCTCAAGGGGGCCGGCGCGCGACGGGCCGTCGTGCTGGCCGTGGCGGGGGCGTATCACTCGAAGCTCATGGCGTCCGCGACGGACAAGATGCGGCCGCTCCTCGCCGATGTCGAGATCGCCGAGCCGAGGTTGCCGTTTTATCAGAACTACGCGGGCCAGCGAGTGCAGGACCCGGAGGCGATTCGCGAGGGGCTGCTCCTGCAGGTCGAGAGCTCGGTGCGCTGGGAGCAGTGCGTGCGCGCGCTCGCGGCGGACGGCGCCGTTCGGGCGCTGGAGGTCGGTCCCGGGAGCGTTCTTCAGGGCCTGGCGCGCAAGACGGTCGACGTGCTGGCGGTCCAGCCGGTCGGCACGCCAGAGGCGCTCGAGGCCGTCCTGGACAACCTCTAGTCTGTTCCTGTATAGAAGGACGGTTTGCCGCCGCCCCCTGTGACGGAGAGAGATTCGGAATGAGCGACAACGCCCTGCCGCTAGCGAACCAGGTGGCGCTGGTCACCGGCGCGTCGAGAGGAATCGGCCGCGCGATCGCGACCCGGCTGGCTGCCGAGGGCGCGGACCTAGTCGTCACGGCGCGCGGGCTGGAAGGCGTCGAGAGCTTGGCCGACGAGATTCGCGCGAGCTACCCGGACCGCCGCGTTCTGCCGCTCGCTTGCGATGTCGGCGATTGGGACGCCGCGACCGCGACGATCGAGCAGGCGATCAGCGAGTTCGGCCAAGTCGACATCCTCGTCAACAACGCCGGCATCACGCGGGACGGCCTCCTGGCCCGGATGGAGCCTGCGGACT
This sequence comes from uncultured Planctomycetia bacterium, assembly GCA_964392615.1. GTDB lineage: Bacteria > Planctomycetota > UBA8108 > UBA8108 > UBA8108 > CAYMRB01. The sequence goes on along the minus strand of CAYMRB010000237.1, from coordinate 7,524 downwards.
TCGATGCGGTGCTGACGACGAATCTCAAGGGAACGTTCAATGCGTGTCGTCTGATCGCGCGTCAGATGCTGCGTCAGCGCAGAGGCCGGATCGTCAATATTACGAGCGTCGTCGGATTGGTGGGCAACGCCGGCCAGGCCAACTACGCGGCGTCGAAGGGCGGCATCGTAGCGTTTACTTACACGCTGGCCCGAGAGCTGGCGCCTCGCGGCATCACGGTCAACGCCGTGGCGCCGGGCTTCATCGAGACGGACATGACCGACGCGGTGAAGGACGAGGCGCGGGAGTCGATCGGCGGGCAGATCCCGCTCGGACGCGTCGGTCAGGCCTCTGAGGTCGCGGCCCTCGTCGCGTTCCTGTGCGGCCCGGGATCGGCGTACATCACCGGCGAGGTGGTCCGCGTCGACGGCGGATTGGCGATCGGGGGGTAGTCGGGCAGCGTGGATTGACTTTTTTCCCGTGCTGCGAGACCATTTGCTGATTTGAATGCAAAAGAACCGGCCCTCGGCCCCATCCCGCGAAGCGCGGTTGCCGCGCGGAGCGAGGGGGACCCGGCCGGTCCCAGGATGGAGACCAGGATACGTGGCGGATCAGACAGTTGCTGACAAGGTCGTGGCGATCGTGTCCGATCGCTTGGGAGTCGAGAAGGACAAGGTCAAGCCGAAGACCAGCTTCATCAACGACCTCGGCGCGGACTCTCTCGACATCGTCGAGCTCGTGATGGAGTTCGAGGAAGAATTCGGCATGAGCATTCCCGACGACAAGGCCGAAGAGATTCGGACGGTCGGGGAAGCGATCAAGTACATCGAGGAGAATCAGGGCGAAGGCGACGACTGAGTCGCTGAGCGCCTTGCGATCCCGACGGACGCCCCGCGGCTCGACTCGAGCCGCTGCTGGCTTTCCAGTCGCGTCGCGTTCCCGCCGGCGGCCCTGAGCATGACGCTCTGTGCCGCCGGTGGGACCGTGGTGTGGGCGTCGCGCGGGATGTCGACACGAAGATTCTGACGAGAGGGCTCGACCGACCCTAGGCGGAGTTGGTTGAGCCTCGGCGTTTATTGGCGAATAACTGATCAACCGAAGAGCTGGCGAGATTCATGGAACGTCGCGTCGTGGTGACCGGCCTCGGGGTTGTCTCACCGATCGGAAGCGGGCTCGACAAGTTCTGGGATGCTGTCCTCGCGGGTGAGAGCGGGGCCGACACGATCCAGGCCTTCGACGCGAGCGCGTTTTCCGCGCAGATCGCGTGCGAGGTCGGGGACTTCGATCCGGATCCGTACCTGACGATCAAAGAGGCGCGCAACATCGACCGCTTCGCTCAGTTCGCGCTGGGGTCGTCTCAGGACGCCATCGATGACAGCGGTCTCGACTTCGAGCGCGAGGATCGCACGCGGGCCGGCTGCATCTGGGCGTCGGGTATCGGCGGCCTCAACGAGTTCGAGGCATCCCACCTGAAGTACCTCGACCGCGGACCGCGCCGCGTCAGCCCGTTCTTCATTCCGAAGCTGATGGTCAACGCGGCGGCTGGCCAGATCGCGATCCGGTTCGGCATCCAGGGCGCCAACTTCGGCGTCGCGTCGGCCTGTGCGTCGGCCCAGCACGCCATGGGGCTCGCCTTCCGCAGCGTGCGCTGTGGCGAGTCGGAGATCGTGATCACGGGCGGCTCCGAGTCGACCATCACGCCGATGGGGCTCGCGGGCTTCTGCGCGCTGCGCGCTCTGTCGCAGCGCAACGACGATCCGAAGACCGCCTCGCGGCCGTTCAGCGCGGATCGCGACGGCTTCGTGATGGGCGAAGGCGCCGGCAGCCTGGTGTTCGAGGAGTACGAGCACGCCAAGGCGCGTGGCGCCAAGATCTACGCCGAGGTCGTCGGGCTCGGCATGACGGACGACGGCTACCATATCTCGGCGCCGGTCCCCGAGGGCACGAATGCGGCGCGCGCCATGGAGCTCGCGTTGCGCGAGGCCGGCGTGTCGGCCGACGCGGTCGACTACATCAACGCGCACGGCACGTCGACGTCGCTCAACGACGTCATGGAAACCCGCGCGATCCACAAGGCATTCGGCGCGCATGCCGACAATCTGATGGTCAGCTCGACCAAATCGCAGGTCGGGCACCTCCTCGGAGCGTCCGGGGCGGTCGAGGCGGTCGTTTGTTCACTTGCGCTGCATCACGGTGTCGCGCCCGCGACCATCAACCACTTCACCCCTGACCCCGAATGTGATCTGGACTACGTACCCAACGAGCCGCGAGAGGTCGCGTTGAAGTACGCGGTGTCGAACTCCTTCGGCTTCGGCGGACACAACGTCTCTCTCGCCTTTGCAAAGGGCGGGATGTCGTGAGCGACAAGAAGGTCCTGTTCATCTCGGACAAACTGAACGACGACGCGCTGACCTATCTGAAGGAGCATCCGGAGATCGAGGTCGACTATCGGCCCGGCCTCCCGATCGAGGAGAAGCACGAGGCGGTGAGCCGGGCGCACGCCCTGATCATCCGCAGCGCCACGAAGGTCGATGCGGCGTTCCTCGAGGCCGCCTCGAAGCTCGAGCTGGTCGTCCGTGCGGGCGTCGGTGTCGATAACGTCGATCTCGATGGCGCGACGCGTCGCGGCGTCGCCGTGCAGAACATCCCCGACGGCAACACGCGTTCGGCAGCGGAGCACACGATCGCGCTGTTGATGTCGCTCGCCCGCAACGTGCCGCAAGGTTGCACGTCGCTCAAGGCGGGCGAGTGGGAGCGCAGCAAGTTCGTCGGCGTCGAGGTGCTCGACAAGAAGATCGGCGTCGTCGGGCTCGGCAAGATCGGCCGGCACGTCGCGACGATGGCGAACGGACTCGGCTTCGAGGTGCTCGCGTACGATCCGTACCTCGCGCCGCGCATGGCCGAGGAGATGGGCATCACGCTGGTGACCGATGTCGCCGAGCTCGCGAGTCAGGTCGATTTCCTGACCGTGCACGTGCCGAAAACGGACGCTACGCGCGGGCTGATCGGCGCGGAGGTGCTCGAGAAGGCGAAGCCGGGCCTGCGCATCGTCAACTGCGCGCGCGGTGGCATCGTCGACGAGGACGCGCTGCTCGCGGCGCTCGAGGACGGTCGCGTCGCCGGCGCGGCGCTCGACGTCTACAACGAGGAGCCGCCGGAGAACCGCGCGCTCGTCGAGCACGCGAAGGTCGTCTGCACGCCGCACCTCGGTGCGTCGACACGCGAGGCGCAGGTCAACGTCGCGGTCGCCGGCGCGCGGCTGGTCGTCGACTACTTCCAGACCGGCAAGCTGCACCATCCGGTCAACGCCGTGTCGCTCGAGCCGGACCTGCTCGAGAAGGCGGAGCCCTACGGCGAACTCGCGCGGCGTCTCGGACAGTTGCACGCTCAGCTGCTCGACGGCAATCCCGAGCGCGTGGTCGTCAAGTTTTACGGCGACGTCTTCGAGTCGCAGGTGCGGGCGTACGTCACGTCGGCCGTGCTCGTCGGGTTCATCGGCGATCGCTGCGACCAGCCGGTCAACTGGATCAACGTGCGTGCTCTCGCCAAGGATCACGGTCTCGTGGTCGAGGAGAGCGACGAGGGATCGAGCCGCTACTTCTCGAACATGATTCGCGTCGAGGTGACGCGAGCGGGAGGCGGCGGCGGTGACGACGGCGACCGGCGCGAGCTCGGCGGCGCGATGCGCGGCCGCCGCGGCGTGCGTCTGGTGTCGCTCGACAGCTACATCTTCGACGCGGTGCTCGAGGGCACGATGCTGATCGTCGCCAACGAGGACACGCCCGGCATGATCGGCACCGTCGGTCAAACGATCGGTCAGCGCGGCGTCAACATCTCGAACATGTCGCTCGGCCGGCACCCGAAGGGTGGCCGCGCGATCTCGCTGATGAACCTCGACGACCTGCCGGCTGGCCAGGGTCAAGAGATCGAAGCCGAGCTCGCAGCGATCGACGGGATCCTGTGGGCGAAGGTGGCTCGCGTCGACTGATCGCGCGTTTCTCGGTCACGATTTGCCGCTTCGGTGCCAGGGGTTCACTCCGTCGCCGCGAAAAAGAGGCTCGTTGACGCACTCCGAACACGACGATCTGCCGCTTGCCCGGCCGCGGAAGCCGCGAGTGTGGATCGCGCTCGCGGCCGGCATCGTCACGCCGGTCGCGGCCTACCAGGCGGCGGGGCCGGTCTACGGCCTGATCGAGCCGCTGCGCAATCGGTTCACGGAAGACGCGGCGTTCGACGCGTTCACCTTCGTCGTCTGCCTGTTGCCGCTGCAGCTCGCGCTGGCCGCGGGCGCGGTTCTCGCGGCCTGGCTCTCCGGTGGGGGCGTCCGCTGGCGGCTCGGGCTCGTGCGCCCGCGCGTTCGCGGCGGAGTCGTGCTGCTCGCCGCGACCGGGGGGCTCTTTCCGGTCTACGTCGGGTTCTGGCTTCGCAACCTCCTCTTCGTCGCGCCGAGCCCGCACCTCGAGTGGTGGGTCGAGCTCCTCTCTGGCACGCCCGCCGGCTGGATCGGCGTCGTGATTCTCGCGGTCACGGTCTTGCCCGCGGCGTGCGAGGAGCTGCTCTACCGCGGGTGCGTGCTGCGAAGCCTGGCGCGCGGCTGGCACCCGCTGATCGCGATCGTCGTCTCCGCCGCGCTGTTCGCCGCGATTCACGCCGATCTCCAGCACATCACCGCCGTTGCGCCGGCGGGGCTGTGGCTGAGCTACGTCGCCTGGCGGGCCGACTCGCTGTTTCCCAGCGTCGCGGTGCACGGCGCATGGAACCTCGTGGTCTGCGCCCTCTGCCGCATGGAGCTGGCCACGATGGAGGCCCTCCACCCGGCGCTCCACGCGCTCGTCCTCGGCCTCGCGCTTCCGGCCTTCCTCTGCGCCGTCTTCGGGCTGGAAAGGCGCCGAGCCGGCGCAGCAAGGTCCCGGTAGGCCCGACAAGGACAAGGGCCGACCGAACCGCCGCGCAGAAACGCCGCACGAAAAAAGGGCCCGTTTCCACCCAGGAAACGGACCCATGGAACGTGGGTTGGGGGCGTTCGTTACCTACCTCCACCGGCCCCGGAGGGTCGGCTGCCTCCCCTCGGCACCCTCCAGCCCGCCAGCTCTTTCGAGCCGACTGTTCGTGGCGCCGGACGCCCGCGGGCGTCGTTGTAGCCAGAGAAGAGTAGGACGCGATTCCAAATCCGTCAAACCGGCTCGTGACCTGCCCCCTGCAGGCGCCTACAATCCGCTCTCATGGGATTTGTTTGTGCAGCGCTGGTGTACGCGATCGCCGGCCTGGCCGCCGGAGGGGTCTTCTGGGCCTGCCCGCGGCTGCGGGGCGTACCGCGCCTGCGGTTCGCGGTGATCGCCGTCACGGTCGTCGGTGGGGTGGCGCTCTTTGCCGCCACCAGCGGCACGCCGGTTGGCGGCGCGGCCGAGGCGGGAGGCACGTTTCGGCACGCGGTCGAAGCCTACCTCTTCCTCGGCGCGGCGATCTGTCACGTGCCGGTGTGGATCTGGCTCCTCGTCGTCTGGTGGAACCGTCTCGTGGAGCGGATGACCGGCTGCCGTCACGCGGAGGAGGAGCAGGAGCCGCGGGAGCTCTCCGCTGCCGAGGAGTGGCGCGTCGTCGAGTCCTGCCTGCGCACTCTCGCCACCCGTCCGCTGGACAGCCGGGCGCGCGAGTGCCTGGCGGGCGCGTACCGGCGGCTCGGCGCTGTCGACGCGGCGATTGGCGAGTACCGCAAGGCCGCCGATTGCTCCGAGCGCGGCTACGCTCAGGCTCGCCTGCTCTACAAGGCCGCGTGGCTGCAGGTCGAGCTGCAGCAGGACGCAGCGCGCGCCCTCCAATCGCTGCGTCGGCTCGTGCGGCTCTACCCGAGAAGCTACTTCGCGTCCTACGCTCGCCGCGTGATCAATCGGAACGACGCCCACGGCTGGCGCCAGAAGTCCGGGGGGGCGGGGGCGAGCTCCGGGACGCTTGCGAGCGGGAGCTCGCGGCCGCTGCCGCCAGCTTGCGCGGCAGTGCGCGTGCCGTGAAACGAAGCGTCTCGGGCGGATCTTGTAAGTTGCTTTGTCAGCTTGCCTTACGGCGAGCAGCCTGAGCCGCGTGCTCTGTTTTGACGCACGCGGTGTCGCGGTACCACTCGGTCGGAATCTCGCCGGATGCAGTCATAAGCCGCTTTCCAAGGGCGTCTTGTGGCTTTTCCTGCGGGGCGGTACGCGCATTGCTTTGCCAAAGCGCAGCGAGTTGAGCGTCGCTCTCTTTCTACCCAAACCTGTTGTTCAACCAACAAGGTCCCCACACCAAAGTACTCCGTTTGAGACGCTCGACTCGCCCTTTTTCCTCCGCCGGTGGGGCGGGAGACGAATAGGAACTCGGAACAGATCGGTCTGCGCGCATTCGGAGCACGGGTGCGCGCTTCATTGTGTTGCGCGTAGCAGGCGAGTCCTTTGAAAACCACGTGGAGAGAACGAATTACGGGGGTTCCGGGGTTGGCACGGAATTCGCTGTAAGTCCAGTTCGAGCCGAGCGCTGCTCTCTTTCTACCCAAACCTGTTTCGTTTGGTCCCCACACCTCAGTACTCCGTTTGGGGCGCTCGGCTCGATTCTTCTACCTTCGCGGCACCTCTCGAGGGGGTTGGGTCGTCGACGAAGGTGGGGGAGCTCCGGGCGGCTTGCCGCTTGGCGCGACGTGGGATAGACTTCGAGGGCTCGATGGGGAGCTGAGAGGTTTCGCGATTCACCAGCGCGATGGGAGCGCTGGACGGGGCGCGGGGCACGCGTGGCGAGAGGATCCATGAAAGTCGGTTGCCTGACTGTTCTCGAGGGGGGAGACGCCGGGAAGAAGATCCTGCTCAAGAATCTGAGCGTCTTCGAGGCCGGCAAGGCGCAGGGCAACCACATCTGCCTGCGCGATGACTCCGTCGCGTTCAACCATTTCCGGATCTACCAGACCGACGGCGTCTACAGCGTCTACGATCTCGGATCGAAGCGCGGGACGCTCGTCAACGGGCAGGCGGTGGAGAAGACCGAGCTCGGTACCGGCGACGTCGTGCAAGTCGGCGACGTCAAGCTGCGCTTCGAGCTGGTCGACGAGACGGCGGCCGGCAGCGTCCGCCTCGCGTCTTCCGCGCCCGATTCCGAAGAGGCCGACTCCCAGGCGCGCGGCGGCGGCGTGCTCACGAAGACGCGGGCCTCCGTGCCCGCCCTGGTCGTCATCGACGGCGACGACAAGGGCAAGCGGCTCGTCCTCAACGGCAAGAGCAAGTTCAAGGTCGGCCGCTCGACGAAGACCGATCTGCGCCTCGGCGACGTCAAGGTCTCGCGCGAGCACTGCCTCGTCGAAGCCGTTCGCGACCACCATGTCATCGTCGACCTCGAGAGCGCCAACGGCACCGTGGTCAACGGCGACCGCATCTCGAAGACGATCCTCAAGGAGGGCGACTTCATCCGGCTCGGCTTCACGATGCTGAAGTACGACCGGGTCTGAGGCCCTCCGCCGTCCCGACGCTCCACTTGCGCCGTCGCCGTCAGCCGCGCGGGTGGTACTTCGCGTGCTCGGCCTTGAGGTCC
>CAYMRB010000236.1:0-15543 GCA_964392615.1 uncultured Planctomycetia bacterium | reverse complement strand
GCGCGGGGGGGCCGGGGGGGGGCGCCGGGGGGGGCGCGCGCCGAAGCGAGAACTTGCTGGCCCACTGCTATGCCCGCGGGGCACTGGTTCTTGCCTGACAGCCGGTAGCTGCTCCGTCCTACGCGAGGAAGAGCCCGCCGGAGGCCATCGCGAGCCTCCAGCGGGTCCTCGGGCGGTCAATAGCATCCCGCGGGAAGAGTCTCGCACCCGAGGGGAGAGCTGTCCTCCGAGCACTCCGTGGCGAACGGGCCGGGAGCCGGTGGTGGGCCCCCTCCCAGGTACAGCCACGCGTTCAGGTACACGATGTCCGACGCGTCGATCGCGCCGTCGTCGTTCACATCTGCCTGGTTGAGACAGCCTAGAGATCCTCCCTGGTATATATATGCAGCGAGTACGATGGGATCGCTCCCATCGACGGTACCGTCCACGTTCGCGTCGCCGCGCCTGAAGATGTGGGGATCGAGCCCCCCGAAGAGTGACCCACAGGCGCCCGCAATGCCAGCCAACAGGACTACGATAGCCACGATGTTCCGCATGGCTCTTCCTCCTTCCGGAGAGAGCGAGTGAAGAAATCGGTCTAGAGAGTCCCGGGACCGCCAACTCGAGATGATATAGGGTCAGATGGGGGAGGCTGCAAATGTGGGGGTGTGTTTTCTTCTTGCATACCGTGAGCGCCCCCGTTCGCGACCACGGCCCGAGGGCCGCTCACGGACTCCGACAACACGCGTGCGGCGAGAGCTTCTCGCGGCGCATCCTCCGATGGCGGACGGATTCCGAATCTCGAACAGCTCCGTCCAACCGCTGGACACCTGGAGCCCCTCGCTGCCTGCGGGACGTGCCGGAGCGCGCGAGCGCGTCGCTCTAAGCCGGCCCCTGTCCGCCACCTACGCGGCACGGATCGGATCGCATGACCGTCGGGCAGCGTTCTTGCCAGCTGTCAGGGACAGGACCCATCACGGAGCCCCCCGCAATGACGTACGACGCTGACTGCCCCGATCCCCCCCAGATCACGAACTCGGCGAGCGCGCCGGGTGTCGGGGCCGATGGCACCGACTCGTGGCTGCTCGACGACGTCCCGACGACGACGTGGTCGGACGCCGAAGTCAGCGTCCCTCCCCCGTTGCGTCTCGGGGAAGAGGAGGGAGTCCGTCCCCGCCCGAGCGCCGTCGAGGACGTGTTCCGCCTCGACTACGACCGGGAGATCGCCTACCTCGTGCACGCGGGGAAGATCCTCCCAGGCCTGGCCCCCAAGAAAGTCAGGAGGTCATAACGATGACCGCGAAGAAAGACCGCGTCGTCGTTTCCTTCGGCAAGTGGCTCGAAGCTCAGCTCGACGAGCAGCCTCTTCAGAACACCGAGGTCGCGTACGACGCGGCCATCGAGCTGAAGAGCGATCCCGCTGAGCTGCCGGGCTCCCTGCGCTCGCAGCAGCCGCGCGTCGGCCTCGACATCGGACACGCCGAGACCCGTGTCATCCTTCCCGGACGGGACAGCGATCGGGCTCCGCGTACGGTGACGCTGCCGACCTGGCTCGGATACTCACCGGACGACAACGCGCCGGTCCGTCACACGAGCATCGGCAACCGAGCGCTGTCGCGCCGGCACCGCATGGATCTCGTCAACCCGCTGCGCGTGGGCCCGCACGGCGACGCGCAGGTGTGGGGCGACTTCGCCGCGGCGCTGCGCTCCCAATACGAGGACTCGCCGGACGACACGCGAACCTGGGGCGTCATCAGCTGCTCGGCGTCCGCCACGGACGAGGAGAAGATGGCCAAGCGCGCGATCGGCAACGAGCTGTTCGACCGCGTCGTGCTCGTCGACCACACGTTCCTGGTCGCCCTCGGGCTGGATTGCCAGGCCGTGCAGCAGAACAGCATCGTCGTCGACATCGGCGCGACGTCGATCCGCGCAACGCGCATGGAGGGAACGACTCCCAAGCCTGAGCACTGCGTCGTCGTCGACTTCGGCGGCGACCGGCTCGACGAGGAGCTGCGCCTCGGCCTCGCGCTGCGCTACCCGGAGCTCCTGCTGACCGATCACACCCTCGTTCAGATCAAGGAACGCCTGTCGTTCGCGCCTCCCGTGCAGCGGCGCTCGATCCTCAGCGTCTTCCTCGGGGGCGCCGAGCGCCATCTCGACCTGACGGACGTGGTGCGGCAGAGCTGCGAGCTCCTGGCGCAAAACGTCGTCAGGGCGATCCGCGAGGTCATCTCCCGCTGCCCGTCCGACCGGGCGGAGGAGCTGCAGCAGAACATCATCCTGGTCGGTGGCGGCGCCGAGGTCCGCGGCATCGCGACACGAGCCGAGCGTGACCTCCACCGCGACGGCTTCGAGCTCGCCTCGCTGCAGAAGCCGGTCAATTCCGGCCTGCTCGCTGCCAAGGGCGCCTACCGCTGGGCCCAGCAGCTCGAGGCGGACCAGTGGAATATCCCCCTCTTCTCGTTCGGGGAAGGCGCGTAGCGAGCAGCTCGTGACGGGCCGCGACCGCTGGTCACGCCACGATTCGACGGCGGAGCGCCCCCCTGGCGCGGCCCGCCGGCTCGACTGCTCCTGCGCCCGGATCGTCCCCCGTGCTCAGCCCTGCACGGGAGCGGCGTCCGGGACGTCGGCTGCGGATAGCCCGTAGACCACCTCGAGCACGGACCGACACGTCTCGCGATCACCGGCGTTTCCGCACGCGACCCGCAACGCGTCCGTGTACTCCTCGAGGAAACCCCCTAGCCGAGTGACCGCGACCGCAGCCACCTCGGGAGGCGCCTCACACGCGGGGATCACCGTGTCTCCCCGGCGCACGCACAGCGCCCGGCGCCACGCGCTCGGGGCGTCCTCGACCCCGCGCAGCGGGCGAGCCGGAGCTACCGTGCCAACGGCGAGCCGCCACCCGCCCACGAGCTCCTCGCTGTCGCGATGGTCGACGAGGGCCCCAGAGACCTCCTCGAACCAGTCGCTGACGATCCACAACGCGGCCGCGAACTCGCCCCGCCGCTCGTCGACACCACGGGCGAGCTTTTGAATTTCGTCGAGCACTTCTGTAAAAGCGGTGTGTTTCATGGCCCAGAAGAATAGCATCCTCCGGTCGATCGGTCGCGACGCGGAGCCGCAGGACACCGTGCAAAGGAAGGAAATATGACGACTTACCGCACCGAACGTGACTCGATGGGCGAGATGCAAGTGCCGGAAACCGCGCTTTGGGGAGCTTCGACGCAGCGCGCCGTCGGCAATTTTCCGGTATCTCACCGCCCAGTACCCGCCGAGGTAGTCCGCGCTCTGGGCCTCGTAAAGCTGGCCGCATGCCGCGTTAACCGCGAACTGGGCGTCCTCGACGACGCCGGGCTCGCCGACGCGGTCGAGAAGGCCGCGGGCGAGGTCGCCGCCAATCAGCTGGACGAGCACTTCGTCGTCGACGTCTTTCAGACCGGATCCGGTACGTCGTCGAACATGAACGCTAACGAGGTCATCGCGAATCGGGCGATCCAGATCCTCGGCGGCTCGGTCGGCGACAAATCGGTCCACCCGAACGATCACGTCAACAACGGCCAATCGTCGAACGACGTGTTTCCGACGTCGATCCACGTCGCGGCCGCCGAGGCCATCGAGACGAAGCTGTTGCCGGCGCTCCGCGACCTGCACGCAGCTCTCGATGCGAAGTCGAAAGCGTTCTGGGACGTGATCAAGATCGGCCGCACGCACCTCCAGGATGCGACGCCGATCCGTCTCGGCCAGGAGTTCAGCGGCTGGGCGAGCCAGATCGAGCACGGCATCGCGCACGTCGAGTCGACGCTGCCGTGGCTGCGCGAGCTGGCGATCGGCGGCACGGCCGTCGGCACCGGTCTGAACACGAAGGCCGACTTCGGCTCGCGCGTCGCCTCCGAGCTCGCGAAGGAGACCGGCGTCGAGTTCCGCGAGGCGCCGAACCACTTCGAGGCGCAGGGCGCGCAGGACGCGTCCGTCGCGACGAGCGGCGCGCTGAAGACGGTCGCTGTCTCGATGATGAAGATCGCGAACGACATCCGCGTCCTCGCGATGGGGCCGCGCTGCGGCCTCGCCGAGATCAAGCTGCCGGCGACGCAGCCGGGTTCGAGTATCATGCCCGGAAAGGTCAACCCGGTGATGTGCGAGTCGGTCGTCCAGGTCGGCGCGCAGGTGCAGGGCAACGACCTGGCGGTCCAGCTCGGCGGCCAATGGGGCCAGCTCGACCTCAACACGATGCTGCCCTTGATCGCGCAGAACCTGCTCGAGTCGATTCGACTGCTGACGAACGTGTCGCGCGTCTTCGTCGAGAAGTGCCTCGACGGCCTCGAGGCCGATGCCGAGCGCTGCAGCTCGCTCATCGAGGGTAGCCTCGCGATGGTGACGTCGCTGAACCCGCTCATCGGCTACGACGCCGCCGCCAAGGTCGCCAAGGAGGCGTTCGAATCCGGCAAGACGGTGCGCGCGCTCCTCGAAGAGAAGGGCCTCGTATCGCCCGAGGAGCTCGAGAAGGCGCTCGAGCCGGAATCGATGACGCGCCCCCTGCCCTGACGCTCGAGTTCGACAACGCCAGACGAGACCATCGAATGCTCTTCGGAACTCAGACGATCGGCCCGAGCGGCCACCTGGAAATCGGCGGCTGCGATACCCTCGAGCTGGCGGATCGCTTCGGCACGCCTCTCTACGTCGTCGATGAAGCCGCCGTGCGCGAGCGCTGCGCTGCGTATGTGAACGCGTTCCGCGCGCAGAGCGCGGCAACGTCGGTCGCGTTCGCGAGCAAGGCGTTCCTGTCGAAGGCGATGGCGCGCCTCGCGTGCGAGGAGGGCCTCCACCTCGACGTGGCATCGACGGGCGAGCTGCTCGTCGTCGAGGCGGCCGGCGTGCCGATGGATCGGGTCACGGTCCACGGCAACTACAAGAAGGACGAAGACCTCATCGCCGCGCTCGATCGCAAGGTCGGCGTCATCGTGATCGACTCGGTCGACGAGTACCGACGGCTGTCGGAGCTCGCGGTCGAGCGCGGCGTGCGCCAGCGCGCGATCCTGCGGGTCGCGCCGGGTATCGACGCGTACACGCTCGACGAGATCTCGACAGGCCGCAACGATACGAAGTTCGGCATCACCGTCGAGAGCGGCGCGGCCCGTGAAGCCTACGTCGAGTGTCACGGTCTCGACGGCATCGATCTCGTCGGCGTTCACGCTCACATCGGCTCGCAGATCCTGCAGCTCGGTCCGTTCGAGCTCCTCGCGGCGAAGATGATGACCCTCTGCGCCGAGCTGCGCGATGCGTGCGGCGAGGCGCCGGAGCTCGTCGTCCTCGGCGGTGGATTGGGGATCGTCTACGAGGACGTCGACGAACCGCCGACCGTCGCGGATCTCGCCGCGAAGATCATGGGCGGCATCGCGGACGAGGCTGCCAAGCGCGGCCTCGAGACGCCGCACATCGGCGTCGAGCCGGGCCGATCGATCGTCGGCGAGTTCGGCACGACGCTCTACCGGGTCGGACCGATCAAGACCGTGCCGGTCGGCGACGGCGAGACGCGCACGTACGTGTCCGTCGACGGTGGCCTGTCGGACAACCCGCGCCCGGTGATGTACGGCGCGAAGTACCCGGTCCTGCTGGCCGGTCGCGCCTGGGACGAGCCGGACACGCGCGTGCGCGTCTCGGGTCGTCACTGCGAGACGGACACGCTGTTTCCGGACGTCAAGCTGCCGGCGCCGCGCTCGGGCGACGTGATCGCGGTGCAGTCGACCGGCGCGTACAACCACGTCATGGCGAGCAACTACAATTGGTTCTACCGCCCGGCGGTGGTGTTCGTTCGCGACGGCGAGGCGCGCGAGGTCGTACGACGGGAGACGCAGGAGGACTTGATGGCGCGGGAAGTCGATTGACTCCGCCCGGCGCCAGCGCGGTCAGAGGCGGCGAGACTCGACGCAACGTGACGCCCCCACCGCGCGTCTTCACGTACGGAAGAGAGAGAACCCCGAGCCCCCAGTGACCCGAGGCGCCGTGTCCCGACCGATCCTGATTCTGGCTACGGCGATCCTCGCCACTTCCGCGACCGGCTGCCAGATCGGTTACCTGTGGAATCAGGGCCTCGGCCAGCTCGGGCTGTCGTCGCGACGAGCCGCCCTCGACGACGAGGAGCTGCTCGAACGGCTCTCTCCCGACGCGCGCGAGAATCTCGACTGGGTGCCGCGCATCCTCGAGTTCGGTCGCGACGAGCTCGGCCTCGAGCCCGGCAACGCGTACACGACGGTGCTCGACCTCGGCGGTGAGCCGGTCAGCCACGTCGTCGTCGCGTGCCACCCGCGCGCGCTCATCGCCTACGAGTGGAGCTTCGCGATCGCCGGCCGCGTACCGTACACGGGCTACTTCGCGGCCGAGGACGCCGTCGCCACCGCGGAGACTCTCTCCGCGGACGGCTGGGACGCAGAAGTCCACGAGGTCCAGGCGTACAGCACGCTCGGCTGGTTCGACGATCCGATCCTGTCGACGATGCTCGATCACGACCTGCCGCAGCTCGTCGACTTGCTGCTGCACGAGACGACCCACCGCACGTTCTACGTGCCGGGCTCCACCGCGTTCAACGAGAGCTTCGCGACATGGATGGCGCAGGAGGGCACGCGCCTGTTCCTCGAGCGGTACCCGCAGGCGTTCAGCGCCCGCCAGCTCGACGTACAGCGGGCGAACGCCCGGCGCAGCCGCGAGCACGCCGAGCTCCTCGCTCGACTGCGCGATGACCTCGACGCGCTTTATCGGAGTCGCCTGTCCGACGCCGAGAAGGACCGGCGCAAGGTCGAGATCTTCGCCACCTCATCTCGGGCACGCAGGATTCTCGCACCGAACAGTTCCGAATTGCGCCCCTCGAACGCCCACGTAGTGTTGACCGATCGCTATCTCGGGCTTCTTCCGAAGATGGCGAAGCTGCAAGCCGCGGCCGGAGGACATCCGAGAGCGTTGATGGAGCAACTGAAGGAACACTGGGAGCGCGACCCCGACGGATTCCACGCATTGTTCGAAAGCCGATGAACCCTTTTGCCGCACTGATCCGCATTCGCCTCGAAAGCGTCCGCAACGCGTTCGCCAACGTGAAGCGGGACTCCGTGGCCAAGACGCTCGTCGTCGGGCTCGGCCTCTCCAACGTCATCGCGCTCGCGTTCTGGGTGAGCTACAAGAGCTTCGAGTTCATCGAGGGCTTCCGGGCGTTCGGCGATCTGAACTCGAAGATGGTCGCGCTGCTCTTCCTGGCGCTGCTCGTGCTGGTCGTGTTCTCGACGGTGATCATCACGTACACGACGGTCTTCGTCGCGAAGGAGACGCAGTTCCTGTTCGAGAGCCCGATCTCGCCGCGCACGACGCTCTTCGTGAAGATCGCGGAGGCGGTGTCGTTCAGCGCCTGGGCGAGCTTGTTTCTCGGCCTGCCGGTGCTCGTCGCGTTCGGCGTCCAGCAGGAGGCTCCTGGGACGTACTACGCCGAGATCAGCATCATCCTGCCGCTCTTCCTGCTATTCGCGGGGCTGGTCGGCGCGTGCCTGGCGCTCGTCCTCGCACCGGTGATGCGCCGTATGAGTCCGCGGGCGATGCTCCTGTGCTCGGTCGCGCTGCTCGTGGCGCTGACGTTCGTGTTCCTGCGCTCGTTCGATCTGGGACGGCTCGACGGCGACAACCACCTGCTCGTTCTCGATCGATTCACATCGGGGCTGCGCGCGATGCACTCGCCATATTCGCCCAGCCGTTGGGCTAGCACCGCCGTGCTGTCCGCCGCTGCGGGCAACCATCGCGAGGTCGCGTTCCATGGCCTGACACTGCTCGCGAACACGCTCATCTTCCTCCCGCTCCTGTCGCTGTACGGCGTGCGCCTGTACCAGAAGGAGTGGCTGGCGCGACAGAGCGTTGCCGGCGGCCGCCGAGTGCGACGCCGTCAGCGCGGTACGCTCGCGCTCCTGGGCAAGTGGCCGACGACGAGCCTGATCGTCAAGGACGTTCTCGTCTTCCTGCGCAGTCCGGCGCAGCTGAGCCAGTCGATGCTGTTCGTCCTGCTGCTGGTGATCTACTCGCTCAGCCTCCTGCAGGTGCCGGACTTCGTCACCGAGCACGATCGCCTGCGATACTTCCTCCACTTCGCGAACCTCGCCGCGATCTGCATGATCGTGTCGTCCTTCACGTCGCGGTTCCTGTTCCCGCTGATCAGCCTCGAGGGGCGAGCGTTCTGGATCCTCGGGCTCGCTCCGCTTCCTCGCCGCCGGCTGCTCGACCAGAAGATGCTCTTCGGCGTCACGATCAGCCTGGGACTCGGCATGGTGGCCGTCGTCGTGTCGAACCTGGCGCTTCAGAGCACGACGGAGCTGTTCCTCGGCGCCGCGTACACGATGGCTCTGTCCGCCATCTGCCTCGCGTCGCTGGCGGCAGGACTCGGTGCCGCGTACCCGAGCTTCGATGAAGACAATCCGGCGCGCATCGCGGTCGGCCTCGGCGGCACGATGAACTTCTTCGCCAGCGCCCTGACGCTCGCGTGCCTGCTGGCCATCGAGGCGGCGCCGTACCTTCTCGCGATGGCGATTCCCGAAGCGCGGAGCTGGCGCGGCGCCCTGGTCATCGCATCGCACGGGACCGCGCTGCTTTTCACGCTCGTTCTCTGCACGCTCGTCCTGCGGCTGGGAAGCCGCAACCTGGCCCGCACCGAGTTCTGAATCACACGGTAGACTGCGCAGATGAGACTCTTCGGCTGGATCCTCACCCTCGCGATCGTCGGCTTCTGGCTGATGATGAACGCGTTCCTCATCGAGCGCGAGATCGCGTTCCAACGCCAGGGCCAGTACCGCGCGGGGCTCGACAAGTTTCTCGGCAACTCCCACCTGCGCGAGCGGTGGATGTCGATCTGGGCGAACGGCAAGAAGGCGGGCTATACCGGCTACGGCGTCGAAAAGGTGCTCGCCATCGAGGGCACCGAGTACCAAGTGACCGTCGACACGCTCTACCTCGGCAATCTGCCGCTGCCGAGTCTGCTGACACAGTGGTTCGGCGACAGCAACCGAATCGAGGTCGTCGGCCGGCTGATCCTCGACGAGAAGCTCGAGCCTCTCAGCCTGCGGCTCGATCTGTCGCTGAGCATCCGGCACGGCACTCGCCTCGAGTCCGGCATGTCGTTCTATCTGCGCGGCCAGCGGGACGGCGAGACATTCCGCATCGAGCTGCGCCGGGATGAGGTTGAGAAACCGTTCGTCACGATCCCGATGCCGCTCGACAAGCTCGCGCTCTCGAACGGCCTGGCTCCCACGGTGCCGCTGGCGAGCTACAAGGTCGGCGAGACGCATAGCGTGACCGTGTTCGATCCGCTCTCGTCGCTCGGCCTCGGCCTCGGCGACGAGCGTGCGACCGTCACCGTCCTCGCCAAGAAGGAGAGGGCGCTCGACGGCGTCGCGGTCGACGTCTACGAGGTCGAGACCGTGTTTCGCGGCGCGCGCTCTGTCGCTTTCGTCACGGAAGGCGGCGAGGTGCTCGAACAGCGCATCGAGCGCCCGTTCAAGATGACGTTGCGCCTCGAGAAGTCGAAGGCCAAGGCGCGACGGGGCTTCGTCGATCCGCCCGGCACCGATGCACGCGAGTCAGCGGCCAACGAGGACGACGAGTCATGATCCGAGTCGATGGTCTGACCAAAACCTACGGCGACAAGGTCGCCGTGCGCGATCTCTCTCTCGAGGTCGGCGAGGGCGTGTTCTACACGTTCCTCGGCCCCAACGGCGCGGGCAAGACCACCACGATGAAGGTCATGGCCGGGCTCCTGTACCCGACGGCGGGATCGGTCGAGATCGCCGGCATCGACGTCGCGGCCGATCCGGTGAGCGCCAAGGAACGCATCGGCTACATTCCCGATCACCCGTACCTCTACGATCGTCTGAGCGGCTGGGAGTTCCTGTACTTCATCGGCGGCCTCTACAGCATGCCACGCGAGAGGATCCGTCAGCGCGCCGAGGAGATCCTCGAGATCTTCGGCCTGACGGAAGAGGCGAACCAGCTCGTCTCGCAGTACTCCCATGGCATGCGCCAGCGGCTCGCGTTCTGCGCATGCTTCGTTCACGATCCGAAGGTGGTGATCGTCGACGAGCCGTGGGTCGGGCTCGACCCGCGAAACATCCGTGCGGCGATCCATTTCCTCGAGGAGCGCGCTCGCGACGGCGTGACGATCTTCATGTCGACGCACTCTCTCGACATCGCCGAGGACATCGCCGCGCGGCTCGGAATCATCCACGAGGGCGAGCTCCTGTACGACGGAACGCTCGCCGAGCTGCGCGCGGAGGGGAAGAGCGACGATCTCGAGGAGATCTTCCTCGCGATGACCGAGTAGCCGCGAACTGCTCTACCGCTTGACCGGCTGATAGAGCTCGACCTCCCAGATGCGGGAGATGTCGTCCTGGGTCTTCTTGACGATCAGACGGACGCGCCGCGTCTGCACACTCGAGAACGTCGCGGCCCACGCCGGCCGGCTGTTCGACTGGACGTCGACATCGCTGCTCTGCCACGTCTCGCCGTCATGCCACTCCAGCGTGAAGTCGCGCACAGGCGCGACGACATCGCCTCGAGAGTAGTAGCCGGAGATGATCCGCGCGGCGCCGAGCGTGACCTGCCGATCCCACGTGAGCTCCACGACGTGCGGCAGCGCGCCGCGATAGACCCAGCGGCCGCTGTTGTCCTCGATCCTGCCGTTGCCGTCGTTCAGCAGGAGGTGCGTCTTGACGCCGGACTCGGTCGCGCCGGGGATCGACACGCGCGCCGTCCTCGCGATGTTCGCACCCGCGGACTTCAGCCACGTCGGCGTCTGTAGCGCCACGCGTCGCTTCGGTCCGGGCCCCTCGGTGTCCGGGGCCGGCACCTTGCCGGTGCCGCGCGCCATGAGCGCCTGGAGGTCGGCGAGGTGCTTCTCGTACACCCCGCGCGGATCGACGCCGTGCTTCTTGCACACGCTGGCGGCCATGCCGATGACCTCGCCTTCGCAGCCGCCTGTTCTCATGACGCGCACCGCGCCAAGCGCGTCGTGGTCGACGCTGATGCACCGACCGGCCATGAGCAGGTTGGAGACGTTGCGGGAGTACAGCGAGCGGTACGGAATCCAGAACGGACGCTTCTGCTTATGCGCGGGGAACGCCCCGAAGTCGGCTCGCGCGATGAATGCCTCGCCCTCGAACCCCTTGTCATACCGAGGATCGGCGTGGTGGATATCGTTCGACCAGCCGGTCGGCACGCAGCCGTCGGGAAACTGGCGGTCGCTCTTCAGATCGTCGACGCTGAGGACGACGTCGCCCATCAGCCGCCGCGACTCTCGCTTGCCGAGGATGTGCGCCGACCAGTTCAGCTGGTAGTTCGGCAGCACCTTGTCGACGTTCTTCAACGCGTCCCACGCGCCGTACATGGCGCGGAAGTTCCAATCGCGAACGTACTCCATCTCGGCGATCGGATCGCGGTCGAAGCCGCTCTCCCAGTACCAGCCGCCGAGCTTGTTGGGGTCGGGCTTGACCTTCGAGCGGCCGGGGAACGGCTTGTCCGAGAGGTCGAGCGCCCACGGGCAACGGGGAAACGGCACGGGCTCATCGCCGCGGGAAGTGTCGGTGTTGATGGCGTTCGTGTCCGTGCACTCGCAGACGTTCCACAGATTGCACGGCCCCATGTGGTCGGTCTTCTGAATCTCGAAGTCCGCGCCTGCCAGCGCACCGACGCACGCATCGCCCGTGCAGTCCGCGAACCAGCGACCGCCGATGCGCAGCCGACGATTCGTCCGCACGTGCTGGGCGATGACGGCGAGGATCCGACCGCCCTCCGCCTCGACGCCGTTGACGCGGTGCTCGAGCAGAAGGTCGATATTGGGCTCGGCGCGCACGATCGCGAGCTTCTTGTCGTCCTCGTACAGGTCCGCCGTATTCGTCGGACCGTAGTGAGCGCGACGCTTCTGCTCGAGCTCGGCCACGACGTCGCCGATGCGCGGCCATCGCGCCTTGTTGCGCGCACCGTGCAGCCAGACGCGCACCTCCGAGCTGTTGTTGCCACCGAGAACCGGTCGATCCTGAACGAGCGCGACCTTCAGGCCGAGCCGGGCCGCGGACAACGCCGCGCACGTGCCGGAGATGCCGCCGCCGGTCACCACGAAGTCGTACTCGCCAGCGGCTTCCGGCGTCTCGGGCATTCCGAGGCTGGCGCGCCGGAACGCGGCCATCGCCGGATCGGCATTCGGTGGCCGAAACTCGAGATCGCGAGTCAGAACGATCCCGTCGCAGCGGCCCTCGAAACCGGTGAGGTCGTGCAGCGCGACCTTCATGGCGCCGCGCGCGAGCTCGACCGTGCCGCCATCTTGCCAGTGCCACTCGGCACCGACGGTGCCGAACGTCGCACTCAGAGGTCGACCGCCGAACAGCACCTGGAACCGTCCGGGCGTGCCGGGCGCCTTCCACTGCGCGACCCAGTCCTTGGTACGAACCCACACGCGATACGTTCCCGCTGCAGCGATGTCGACCGTCGTCTGTGCGTCGGCCACCGGACGACCGAGTCCGTGGGCCAGCAAGTAGGGCGAGCCCATCTGGTCCATGAACTGCGGGTCGACGACCCAGCCGCCGGTGTCGGAGAAGCCTTCGGCCTCGAGGAGAATCGGATCGTCGGCAGCGTCCGCTGCGCGGCAGACGAAGAGGACGAGAACGATGGAAAGAGCGAGCGGTTTCATATCGTTACTCACGCGTGCTGACGATGTCATCGATCGAGATGCACTCGAAGACGAGATCCGCCTGGCTGCCCTCGTAGACGATGCCGACGTGTCGCGCGTCGACGCGGCTCAGGCTCGGATAGCCGCGACCGCGCCCCTCGTCGAGAAGCAAGCGGTGCTCCTGCGGCCAGGTCGCCCCGTCGTCGAGGCTCACCTGGATCGAGTGGTGGTCGCGGCCGGTCTGCGAGTGCGGGTTGGCGAAGAGGAGAACGTGCTGCTTCCGGCCGCCGCGCTCGAAGTCAAAGCGGTAGAGGCTGCCGTTGCAATTCGGCTCGATGAGAGCCGTCCGGTTCGTCGGGTGCGGTGTCCAGCTCGCGCCGAGGTCGGACGACACGACGACGGTGCGAAACTTCATCGGAGCCATCGAGCGGCAGTTGAGCATCAGCCTACCGTCGCCGAGCACCGCCGCCTGGCACTCGGTGTTGACCTGCGCGTACGGCGTCTGCACGTTCCAGCTGCGGCCGTGATCGCGGCTCAACATGACGGTCGAGAAACGGATGTCGCGGCCGTCCCGTCCCTCGACGGGCATCACGAGCGTGCCGTCGGCGAGGGCGAGTCCCTGCTGCGGCGACGGTGCGAGCAGAATCCACTCCTCGCGCTTGATGCGCCTCGTCAGGTTCTCCGGCGCGCTCCACGTCGCGCCTTCGTCGCGCGACCGCACCATCAGGAACTGCGCCGTCTTGCCGATCTCGAAACCGGGCTCCGAGCCGCCCTCGCGCCACTGGTGCGTGCCGGGACGTCCCCAGGTCCACACGGCGAACACGAAGATTTCGCCGGTGACGGGATCGACGACGATGCCCGGATCGCTGCAGCCGTTCTGCTCCTGCGGCAAGTTGCCGTACTCGCCCATGTCCATCACGATCTGCAACGGCTTCCAGGTACGACCGCCATCGTCGCTCCGTACGAGCCCGATGTCGATGTCCTCCTGCAGATCGCGCGATGCCCTGCGGCGTGCATCGAAAACGCAGAGCAGCGTCCCACGCGGCGTCGTCGCCAGCGCGGGAATGCGATAGGTGTGCACGCCGTCGTCGCGATGCCGACGCAGCGCGATGCCGATGCGCTGGCGCACGCCGGGGCTCTTGTCGACCGGGGCGACCGCGCCAGCGCTCGTCTCGATACGGACGCACGCAGCGTCGACGCGATGGTCGAGATCGGCCCGAGGCTTCAGGCGGCACGAAAGCCAGAGAACGTTCTTGCCCGAACGCAAGCGCACGTTGCCGCGGAACGTGACGACGTCGGCCGGCTGCAGAGATTCACCGACACGAGCCGCCGTCGAGAACTCGCCGCGATCGGCCGTGGAGAAAAGATGCAGGCTCTCGATGTCGCCGAGATCGTCGGTGCCCGCGAGAGAAACGGAAGCGGATTCGAAGAAGAAGCTCTTGCGCGTCGATTCGATCTCGATCTTCAGGAGCGGGTTGTGCTCGTTGCGGATCAAGACCGGGTGGACGCGCTGCCGCTGCGTCGCGGCGAGGTCGGGCGCAGAGGCGAGTAGCGCCGAGATGAGTCCGATCAAGAGGGCGTCCATGACCACATTCCTCCTGCGTCTGATCGCCCCCGAGACACGCCATCAGGATCTCGAACGCCTGATCAGGATATCGTCGGCGATCGGCTCGAGAATCTCAATCGACAGAGCCTCCGAGTCTTGTCGGAGCACGACTTCCATCCGACAATTGCCGCGATGCATCCAGAAGAAACCGTGCTCGTCTTCATCCCGAGCCTCGTCGCGACGTTGCTCCACGCGGAGCGCGAAAAGGGCGCACCGCTCGCCAGGAGCGAAGTCCTGCGCATACGAGACGAAGCTCCTGTTGTCGCGATGCACCCGTCAGACCTTCCGGCGTTCGAAGAACAGCGTGGATATCGAGACATCGACCCGGAGTGTTGCTGGGAGCAGTGGGAACAGGCACGCGAAGAGCTCGCGGGCGACGTATCGGGCAGCAGCGACTGGAGTGACGATCATTTGGCCCCCAACGTGACAGCGAGCGAGGACCGTCCCGCACGTGTCGAACGGCTTCAAGGCGACACGAGAGGCGAGACGAAACTCAACTGGCCTGCGTGGATTCTGCTGGACCTCCTCCTGCCCTGGATCGCCCCCCTGGTGACTCTCTGGTTCTCGAGTCGGCGCAATGATCTCGCGGAGATCCTCGGTGTCCTCGCGTGGCCCGGGATCTTCCTCGCTGTCGGAGCCTATGTGATCTCCTCGTCAGAGAGGCGCCTTGCGGCTCTCGACCCGACACGCAACTCGTTTCGGGGGTACGGTCAGCTGGCCCGGACCGCGCTCGCGTTGCTCACGGCCTTTGAAGCCGCCATCGTCGTGACGGTATCGATATGGCGATGGAACCCGCACGAGCGTGACGTCGCGATCGTCTTCTTCAGTGCGTGTGGCGTGCTGTTCGCGTCGTATGCCGTCACGAGTCTCTTCAGCCGCAAGGCTTATTCGCGGGCCATCGCTGTGGCCACCGAGTGGTGACGGTGTCGGGCGCCGACGGTGTAGCAGTGGAAGCTCACGACTGCAGGCGGTCGAGATGACGCACCCTCTCCCGCTCGCTCCACGGCGGCGGCCCAGACTGGAAGCTATGCCAGGGGAGCGTGCCGCGGATTTCGAACGGGGCTGAGTTCGAATCGGGTGTCGGGGTCGGGGTCGAATCCGAACCCGAAAGACCAAGAAGGACTCACCACAGAGTCACAGAGCGCACAGAGAAGAGGAAGCCAGAGAAGAGGAGGGGGGGCTTCTCCGTGCTTCTCTGTGTTCTCCGTGACTCTGTGGTGAATCCTCTTCTCTTGGCTCGCGCGACGGGCGAATCGGGATCCCGCCGTGTGTTGCAGCG
>CAYMRB010000235.1:11039-15606 GCA_964392615.1 uncultured Planctomycetia bacterium | reverse complement strand
CCGCGCGGTCCCGGAGCGGGCGACGATCTGTGCTCGGCCGCCGTCCATCGCGACCGGTCGTCGTGCGGGCTCCTGGTTTCCCTGGGCCGCCCGGCCCCACGCTCCGCGAAGGGCGCGGAGCATCGAGCGGCGGGGCGACGCGTCCGACAAAAAAAGGAAAAGGAAATATTCTCGGACGGCACTCGAGATCGAGAACCGTCCTCCCCTCTGCGTATTTCCTTTTCCTGTCCTGTCGACCCCGGGCGAGCAGCGTTGGCGCTACCCCTCACCGGAGGTCTTCTTCTACGGACGACTCGTCCGCCGTCCTGGGAGAGCCTCGGAGAAATCTCTTCACTTCTCTTCGCCCCGCCCTTCCGCGAGGCGCATCCAAGGGCTGCCGACCCCCTTGGGCCGGCTGCTCTCTCGCAGGACGCTGGGCGACTATAGAAGTGACTTTATGTATTGTAAAGCAGATTTCCCGGAAATTCCGAGAATCCACAAGCCCCTATCATGCCACCCTTTAGGCGGATTGGCACGAAACGCCTCCGACACCACAACGGACGGTGGCTGCGGGCGAAGAAGCCACCATGGAGGGGTCGATCGAGCCTCGCGAGACGCGGTGGCCCGGGTCCGACGCGAGACGGCCCATGACCCCCAAAAAAGCGTTACGTCACTCGATGTGACAGTGCGATCGCGGCGGAGTGGCGCGGCTGCGTCCGCAGCGCTCGCCGCGCTGCTACTCGTCCGCGAGCAGGCGAGCGATTTCCTTGAGGCTGTGCCCGCTCTCCTTCAGGGCCCGGATGCGCTCGATCCGCGGAAAGACGTCCTCGCCGTAGAGGCGGTGGCCGGACGGCGTGCGCTCGGCCTCGGTCAGAAGACCGAACATCGTGTAGTTGTGGACCGTCTGTCGGGTCAGCCCCGAATACCGCATCACCTCGCCGATCTTGTAGAGCTTCTTCGGAATCACCGCGTCGCGCATCGACTTCTGACTCTTGGACAGTCTCCCGAAGGGATTGATAACCTATCGCGGTTTTGCGGCCTAGACTTTAGGGAATTATCGCCCCACCGCCTCGCGGCGGCCCGATAGCTGTTCACTCCACGGCCCCGATGATCCGAAAACCGATGAAGACCGCCCCTATGGTGAGGAACCGAGCGTGAACAAGAAGATTAAGAAGAAGATCGAAGTCCAGACGAAGAAACTCGCGAGCCTGCGCCAGCAGCTCGCGGGCGTGAAGAAGCAGCCGGACGACCCCGCCGAGCTCGATCGCCTGACGAAGGAGGTCGAGGCAGTCGAAGCGGAGATCCAGCGACTCAAGAGCTCGTGAGTGGATGAGCACCGCCCTGCCCGAGCTGGTCCGTGAGCTGTCGAGCGGCATCGAATCGATCCGCGCGGCAACCGGACTGACGAGCGACGCTCGCGGCGGTGATCTGCGCGAGGACATCCTCCTCTACCTGCGCCTCAAGATCCTGCCGGAACTCGACGCGGACGGCGCGCTGCCCGTCTTCGTCGGCGTTCAGGGAGGAACCAACGTCGGCAAGTCGACGGTCTTCAACGCCCTGTGTGGAAAGCTGCTGTCGCCGTCGGTCGTTCAGGCCTCGGCGACGAAGCACCCGCTGGTCTACGTCCATCGCCGCTGGCGCGATACCGTGCTCGACGACGAGCTGTTCCCCGGACTCGAGTGTCGCGAGCTCGAGGATCCCAAGGAGCTGCTCGTCGATGCGGACCGGACGGAGCTCCTCTACTTCCGTTTCCACGAGGACGACGCGCTCGCGGCTATCGCCCTCATCGACTCGCCGGACTTCGACAGCGCGCTCGAGACGAACCTGCGCGTCGCCCGCTACATGACCGTGCTCTCGGACGTGACCGTCTTCGTCACGACCGCGCAGAAGTACAAAGACCGCGCCCTGGTCGAGCACTTGCGGCTCCTCAACGACCTGAAGGCATGCGTCGTCCTGGTCTTCAACATGGTCGATGAGGAGATCGTCTTCCGAACGCTGCTCGACGATCTGCGCGAGACCGTCGACTTCGAACACGTCGACCTGACCGCGCTGCGCGTCGGGCCATCGTCCTCGGCGCACCCGGAGGACGAGATTCGCGGCCTGGTCGAGGAGCACGTGCTCGGGAAGCTGCGCAGTCTCGATGCCGGCGAGATCAAGCCGCGCATCCTCGGACGCACGTGTCGCCGCGTCGCTGTGAAGGTGACGGAGCTGACGGCGCGCTTCTCCCGCGAGGCCAAGCTCGCGGACGATTTCAGGAAGCGCATCCAGGACGGCACGCGCGAGGCTTGTGCAGAGTACGATCGATCGTTCCGCCTCGCGCTACCGGAGGAGACCCTCGCGGTCCGACGGCTCCTGTCGCTCACCGAGCTCGGCCCTCGCCTGACGCTGTCGGAAGACGTGCGCCGTTCGAACCGCGCGCTCGGCATGGTCGGCGCAGCGATCGGCAAGGTGACCGAGATGGGCCGCATTCTGCTGATGCGCCTGTCGAACGCCGGAGAGGGCTCGCTCGAGGACACGCCGACCGCGGTTGCCGAGTATGCCGCGGCGCGCAACGACGCCGACTTCGAAAACGTCCTGCGCAGCGCGGAGGGCTTCCGGTTGGCGCTCGAAGGGTTCTTCCGCGCACGCGAGGCGAGCTCGCCGCTCGCGCAACGCGTACGCGAGCGATTCTTCAGCACGGAGCGACGCGCCGCGTTCGCCGACGAGCTGCGTCCGGTTTTCGATCGCGAGGTCGAGATCGGACAGGTTCACGGCGAGGCCGTCCTCGCGGCGGTGGAGAGCTGGATCCACACGCACCGGGTTTCCTCGCACGCGATCACCTGGAGCTCGATCGCGCTGAAGCTCGGCTGTGGCGGTCTTCTCGCGTGGCTCGTGCCGCCGGGCTCGGGTCCCTTGTCGATCTTGAACTGGGCGTGGTTCGTGCTCGGCTACTTCGTCGCCGCGTACGGCATCGCGCTGACGATCACGCTCCTGCTGCGCCGCAAGAACCGCTTCCGCAAGGCGCGCCGCAAGACGATGCGGTTCGTGCTCGACGCAGCCCTGGTGAAGCCCGTCCAGGAGTACGTCAGCGAGATCCTCGATCGCGACACGATCCAACGTCTCGATCGACTGGCCGGCGACCTGCTCGAACACCCGGACGTGCGCGACGGAGCAGAGTAGCTCACGGGCGGCGCGGTTCCCGCGGCCGGATCAGAGCTCCGCGATCCCCTCGCGGATCGCGAACCGTGCCAGCTTGACGCGGTCGTGGATGTCGACCTTGCGCATCAAGTTTTCGCTGTGCTTGTCGACGGTCTTCAGCGTGACGTGCATGATCTCCGCGATCTCGCGCTTGCTGTGCCCCTGCGCCAGATACCGCAGAACTTCCATCTCGCGCGGCGTCAGCGTCGCCGTGCGCGATCGACCGCTCGTCGCGAGCCGGACTCGATCGCCCTCGGAGACCAGCCGCGACAGGATTTCCGCGGAGAACCAAACCTGACCCGAAGCGACCGCCCGGATCGCCTCGATCACGTTGGCTGGCGGCTCGGCCTTCGTCAGGTATCCGAGGCCACCGACGCGCAGCGCCTCTTCGATGTAGCGGTCGCTCGTGTACGCGCTGAGGAAGAGCACTCGGACATCCGAGGACCGTGCCATGATCCTCGTCGCTGCGTCGAAGCAGCTCATGCCGGGCATATCGATGTCCATGACGACGACGTCGGGACTCTGGCGCCGCGCCTCTGCCACGGCTTCATCCGCGGTCGCGGTCGTGGCGACCACGACGATCCCTGATTCCTGCGCCAGTCGAGTCGACAGCGAATCGCGCACGAGCGCGTGATCGTCGACGAGAAGAACGCGAACTTCCTTCATCGCGATGTCTCCGTCGCTGGCCGCGTCCGTGGATCTCCCTTCGCGAACGCCTCTTCGACCGTCCGACGCAGATCGGTGGCCCTGAAGGGTTTCTCGAGGAATACCGCCCCCGGCACCTTCTCCGCTAGCGCGGGCCCCTCTTGAAGACCGCTGGTCAGCACGGCCTGCAGATCGGGATTGCGACGACGAACTTCGTTCAAGCAGTGGATTCCGTCCTTCTTCGGCAGATCGAGATCGAAGACCACGAGATCCAGGCGTTCTGCTCCTAAACAGATGCCCTCGGCCTCGTCGCAATCGACGGCCTGCAGCACGGTGTAGCCCATCATGCTGAGGATCGATGCGATGACGGCGCGGACCTGCCGGTCGTCGTCCACGACAAGAATGGTCCTCCCCTTCGCCGAGCCCGACGAAGCGGCGACGGTGGGCTCCTCCGGCCTCGGCTCGACCTGAGGAAAGGTGAGCCGTGCGCTCCAGCCGTCGTCCTGGTCGGTCGTGAGCTCGATCTCCCCACCCAGTGCCGCGACAGACCGCGCGACGGCTCCCGCGTCCGCTTTTCGCGGCCCTGGCAACTCACACGCGATCTCGAGCTCGGACCCGGCCGCTTGCCGCGCGCCGGGGAAATAGTCGATCGAGAGCACAGCGCGCGAGCCGTCCGCCGCCCGCACCGCCCCCGGGCCCGCGCTCTCGATACCGCCCGCCCCGCGCCCCCCCTTACCACCCCCCCCCCGCACGCCCCCCCCCCCCC
>CAYMRB010000235.1:0-11029 GCA_964392615.1 uncultured Planctomycetia bacterium | reverse complement strand
CACAGCGCGCGAGCCGTCCTCCGACGGCTCTGCCACGGGGCCCTCGAACTCGATACGGCCCGACGCGCTCAGCCGATTCCAAGCCCCGACCGTCAGGCGCAGCACCAGCACGAGGAGCGAGTCCGCGCTCATGCCACCGCCGACCGCGACGGCCGCGTCCGCCGTGGCCTGCGGACCGTCGCGACGCAGCACTTCGACACCCGCCGGACAGAACAGGTGCAGCGCGGCCACCACCTCGTCGACGACGGCCGCGAAGTCGATCGGTTCGTCCGTGCCGGCGTAGCCTGACAGCGTTCGAAGGACCGCCGTGATCCCGCTGACGTCGGCGCCCGCGGCCTCGATCTGGGCGAGGATCGTGCGCCCCTCCTCGTCGCCCACGCGCGGGGCGAGGCACTGCGCGCCGGCCTGGACCGTCGTCGCCAGGTTGTTGAGTCGGTGCGACACGCGGGACACGACCGGTCCCACGAGATTTGCGTCGAGTCGCGAAGCTCCTGCGTCTTCGTTGTGGGGTCCGTTCATCGGGTCCGTACGCCACTAGCCCCCCGATGGAGGTGGATCAGCGTTCCGAGATCTCCCGGTCCCCTTGTGCCCGCGCCGCTAATTCGCCGCAGTACTCCCATCGATTACTCGCCTCTTCTTCGACAAAACCGAGAAGAAGCCTGACTTCATCAGTCGAGATCGGTCGTCCGAGCCGGCGGACGGCCTTGTTGACCATCGCCTCTTCGTAGGCGCGCGTGAAGTCGTCCAGATTCCGGTAATCGGTTACGAGCAACGCTCGACGCTGTCGGACCGGCACGCCGGCGTCGCGCTCGGGAGGCGGCTCCGCGCTGGCGGGATCGTCCTCCACGAACCGGAACACCCCGGCATGATATAGCACGGTCTGGTATTTCGACAGCATGGTTGCCGATACGCCCAGCCGCTCGCGCGCCTCGGTGCTGTGCTCGCCGACGTCCTCCCACGTGAAGGTGTCGGTGGCGCACAGCTCGCGGTGGATCAGCTCGAGGATCGCGCGCCGGCGGGACGCGTCGGGCTCGAACCGAAACTGGCTGAGCCGCGCGTGGGTCATCAGCGTGCGCAGCGGATCGTCCGCCACCTGCGGACACCCGGCCTCCGCGCTCTCCGCGTCCTGCAGACCCGTCACCGGCAGGAGCAGGACGTCCCCGCCGCCGGGCGGCGACACGACGCGAGCGACGTCCGGCATGCGCTCGAGCAACGACAGCAGGCTATGCGCCCCGAAGTCGCGCTCGTGGAAGTCGGGGTCGAACGTCTCCCGCAGCAGCGGCTTGACCCGCGCTCCCTTCAGCCCGCGCGCGCCCTGCGTCACGACAAGCCGCCGAACCGCCTCGCGCAGGGTGTCGAACCGCGTCGGCCCATCCGGCGCTTCGCCGTCCGCGGCGGGCGGGTCGTCCACCGAATCAACGCCGGGGCCACCACCCGCGGCCGTCGCTCGCGACGACGCGCGAGGCGCCCAGCCGATGCCGGGAGCGACGATCGCCCGATAGCTCACGAAGCGATCGAACAGCGCCATGAACTCGGGGCTCACCGAGTGGTTGTTGGCGACTCCGACGACCTTCTTGCCGTGCCGGCGCAGCCGCTTGATGATTTCGACGAAGTCGCGGTCGCCGGAGACGATCACGTACACGTCGACTTGCGGCAAGGTCCACAGCATCTCCGTCATGTCGACGGCCATGCGCAGATCCGCGGCGTTCTTTCGCCCGCGCCCGAGCACGTGGACGAGCTCGGCACCACGGTCGTACAGGTCGCGTTGAAACTGGTTGATGACGCGATACTTCCAGTCCGCGTACGCGTTGAAGACGCGTACGCCGCCGAAGCTGCTCGCAAACCGCTGCAACGACTCGAAGTCGACCCGAGACGATAGCGAGCCATCGCCGTACTCGTCGCGGAGGCCGTACACGAGGTTCTCGAGGTCGACGAGAAGCGCCACCCCGGACGCGCCACCCGGCAACGGCGCGGCCGCTTCGGCGAGCTCTCGCTGCGCTTCGGCGGCGGCGGCAGGATCCGCAGGCTCGCTCGCGGGCTTCAGCTCGTCCGGTGTCGTTCCGGTCGCGGCTGCACTTGCGTCGACACTCCTGTCGCTCTGCCAGAGCGTCTCGAGAGCGCGATCGATCTTCGCGCTCACCAGCTCCGGCAAACCGTCGAACAAGCGCAAGCGCTGCAGCGCACGCTGAATGTGCGCCGTGCCCTCGCCGCCGCGCACGTTCGCCTTCAACAGGGCCAGCACGCGAGTCAATGCCGAGACGAATGCCTCGCCGTCCCACGACAGAAGAGTCGGGACGTGCGACGTCGCTAGCACCGCGCAGTAAGCCGCCTGCACGGGCTCGTCGGCGGCCGCCGCTACGAACCACTCGACGGCGCTGGCGAGAGTGCGCTGCTCGTTGTCGTCGAAGCACTCGAGATCGTCGTCGCACCAGTTGACGAGGAGAGGACCGAGAGCTGCGAAGCCGCTCGCACCGTCTTCGATGCCACGCAAAACGCGCTCGTTCTTGTCGCGGTATCGATCGGGCGCGCTCGGGACGAGGGCCGCGAGACGGCGGGCCTGCTGCGATGCGACGCTCGCGTCGGTCGGCGGCCGGCGGCGACGCACGAAGAGGTGTGTCGGGTCGTCGAACGCCAACGCGTCGATCGCTTCCCCGAGAGGACTCCGCAAGTCCAGCGAGACTCGTGATCCGATCTCGGAGTCAGCCGCTTCGACTTCGAGGTCCACTCCGGCGAGAGCCGGCAGCCGACGGGCGAGAACGCGCAGGAACTGATCGACGGTGCCCTCGACGACGCGCTTGAGCTGATACGAGCGTGTCTCGCCTCCCACCTCGTCGTGCACCACTACATTCAGGGCGCCAGCGCTCATTCTTCGAAGCCTCGTCACCGACATCGGCGTCGGCAAGACACTACCGCGATCGCAGTATCCGACCTGCTGTCGACCGCCGCAAGACTCCCCCTTCCTGCGTACCTATCCCTACTCACTCACGATGGAACCATACTCGATCGTGGCCCCCGAATTGAAGCGAAATGCGCGTGCGACCCCCGAAGGAGTGACCCCCCGCGAGGGCCGAGAGCCGGTTGCAGAGCGGCGATTCGCGCGACGCGTTCGAGCCGTCAGGCCGAAACGTCGCTCCGCGTCCACTCGCCATCGATTCGGCGCCAGACCGCGCCGTCCGGATTGCGATCGCGCAGAACCGCCGGCAGACGCGCTTCGCGGACGTTGTCCCAGCTCTCGAGCATGGCGAATCGGCGCAACGATGCGGGGATGCCGACGGCCGTGAAACCCGGGTGCCCGGTCGCCGGAAACGGTCCACCGTGATTCATCGCGCCGCACACGGCGACACCGGTCGGCATCTTGTCGTTCAGAAGGCGACCGACGCGCCGCCTGAGAGGACGAACGATCGCGTCGTGAAGCGCGTCGTCGTCGCCACCGGAGTGCGTGTACAGCGCGCCCGTCAGGTTGCCTTCGAAGGCCGCGGTGATGTCGACGAGGGCGGCCTCCGTCTCCGCCACGACGACGAGCCCCGCGTTGCCGAATGCCTCGCGCTGGAACCCGGCGGGGTTGCCGAGGAACGCGGCGCCGCTCGCACGCAGCAACGTGTTCGTGTAACGACAGGCGTCGCCGTCGACCCGTTCGCCCCCGGTGAGGACCTCGGCTCCGTCAGCGCGCAGGGCCGTGACGGCCTCGTCCAGACTGCTCAGGACTGCGGTGCCGAGAAGCGTGCCGGGGGAGGCGGCGGCGAACTTCGCGCGAATCTCGTCGATGAACGCTTCGCTCTCCTCGCCAGCGACGACGACGACGAGGCCGGGATTCGTGCAGAACTGCCCGGCTCCCATCAGCGCCGATGTCACGTACTCCGCGGCGATCTCGCTCGCGCGTTCGGCGAGAGCGCCCGGCAGGACGTACACGGGATTGATGCTCGAGAGCTCGAGGTAGATCGGCTTGCCGACGCGATCGGCAGCTTCCTTGATGACCAGCCCGGCACTGCGCGAGCCGGTGTAGCCGGTGGCGCCGATCAGGGGGTGCGACACGAAGACGCATCCGTCGGCATGACTCGTCCGATAGAGCATCTGCACCGTTGCAGCCGGCAATCCCGCCTCCGCGACCGCGAGTGCGGCCTCTTCCGCGAGAAGTCGCGACGTTGTCGGATGGCTCGTGTGCGCTTTCGCGATCACCGGGTTACCGGCAGCGATCGCGGCCGCGAAGTCGCCGCCCGACACGCCGTTGAACGCGAGCGGGAAGTTGTTCGGCCCGAATACCGCCACCGGACCGCCGAGCGGTCCGAGACACGAACGGATGCCGGTCTGCGTGTCGATCGTCGCCTCGACCCACGATCCATCGCGCGCCGCGGCAGCCGCCTGGCGGAGCTGCCCCGTCGTTCTCGGCAACTCGATGTCCTTCAGTCGCGGGGCGACCGGCAGCGCGGTCTCCTCGCCCGCACAGGCGGAAATCTCGTCGGCGCGCGCGTCGATCCGCGCGGCGTATCGATCGAGGAAGTCCGCGCGCTGTGCCGCCGGAAGGTCGATGAGCTCCATCGCGGCGGCGTGGCCCGCGGCGAGAGCGGCCTCGATATCCGCCCGGCTGCTGACGGGATACTCGTCGCCGATCGCCGCGCCAGTCGCCGGGTTCGTCGCGCGAAACGCGCTCGTCGAATCCGCCGGCCGCCATTGGCCAGCGATGAGTACAGGTCGGATGGTCATGTCGTGTCGGTGCCTCGGTTGGTCGAAACGGCATGATAGGGCGAACGGCGTGATTTGTCAGCGATGCCGCTCTGCTCCTCTTGCCGCCGCGTCGACGACCGGTCATGCTGGATGGGTCGAGACACGAGTTCCACGCCGATCGCGAGTTCGAGGGAGGTACCGATGGATCCCAAGAAGACCCGCCGCCAGTTTCTCCATGTGTCCGCTGCCGGGATTGCCGGCGCATCCCTCGCCGCCGGCCTCGGCGGCGAGCTTCCCGCCGCGGAGCCGAAGAACGGCATGCCGTACCGCCGCTTCGGCAAGACGGACGAGAAGCTCTCGCTGCTCGGCGTCGGCGGGTATCACATCGGCATGTGCGCGGAGTCCGAGGCGATTCGCATCATCCACGAGGCGATCGACGGAGGGGTCAACTTCCTCGACAACGCGTGGGAGTACCACAAGGGCCGCAGCGAGGAGCGCGCCGGCAAAGCGATCCACGACCGCCGCGACAAGGTCTTCGTCATGACGAAGCACCACGGCCGCGACAAGAAGACGGCGATGGAGCACCTCGAGGACAGCCTGCGCCGATTGAAGACCGACACGATCGACCTGTGGATGTTCCACGAGTGCGTGTACGACGAGGATCCGGACCGCATCTTCGCGACCGGCGGGCGGCATCGAGGCAGCCGACCTCGCCCGCAAGCAGGGCAAGGTCCGCTACATCGGATTCACCGGACACAAGGACCCGCAGATCCACCTGAAGATGCTCGCGTACGGCTATCCGTGGGATGCCGTGCTGATGCCGCTCAGCATCCTCGACGGCTCGTTCAAGAGCTTCGAGAAGTGGGTGCTCCCGGTACTCGTCAAGCGCGGCATCGCGCCCCTCGCGATGAAGACGCGCGCGAGCGGCGAGATCGTCCGCGCCGGCATCGCGACGGTCGAGGAGTGCTGGCGCTATGCGACCGCGCTACCGGTCGCGACGATCGTCAGCGGCATGCAATCGCTGCGCTTCCTGCGCAGCAATCTCGAGCTCGCGCGCACCTTGAAGCCGATGACCGCCGACGAGAAGACCGCCATTCTCGAGCGCGCGAAGGAGGTCGCCCTCGCGGGCGAGCACGAGCGCTTCAAGACGACGCGCGCGTTTGACGGTCCGGTCGGCCGCAAGCTCTACGGCGTCACGGGTTGACTCAATGCCGCGCGCCTCGATCGCACGAGGAGCGCGGCACCGGATCGTCAACGCCTGTCAGCGCTCGATCGCGACCGGACCGAACACGGGCGCGGCCATGTCCTCCGCGTCGACGAGGTTGCACACGGGCGCGAGGCCCGCGCCGTACCACAGGTACCCGTCGGACGGTGGCGCTCGGAGCTCCAGGACGACGACGTTGGTCGCGGCCGGGTCGACGAACGCCTTGTAGATCAGCGGCTGGGCCGTGCCGTCCTTCGTGCGGATGCTGAAGCCCTCGACCTTCTCGCGCGGCAGCAGTCCACCGTTGACCTCGGCGTACTCGACGCGCAGCACGAGATCGCCGGGCGCGGCCTTGACGCTCACGAGCCTTGGACCACGCTCGATATCCGGCGCGCCGAACAGCTCCTTGTGGGCGATCTTCGCGAGACGCTTGCCGGCGCGCTTGAGCCCGCTCGTGCCGACGTGGATCAGATCGTCGAGTGGCAAGTCGATGACCGAGATCATCGCTGTGTGCGGGATCTGCGTCTCCGCGAGCCGCTGCAGGTCCTGAATCCGGTCCCAGGGCCCGGATTCGCGGCCATGCACGAACGCGCCGATCTGCACGTAGTAGAACGGCAGCTCGGGCGACTCGAGGTCCTGGCGGTACGCCGCGACGAGCCCCTTGAAGCGCTCGGCGAACAGCGGCGCAGCGCCGGAGTTGGCGTCGGACTCGCCCTGATACCACAGCACGCCCTTCACCTTGCCGCCGGCCGCGCGGACCTGCTTGAACATCGACCCGTACAGCGATGCGCCGCCCTCGTCGCGACGCGCCGGGTTCCACTGCTCCATGGACGTGCCGCCATGGGCCGAAGCGATCAGCCCGACCGGTACGCCGGTCCGGCGCACGAGCTCCTTCGCGAACGCGAGGCCGAGCCCCGCGCCCTTGGTGCGCGAGCTGCGCTGCCCGGCCCGCACGCCGCGGCGATCCGCTTCGTTCTTCGCGCCGCGGAAGTAGCGGCCGCTGTGCACGGGATCCGGCGACTCGGAGAGCCAGTGGAGCGGCTCCTTCGCGAGCTCCCAGCGATGCGCCATCGTGAAGCAGTGGACGCGCGGATCCGGCTCCTCGAGGTCGACGAGGTTGCCGACGCCCTGCATGTTCGACTGGCCGGCGAGAATCCACAGGTCGCCAACGAGGATGTCGGCCACCTCGGTGTGCGCCAGAACGTTGCCGAGCGCGTCGCGTTGGCGCACCTCGACCGTGTACTCACCGCCCGGGGGAATTCCCTCGATCGCCGCCTCGAACGCGCCCCGCACCGCTTTGCCGACGACCTTCCAATCGAAGTTCGCCACCGTGCGGCGCCCCGAGCGCAATCGCGCCTCGATCGGCCCCTCGTCGCGCGCGATGCCCGCGAAGCGGATCGTTGCCGTGTCGTCATCGCCGCGTTGGTAGACGCGGAACGGCTCGAGGCCGTGCGTGACGAACAGGTGCTGCGCGGCCGGTCGCACCGTGAAGTCGAGGACGATCGGTGTCTCGATCGCGCCGCTGACGACCTTGCCGAATTCCTTGTGGGCCGGGTGCGGCAGATAATCGTCGCGAGCGCGGTCGTTGACGAACGTCAACAGGTAGCCGTGCGTGTAGCCGCGGGTCAGCCCTTCCGGGCTGTTGTTCACGCCGGCCTGGTAACGCAGCAGGCCGGAGATCTTGCCCTCGAGCGCCGCGAACGCGGTGTTGACCTCGTCGATCTTCGCCTCAGGCGTACCGTCCTTGAACTTGAAGAACACGAGGTGGTGCGTGCGGCCCGGCTCGGCGGCCGGCGGTGTCTTCGCGACCGGGAAATCGAGCACGAACACGTCGTCGAGAGTCGGCTTGACGAGATCGACGAACGCGACGTGCGCGGCGTGCGTGACATACGTATCCCGCGCGGCCGCGTTCTCGAACGTGACGATGAAGCCGTGCGTCAAACCGGCGGCGAACGGCTCGGGGCTATTGTTCGTCCCCCACTGGAATCCGGTGATCCCCGGGATGCGGCTCGGCAACTCTGCGAACTCGTCGAGGATCGTCCGCAGCTTCGCCCACTCGACGTCGTCCTTGAACTTGAACAGCACGAGGTGCTGAACGGCGGGCTCATCGGCGCGGCACGGGGAGAGGGACGCCGACGCCGCCGTGAGGAGCGCCAACGACAGAGAGCAAGCGACGACGACTGAGCGGAACGAGCGCATGGTGGACACGTCTTCCTCCTCGAAGATTCTCGCGCGGGGGAACGGGGGGCGGCGGCGCTGTGGAAGTCGAGCCGGCGCCGAGCGGATGAAAGCCAACGGCGAGGATCGATTCCACGAAAAAAGGACCAACCCACACGAACGGGGGGCGAAAACCGCTTAGTACGACGGCGTCCGGCCGTAGAATCGTCGGGTGGGAATGCGTCGAGAGGTCTACGGGGTTTTCGCATCGGACTATCGGATAGCAGGCATCGACATGAGGAAGCTCGCAGTCCTCCTTGCCGTGTTCGCGAGCGGTTTCGCGCTGTCGGAGTATCTTCACGACCCGGTGGAGTCGGCCCATGCCGTCACCTGTCCGGAGCCAGCGCCGCCGCTGCCGATCGCCGGTGACGTCGATGGGGATCGCCGGCTCAACATCAACGATCCGATCTACCTGCTGAATCACCTGTTCGTCGGTGGCCCGGCGCCCGTCGAACCGCGACCGGGCCCCGTGACGACGGTGATCCTGACACGGCATGCCGAGAGGGAACCCGGCGGCGCGGAAGCCGTACTGGCTCCGGCGGGCCGCGTGCGCGCGGAGATGCTCGGTCAGATTCTCGAGTCGCTCGACCCGTGCCAGATCATCACCAGCGATCAGATCCGCACGCAGCAGACGGTGCAGCCGTGGATCGATCGTCTCGAGGATCCGCCGGAGATGATCCAGACCCTGACGCCGGCCTTGAACCCCGATGCAGATCCGCCGATCGATCCGGTCGCCGAGGGCGTCGCCGCGATCCGCGCGATCCCCGTCGGCGCGACGGCCGTCATGTGCCACCACAGCTGGACGATTCCCGGCATCCTGACCGAGCTCGGCATGCCCGACGCGGCGTTGCTCGGCAGGGTCCACGACAGCCTGCTCATCCTGCTGTTCCCGCAGGGTGGCGAGCCGCAGTGGATCCACATGAGCTACGCCGACCTGCCGCCGGTGCCTGCGGACGGAGACTGAGCCGCTTCGCCGACGGAATCTCGGCGCTCACATTCGTAGCGCGGGCAACCGACGCTATACTCTCGAGAGCCTGCCTCCCCCGGTCTCGGCCGCGTGCTATTCGCTCGGAAAGCGAGGTACAATGTGCGCGGTGAACGTCAATCCATCCGCATCGACCCAAGCCGAGAGGAAGGTCATGCTGCAGCCCCGCGAACCGCAGGTTCACTACCCGGAATCGGACGGCCAGCCCATGGCTGAGACCGATCTGCACCGGGATCTGATGGCCGACTTGATCGTCGCTCTGCAGCAGCACTATCGATCGGTGCCGGACGTCTACGTCAGCGGCAACCTGTTCGTCTACTTCGAGAATGGCAACCCGCGCATGGTCGTCGCTCCGGACGTCTTCGTCGTCCGCGGCGTCGAGAAGAGGAAGCGCCGCATCTACCAGGTGTGGAACGAGCCGCGCGCGCCAGAGCTCGTCATCGAGCTGAGCTCGCGCTCGACCCACATCGAAGATCTCGGTCGCAAGCGCGCGATTTACGCGAGCTTCGGCGTGCTCGAGTACTATCTCTTCGATCCGGACTTCGACCCCGAGATCGTCTCGGACGACGCTCCGGGCGAGCCGTTCTTCCGGGGCCTGCGGGGATTCCGACTCGAGGGCGGCGAGCTGCTGGCGGTCGAGCCGACGGTGACGGACGACGGCGTGGCTGTCCTCCCGAGCGCGGTGACGGGGCTCGAGCTCCACGCGCGCGACAGGTCGCTCCGCTGGTTCGATCCGCAGGTGCGGGAGCTACTGCCGATCCCCGCCGAGTTGCACGGGCGTGTAGCCGAGGAGCTTGCCCGCGCCAACGAGGAGCGCGCCCGCGCCGACGCTGCGGAGGCGGAGCTCGCGCGGCTGCGCGAGGAGATCGGCCGGCTCAAGAAGGACGCTGGCTCGTAGGCGCGTCAACGAGCGCGCAGGCGCACACGGGGAACGCGCAAACAGGGAACGCGCTCCTCGGCGAACGGGTCGACCCAATCGACGCGCAGGCGCACGGCCTGCGCCGCGCGCAGCACCTCGAGCAGCTCGCCGGGCGGAATCGACACGAGCTCGGCGGGCTCGGGCACTGCCTCGATCCAGGGGTCTGCCGCGGCGTCCTCGTCCTCGATGCTCTCGAGCGGGAGATCGTCCGGCGATTCGCCCTCGAGCGGGAGATCGTCCGGCGATTCGCCCTCGAGCGGGAGATCGTCCGGCGGCTCGGTCGTGCTCGCGATCGCTTCGACGAGGAGCCCCTCGCCCGTGATCGCCGCGGCGTCGGCGAGATCGAATACGGTGAAGTCGACGTCCCAGAACGACTCGACATCACCGGTCTCGGGCAGAACGCGCACGCCGCCGTCGCGCGGATCGCGTACAAGCCACGCCGCGCCGGACGTCCACTGCGAGACCTCGCCGCTGACGTCACCGAATCCCTCGACGCTGCGCAGCGCGTTGATGACGCCCGGGGTCGGATCATCGCCGGCCCACGGCGTGTCGACCGAGAAGCTCCGCCGCACGACGCCGAACTCGAGCGCTCGGTCGACGACGACGACACGCTCCTCGGTGCCCGCACGAAGCCGACGGTAACGACCCTGCGCGCTGACGCTCGCGCGCTCGAACACGACGCGGTTCCCGGTGCCGGGGCGTTCGCGCGGCAGGTAGACGAGATCGTGGAAGTGCACGGCCGGGATCGAGCTATACAGAAGGACGATATCGTGAGTCGGCCCGCGGATGCGCAGCCAGCGGTCGACCTCGAGCGCCTCGCCCGGAAAAATCAGGCCGCGCACGAACGACGCGGGCGTCTCGTCGCGACCGCGCGGATCCCATTCCCAGCGGCGGTGGCGTTTTTCGTATCGCAGCCTGCCGGATCGCGACACGACCCAATTGCGGCGTTCCGGGAGCTGCCCCGGAATCTCGATCCCGCGGACCATGATCGGATCGGCGTCGCCGTTGGCTACGGCGATCCGCGCCCCCCCGAGCTCGCCGT
>CAYMRB010000234.1:0-15640 GCA_964392615.1 uncultured Planctomycetia bacterium | reverse complement strand
GGCGGCAGTGGAGGTGGCGGCAGTGGAGGTGGCGGTGGCGGTGGAGGTGGCGGTGGCGGTGGCGGTGGCGGTGGCGGTGGCGGTGGCGGTGGCGGCGTGAATCGACCGCCGAACGCTCCGACCCCGCTCGGCCCGGCGAACGCCTGGAATCCGCCGGTCATCTCGAATCCCGGCCAGCGCGTTCCGTCGGTGCGGCTGAGCTGGCGCGACAACGGGGACCCGGACGGTGACGCCTTGGCGTTCTGGGTTCACATCAACCGTTGGAACGCCACGACGCGAAGCTGGCAGACCGTGTTCCGCGGCTACGCTCCGGAGCGCAACGGCTTCACGTTCCAACGCCAGCATGGCCTGGCTGACGTCGGCCACTATCAGTGGACGGTCGTGGCGGGCGATCCGGCGCGAAGGAGCAACCCGGCCGGAGCGGCCTGTCCGTGGCAGCACTTCATGGCCACGCTGGCGCTCGAGTAAGGGCATGGGCTGGCCGCGCCCGCCGCAGCCACCGACGGCAGCTCGGCAGCCCATGCCGGCGGAGTTGGAGCCGACCGCTCGCGGCCACTCGGTTCCACCGCCACGTGCAAGGTCGCGGCGGCTCAACTCCGCTGCGCGGTTTCGCGGACCCTTCGTCTCTCTCGAGCCTCGTCGCCTGCGGCCACCGCAAGCGGCGAGGCTCACTCTTTGACCGAGCCCAGCGTCAGCCCCGACACGAGATAGCGGCTCAGACACAGGAACACGACGACGACCGGAATGCTCACCAGCACCGACGCGGCCGCGTACAGGCCCCACTGCGTCGACAGGCTCGCCTGGAAGCTCTTGAGACCGAGCGGCAGCGTGAACATCTCGCGGTCCTGCAGCACCTGCGCGGCGACGATGTACTCCGACCAAGCCGTCATGAAGCTGAACAACGCCGTGATGACGAGCCCCGGCACCGCCAGCGGCAACACGACCCGCGTGAACGCCTGGAAGCGAGTGCAGCCGTCGATGCGCGCGGCCTCCTCGAGCGACGGCGGAATCGTGTCGTAGAACCCCTTCATCTGCCAGACGCAGAACGGCAGGGCGGTCGCCGTGTAGAACACCAGAAGGCCGAGGAACGTGTTCACGAGATGCAGCTTTGCAATGAGGATGTAGAGCGGCAGGAGCAGCATCGTTGCCGGAAACATCTGCGTCGTCAGGATCGCGACCATGCTCGTCGACCGTCCGACGAACCGGAAGCGGCTGAACGCGTAGCCCCCGATCGACGCGAGCGCGACGCCGGTCAACGTCACGAGGCCCGATACGAGCAGCGAGTTGCCGAGCCACGTCAGGAACGGCTGCTCGGTGAAGAGCTCGACGTACGAGTCGAAGCTCCAGCCCTCCGGGATGATCGACAGGTCGGTCGACCGCAGTCGATTGTCCGGTCGCAGCGAGATCGAGAACACGTTGAGGACCGGATAGAGCGAGATCGCCACGAAGGCGATGAGCACCAGATGGCGAACGAGCGTGATCGCGCGGGGCTCCTTCATGGGATCAGTACGCGCTCCCCGTCGCCCGCGTGCGTCGCAGGAACACGAGCGAGAATGCCAGCAGGATGAAGAAGATCACCATCGACAGCGCGGCGCCGTATCCGTAGCGGTACATGTTGAAGACCGCCTTGTAGACGTACGACACCAGGATGTGCGTCTTGTCCGACGGCTCGCCGCCGTTCGACACGAGCCACACGACGTTCAGGTTGTTGAACGTCCAGATCGCACCGAGAGTCACCGCGGGCACGAGCACCGGCTTCAGGAGCGGCAGCGTGATGTGGAAGAACTGCGACGGGCGAGACGCGCCGTCGACGCGCGCGGCCTCGTAGAGCTCGCGCGGGATGCCCTGCATGCCGCCGAGCGCGATGACCATCATGAACGGGAAGCCGAGCCAGACGTTCGTCAGGATGCACGCGCTGAACGCTTCGAACGGCTCGCCGAGCCAGTTGACCATGGGCATCGACAGGTACTCGGTGATCATCAGGTTGACCGCGCCGTACTCGTAGTCGAACATGCCGCGCCACGTCAGCGCCGTGATGTAGGCCGGCACGGCCCACGGGATGATCAGGAGGATGCGGTAAACGCTCTTGCCGAACACGGGGCCGTTGATCGCGACCGCGAGCAGCAGGCCGATCGACACGTGGAAGAACACGTTGACCGCGGTCCAGACGATCGTCTTCAGCAGGACCGGCAGGAACTGCGTCTCCTGGAACACCTCGGCGTAGTTGTCGAGCCCGACGACCTGCCAGTCCCGGAAGTTCAGGAGCGACATGTTCGAGAGCGACAGCACGACGTTGTAGAAGAACGGGAAGACGATTGTCACGAAGAGAAGTGCGAGCGACGGCAGCACGAAGAGGTACGCCAGGCGATTGCGACGCCAGTCGCGCAGAAAGCGGCCGACGCTGCGCCGCTGCCAGACGGCGAACGCGATCAGAAGCGCGACGCCGAGCGCCTGCACGACGATCGCCGTCGGTCCGGGATGAAGCTCCTGGTTCATCAGCTCGATCTTCGCGAGGGTGTCGCGCTGCATCTGAGCCGCGGCTTCCTCCGGCGTCACGCTGCCGTTGACGAGCGCCTGGTAGTGCGGCCGCGTGCCGTCCCAGAAGGCGCGCAACTCGGCGACGACGGGCATCGGGACGCCGTTCTGGATCTGCACGGCCGAAGCCGCAAGCGTCGGATCGCTCTTCAGCAGCGGATCGTCGAGAAGCTCGCGGCGCGAGGGCAGCGTGCGGAGCTTCTCCATGAAGCGACGTTCGACCTCGGGTGACGTCAGGAACTTCACGAGCTCGATCGCCGTCTCCGCGACGGGCGACTCGGAGCTCGGGTTGAGCGAGTAGCCCATCGGCGCGACCATCGGGCCCATCGGCGTGCCGGTCGCCGCGACCGTCGGCAGCGGGGCGATCGCCGCATCGAGCCCTTCGAGCGCGAGATACGATCCCCACTCCCAGTCGCCGTTGATGATCATCGCCGCTTTGCCGGTCTTGAACAGCGAGTCCGCGGCCTCGTAGTCGCAATTCGCCGGCACGACGCGATGTTCGTCGCGCAGGGCGAGGACGAAGCGCAGTGCGGCGACGACCTCCGGGCGGTCGAGATTCGGCACGGTCGTGACGTTTCCGTCTCCCGAGCTTTCCTCGAGCAGCGGCCACGCGCCGTGCCCGGTCAGGAACGGGATCAGGAAGAATGGCTCCGTGTAGTTCCAGACGAGGCCGTAGCGGTCGATGCGCCCGTCGCCATCCGTGTCGACCGTGTTCTCGATGGCGAGACGGACGAGATCGTCGGTCGTCTGCGGCGGCTCGTCGATGTATGCGCGGTTGTAGACGAGCGCGAGGTGATTGCCGACGCGATCGCCGACCTGCAACAGCTCGGATCGCCCGCTGCCGTCGCGCGCAGGAAGCGACGTCAGCGCACCGTCGACATACCGTGAGCGCTCGTCGGGTCCGAACCACGGGCTCATGTCGCGCACGATGCCCATCTTGTGGTACGGGTCGAGCACGTCGGATGGACCGTAGACGAGGTCGGGGCCGATGCCGGCGAGCACCGCGGCCTGGTAGCCGCTGCGCAGCTCCTCGGTCTCCTTGTAGAGCGCGCGAACTTGAACATCGGGATGCTGCGCTTCGAAGAGCGCGATCTGCTCTTCGAGCAGCGCACGCAGCTTCGATGGCATCTGGTGCCAGACGGTGACGGTGAGCCGGTCGTCGGAGTCGTGGCACGAAATCGGGATCAGCGCCGCGGCGAGCAGCAGCAGACGCGCGACATGCCGGACGCCTCTCTCACCGACCGCGTGCGCTCTCACGAGCTCGTCCTCCGCGTCACGGGTTCCGGAAGCGAATCGCGAACACGGCGCCCGTCAGCGCCGGGACTTGCACCTTGGTCGCCGTCGGCGGGACGGCGAGCGCATCGACGTCGCCTGACGAGACGAAGATCGGCTCGGCGAGAGCGAGAGCTCCGAACGGCCTGCCGATCGCCGGAATCTCCACGGTCCGCGCGTCGTCGCTGCGATTGATCGCGACGACGAGGTCCGAGACGTCTCCCGCGGCGAAGCGAGCGAAGACGAGCGTCCCCGCGTCGTCGTCTCGGCTGAGGATCTGCACGCCGCCGCGCCGCAACGCGGCGTGCTTGCGTCGCAGCGCGATCGCGCCCCTGTAGTATTCGAACAGGTCGCGGTCGAACTTCACCGTGTCGGGCTCGCGCGGCCGGCCGAGCGGATCGGCCTTCTGATCGTCGTAGACCAGATCGGGCCAGACCATCGGCATGCGGTCGTCCGGATCGTCGCCACCCCACATACCGGCTTCGGTGCCGTAGTAGACCATCGGCGCGCCGACCCAGGTCATCTGGAACAGCGCGACGAGCCGCTGAATGCGCCGCTCGCGTTCGTTCGGCTTGCGGACGTCGTACTTGTCGGTGTGACGCGGCGAAGCGCGGTGGCCGACGTCGAAGTCGAAGCGCTCGCGGTTGGCGTACTCCTGTCGCTTCGCATTGACGATCATCGACGCGAGGCGGTCGGTGTCGTGCCCGTCGATCAGGTTCTGCAGCGCGTACTGCATGCGCGCCGGGTACGCCTGGCGGCGCGTTTCGACCTGCGTCGCGAACTCGGATGGCTTCAGCTCCCCGTCGATCAGAAAGCCCTTCACCGGGTACGCGAAGCCGTGGTAGTTCATCGTCGCCGAGAAGCCGCCCGTCGCGAGGAAGTCGCTGGCCTTGTCCCAGAGCTCGGTGACGGTGTACGCGTCGGGATAGAGGC
Organism: uncultured Planctomycetia bacterium; assembly: GCA_964392615.1. Classification (GTDB taxonomy): domain Bacteria; phylum Planctomycetota; class UBA8108; order UBA8108; family UBA8108; genus CAYMRB01. The sequence continues at coordinate 10,900 of CAYMRB010000234.1, read as the reverse complement.
TGCGCACGTACGCGTTCCACTGCGTCCAGAACGCGATCGGCACCTCGTTGGCGACGTCGAGCCGCCAGCCGTCGATGCCGTCAGAGGGGTCGCCGTCGCCGTTCGGATCCATCCAGCGCACCGTCGAGTCGAACACGTACTTCTTCGGGCCCGGGTGGAGGTCCTTGCCGTCAGCGGTGTCGGCGAACTCCGGCAGCGTGTCGACTCCCCACCAGCACTTGTAGCGGAACTCGTTTTCCTCCGTCGTCGGATCGTCCCACTTCGTGACGGTGTACCAGTCGACGTACGCGGACTGCTTCTGCTTCTTGCGCAGATCGTCGAACGCGAAGAAGTCGCGGCCGGTGTGGTTGAAGACGCCGTCCATGATGACGCGGATGCCGCGCGCGTGAGCCTTCTCGATGAGCTCGAGGAAGAGCTTGTCGGCCGCGGTCCACTTCCACGTGGCCGGGTCGCTCGTCTCGGTCGCCATCAGCGCGAGGTCGCCCTCGGGGTCGGGGCCGAAGTGCACCTCGACGTGGTGGAAGGTGTTGCCGTCGTACTTGTGGAGCGACCGCGCCCAGAAGACCGGGTTGAAGTAGATCGTGTTGATGCCGAGATCGTGCAGGTAGTCGAGCTTGTCGACGACGCCCTGCAGATCGCCGCCGTAGCGACGATGGAAAACGCCGTCGTCGTAGAAGCGCTCGCCGAGCGCGCGCTCCCAATTCGCGCGGGCGTACCAATCTCCGGTCCACGGCGAGACCTTCCAGGAATCGGCCGGGATCACGTCGGGGAACTCGAGCGACGCGTGCGTCGGATCGTTCGACGGATCGCCGTTGCGGAAGCGCTCCGGGAAGATCTGGTAGAAGACCGCGTCGGCGATCCAGTCCGGCACGTTGTCGGCGGGCGGCGCGGCCTTCGACGGGGTGTTCGCGTCGGCAGCGACCGGCGGGGTCTCCGAGCAGGCGGTGATGCAGACGACGACGCCGAAGGCGAGGACAGCGGCGACAGCGCGGCATGTGAGCATGGGGGGCGCTCCTGCGGGATGGTCGAGCGGCTTTTCTCGAAGAAGAGTCTAACGAAGTCGGCGCCGACACCACTCACGAAACTCGTCCACCAGCTCCTGCGCGGGGCTCGGCGGCTGCGATCTGCCGGCAGGTTCTACGCAGTCCGCGACGAAGATGCGCTCGAACAGGTACGCGGCAACCTCGTTCGGGTGATCGTGACCGCGGGGGATCGGGTACCGCTCGAGGTGTTCGCGAAGCTGCTCCATGGGCGTCGTGCTCGGTGCGCCGTCACCGTCCTCGACCACGTCGAACGCCCCGTCCCGCTCGCGCAGGGCGATCGCGGCGCCCCGGAAGTCGCGGCCCATGCGCGGCACATCTCGACCATCGGCCAGCAGCGTGCGGAGCCACAGATGCCCGCCTTTCGCCGCATTCGCGCGCGGATCAGCGATCACCCAACCCTCGTCGAGTCCGTCGGGGTTCGACATCTGGCGCTCGGTGATCCACGGATGCGGCCGGACCGTTGCATGTCGGAATCCGAACACGTCCTCGTGAAGCCGCGCGAACCGCTTCGGGTAGCAGCGTTCGAGCACGTGCATCTGCTCGTGGACGAACAGTCGACCGACCGTGCGCAGGATCGCGTCGTCCGAAGCGTCGGCGACCGTGTGGAAGATGCGCCTCAACGTGCGCTCGCTGAAGACGATCGCCAGGCCGCGGGTGTACGAGAAGCCGCCGCAGAGGTGATCAGCGGTCTTGACGAACGTCCACGGCTGTCGCGCCAGCAGTGGATACTCGTCGCGCGTGCGCTCGCAAATCGCGTCGACGACGCGCTGGACCGCATGATCTTCCGCCGGGGAGAACTCGCGCACCGCCGCGGCGAATCGCCGGCGGGCTTCCTCGCGGCAGGACTCGATCGGGCCGGCTACGACGGCTCCGGTCATCGCCGCGATCTCGCGGCGCTGGAGAGTCGAGAAGAACGGCTCGAACGTCTCGTCGAGAATCGCCCTGCGTCCGGCCTCGACGTCGAGGCACTCGATTCGCGGACGTACGAGTCGGCTCGCTCGGACCTTCGCGATCTGTGACGCGACGAGCCCGTCAGTGCCGACGCGCTCCTCGAACGGACCATCGCCCATCAGATTCGAGATGTCGTCCGGCACGTCCGGATCGTCGACCGCATGCGCCAGGCCGAGGTTGTGTCCCGACTCGTGGGCGACGACGAACGCGTCTTGCGCGATGGGCGCGCCGTCGGCCATCGCGATGAACACGATGAAGCCGGGTGTCTGCGCGAGGCCGTTCGGCGCCGGCTTGCCGTTGATCGCGCGGACGAAGAACATGTTGATCACGTCCTTCGGGCCGCGGAAAAGGCCGGCCTTCGTCGCCGCCTCGACGATCTCGTTGACGTGCTTTTTGCCATCGCGAGCTCGGGTGTCGCGGTACTCGATCGGCTCGAGGAAGTGGAAGTCGACACCGGCCGCCGCGTACACGCGGTCGATCTTCTCCTCGACGATGTGGATCTTCGCGGGCTCCTTGCCGTGATCGTCGCAGACGAGGATCGGTTGGACGACGACGCGGTGGGTGACATCGGCAGCGACGACGCAGGGCGCGAGCAGCGTACACAGAGCGGCGAGCGTGGCGCAGCGGAAGTGGCGTGACATGAGGTGACCGGTTCGGGGAATCAGGTTCGTTCTGCGGGAGCGTCAGGATATCCGCGGTGCTACGATAGCGCGATCATGTTCGTCCCACGGTTCGGTACAGCCGCCTGCCTCGTCGCGGTCGCGATCTTCGGTGAGGCCGTCACCGAGTCGCGCGCAGAGGACTGGCCGACTTTCGCGCACGATCGCCACCGCTCGAACGTCACGTCCGACGAGGTCTCGCCGCCGCTTCACCTGCAGTGGGTCTTTCGGTCGCCGTCGCCGCCGGCTCCGGGCTGGTCGCCGCCGGTCAACGGATACGGCTCGCGCAAGAACAAGAGCGACGTGAGCTATGACGACGCGTTTCGAGTCATCGCGGTCGACGGTCGCGCGTTCTTCTGCTCGTCGGCCGAGAACCGCGTGGTGGCAATCGATGCGGCGAGCGGGCGGATCGCGTGGACCTTCACGACGACGGCAGCGCCGCGACTCGCGCCGACGCACGTAGGCGAACGGCTCTACCTCGGCGACGACTCGGGGACCGTGTGGTGTTTGCGCGCCGCGAGCGGCGACGTCGTCTGGACGCTCGAGTCCGCGCTCACCGAGGAGCAGATGCTCGGCTATGGACGGTTCTCGTCGGTGTGGCCGATCCGCACCGGCGTGCTCGTCGACGATGGCGTCGGCTACTTCGTGTGCGGCCTGTTCGCGGGCGAAGGGCTGTTCTTCCACGCGTTCGATCCGATCGATGGCTCGATCCTGTGGCGGCGCCAAATCGACCGCAATGGCGCGGTCAGCCCGTCGCCTCAGGGCGATCTGCTGGCGACGGACGATTCGATCTTCATGACGTCGCGCACGCCGCCGACGCGTTGGAGCAAGGTGGATGGACGTCGGATTCCGTTCGCCACACCGCGCCCCGAGGTGCGCCGCAACCACGAATACCGCTACCACGACGGCGGCTCGTACGCGCAGATCTGGAACGGGCGGCACATCGTCTACGGCCAGGCCTGTCTGCTCGGCTACGATCCCGACCGCGCGTGGAAGGATCGATACGGCCGAGGGCAGCGAGGCGGTCTCCTCTTCAATTGGTTCAACGCGCGCCAGGCGGTGCTCGCGGACGGCGTCGCGTACGTGGCGACCGACTACCACGTGCTCGCGGTCGACGCCGCGCGATTGCCGGAGCTGTCCCGCACCGAGTGCTACGAGTTCGAGAAGCTCTACAAGGACCTCGGCGTCGCGACGCGGCTCGATCTGATGGACAGACACTCGCGCCTCGTGCGCGAGTTCGGCGCCGACCACCCGCGCGTGCGCGCTCTCGAGCGAGGGCCGCTGAAGTGGAGCCAGGCGAAGTGGGATCGATGGCCGACCGCGTCGCGCGCCGTGTTCGAGAAGTTCGCGCGTCGCTGCCGGTGGATGACGCCTCTCGCAGCGACCGAAGCGATGATCCGGACCGCCGAGGTGCTGTATCTCGGCGGCGAAGATCGCGTCGTGGCCGTCGATGCGGCGAGCGGTGCCGTGCTGTGGAACGACGTGACCGGCAGCCGTGTGCGCGGGCTCGCCGCCGCGGATGGCCGACTCTACGTCAGCACGATCGACGGCGCGGTGCGCTGCTATGCGGCGCGGGAGATCGACCGACCGGTCATCGTCTCGCGCTCGTCGTCGACCGCCGTCGCCGCGCCGAGCACACGGACTGACACGACGCGTCGGGCGTCGGACGATGCCGTGGAGCGCTGCGTCGGAGGCCGACGCGGCTACTGTCTCGTCATCGGCGCTGTCGACGGCGGCCGCGCCGCTCGCGAGATCGCGCGGCGGACGCGGCTGCAGGTCGAGGTGCTGGATTCGGACATCACCCGCGTCGCAGCGGCCCGCGCGGCACTCGCGGCGGCCGGGCTCTACGGCGCGCGCGTTCGCGTCCTGCGGGATGCGGGGCTCGAATCGCTGCCGTATCCGCCGTACGCGTTCAACGTCGTCGTCGACACGTCGGGACTTCTCGACGCCGAGTCGGCCGTGCCGCCAGCGGAGATCGAGCGCGTCCTGAGGCCATACGGCGGCGTCGCGCTCGTCGCGAGCCGGACCGCGACGGATGATGTCTCGTGGCGGCGGATCGAGCGCGGCGAGCTCTACGGCGCGGCGAACTGGACGCACAACTACGCTGACGCGGCGAACACTTATGCCAATGGCGATCGCCTGGTCAAGGGGCCGTTCGGCGTCCTGTGGTACGGCGAGCCCGGCCCGCGCAAACGAGTCGATCGGCATCGCGCCGCGCCGATTCCCCTCGTCGTCGACGGCGTGCTGTACACGGTCGGCAACGATCTCGTGATGGCGTACGACGTCTACAACGGCGTGCGGTACTGGGAGCGCGCGCTGCCGGGCGTCACGCGAACCGGCTTGCCGCTCGGCACGTCGAACCTCGTAGCGGACGAATCGGGCCTGTTCGCGGTCGTCGGCGATCGCGTCTGCCATCGTCTCGATCGAGCCACAGGCCGCACGCTGCGCGAATACCGGCCGCCGCCCGCGGAAGGGGACACCGCCGACGCCTACTGGGGGTGGATCGCCCTGGTCGACGGCGTGCTGTACGGCAGCCGTCCCCTCGTCGACGAACGCCGTCGTCGAGCGGACCCGAAGCTCAGCGCCGGGCTCTTCGCGATCGACGTCGAGTCGGGCCGCACGCTCTGGCGGCGCGCGATCGGTCGGGTCGAGCACGACGGCATCGCGATCGGTGCGGGCAAGGTCTTCTTCGTCGACGCGGTGCTCGACGAGGCCGAGCGCGAGCGAGCGGCGAACGCGATTCCGCGCGACGCATCCGTACCGGATCGTCCGCGCCGCGATGCGCGAGGCCAGCCGCTGCCGCTCGACCTGCGCAAGCTCGTCGCGCTCGACGCGCGAAGCGGCGCGTCGGTATGGGAAGTGCCGTTCGACGCGACGGATATCACGCTCGACGATCGGATCGTCCAGAGCGGCCGCGTCGCCGTAGCGTGCATGGTAGCCGACGGCGTGGTCGTTGCGCACGGCACCGGCAGCCTCGGCCATCCGCACCGCGAGTTCCTCGCCGGCGAGTTCGCCCGTCGCGCGATCCACGCGTTCCGCGCTGCGGACGGCGCGTGGATTTGGGGGGGGCGCAAGAATTACCGCAAGCGACCGATCATCGTCGGCGACACGATCTGGGCCGAGCCGTTCGCGTGGAATCTGAAGACGGGCGCGCCGAAGATGGTGCGCAACCCGCTGTCGGGGCGATTGCAGCGGCTCGACATCCACCGCGGCTACATCGGCTGCAGCCATCTGCTCGGATCGGGTGTCGCCCTCTTCGGCAACTGCGCCGGCATCGGGTACCGCAACCTCGACTCGCGCGCCGGCTTCGCGTCGTTCTCGAACGTGTCTCTCGGCTGCGGCCTTGTCGCGGCACCGGCGTGCGGCGTGTTCGTCGCGCCAGAGGGACGCGCGGGGTGCACGTGCCGCGACCAATCGATCCGCACGTCGATCGTCCTCTACCCGCGAGAGCGAGTTCGCGCGTGGAGCTTCGGCGCCGCGGGGGGGCTCGCGCCGGTCGAGTCGTTTCCGGTGCGCCACGCGTACATCAACCTCGGCGCGCGCGGTTATCGCGAGGACGATCGCGGTAGGCTGTGGCTTCCCTATCCCGGCACCGGCCGCGACGGCGTGGTCGGCAAGTGGCTGCCGACGTATCGGCACGACGCGTCGATGTTCTACTCTCAGCCGCCGGAGCATCTGCCGATTGCGTCGGCCGAGCTACCGTGGCTGTACGCATCGGGCTATCGCGGCACGAAGGAACTCGCGTTCCGGCTCGTCGAGAAGGACGCCGAGCCGCGTCGCTACGACGTGACGCTCCACTTCGCGGAGCCGGACGACCTCGTCGCCGGACAGCGGACGTTCTCGATCGCCGTGCAGGGCACGACCGTATTGCGGAACTTCGACATCGTTCGCGAGGCGGGTGGGACGCGACGCGCGATCACGCGAACGTTCCGGGGCGTCGAGGTTGCCGGCGAGATCCGCATCGGCTTCAATGCGTCCGCGTCGAGCCGCGAGCCCGTCCTGTGTGCGGTCGAGATCGTCGCGGCCGATGGTCGCGCCTCGACCGAGGACGGCGACGCTTCGCGAGTCGGCGGGAAGGAATGAAAACATGTACCGTCGAGTGGATGATTTCCTGCGCGCGTACGAGCAGACGCGTCAGAGCACGGCGCGGGTTCTCGCGGCGATCGATGATGCGTGCCTCGACCAGCGCGTCGTCGATGACCACCGCACCATCCGCGAGATCGCGTGGCACGTCGCCGTGACGATTCCGGAGATGATGCAGCGCACGGGACTGCCGCTGTCGTCCGTCGATCACGAGGCCCCGCCGCCGGCGACCGCTGCGGAGATCGTCGCGGCATACGACGCGGCGTCGACGGAGCTCGCCGCCGCGGTACGAGCCGAGTGGACCGACGCGACGTTGGAAGAGACCGACACGATGTACGGACAGGATTGGGCGCGCGGGTTCACGCTCACGATCCTCATCCAGCACGAGGTGCATCATCGCGGCCAGTTGACCGTTCTTCTGCGTCAGGCCGGCAAGGCGGTGCCAGGGGTCTGCGGGCCGGCGAAGGAGGAGTGGACGCAGTTCGGCATGGAGCCGCCGGCGTACTGATCGACGGCGCTACTCGCGCCTCGCGTCCGCCGCGACTGCCCGCGGGATCTTCGCGCCGACGGCCGTGAGGTGCGCCATGAGCTTCGCGTCGAGCGCGCGCACCAGCGCGGGCTTCTCGGCCGCGAGGTCCTTCGTCTCCGACAGATCCGCCGCGAGGTCGTAAAGCTCGTACTGCGGCCCGGCCCAGAATTTGATCAGCTTGTATCGACCCTCCCGGATGATGCTGTACGGCCCGGGGCGGTGGCGGTAGTGCGGGAAGTGCCAGAAGATCGCCTCGCGATCGAGCTTCTTCGCGGCGCCCGAACGCAGGTGCTCGACGAGCGACACGCCGTCGACGACCTGATCGGGCTGCCGCTTCGCGCCGGTCGCGTCGAGGATGGTCGGCAGCCAGTCGTAGCTGATCACCGGTTCGTCCGACACCCCGCCCGGCTTCACGACGCCAGGCCAGCGCACGATGACCGGCACGCGGATGCCGCCCTCGTACGCGTAGCCCTTGCCCGAGCGCAGCGGAGCGTTGTGCGTCGGACCGAGGAGGCCGCCGTTGTCCGACGTGAAGATGATCAGCGTGCGCTCGGCGATGCCCGCAGAGTCGAGCGCTTCCAGGACGCGGCCGATCGCGTCGTCAACGCTCTCGACCATCGCCGCGTACTTCGCGTTCTTCTGGCGGCTCTTGTCGCCCTTGCGGGCGGCGTACTTCGCCGTCACGTCCGCCTTCGCCTGGATCGGCGTGTGCACCGCGTAGTTCGCGAGGTAGAGGAAAAACGGCTTGTTCGCGTGGGCTCGGATGAACCGCACGGCCTCGTCCGCCTCGCGATCCGTCAGGTACTCGCCCTCGCGGCGCGGCGGCAGCGTCGGGATGCCCTGCTCGAGTCGCTTGTTGCGGTACGGATCGAAGTAGCTCGGCGGTTGGCCGTAGTCGCAGCCGCCGTGGTTGAAGTCGAAGCCCTGGCTCTCCGGGTAGTACGCGTCGGGGCCGAGGTGCCACTTGCCGATGTGGCATGACGTGTATCCCGCCGGGCGCAGCGCCTCGGCGATCGTCACCTGCTCGTGCTCCATCCACAGCGGATTGCGCGGCACGGAGAGCTTGCCGCCGCGGCCGCCGATGTAGCCCGACGGGTTCTTGCCGTCGGCGGGGATCTTGCCGCCCTGGAACCGAGCGCGAATCCAATCGGTGATGCCGATCCGCGCCGGGTACTGCCCGGTCAGCACGCTCGCGCGCGTGGGCGAGCAGACTGCACACGCGGCGTAGCCGTCCGTGAAGCGCATGCCCTCGGCGGCGAGGCGGTCGATATTCGGCGTCGAGTAGAACGAGCTGCCCTGGCACGACAGGTCCATCCAGCCGAGATCGTCGACGAGGACGAGCACGACATTGAGACGTGCGTCGGCGGGCGCAGCGCGCAGAGAAGCGGCGCACGCGAGTAGAGAGGCGGCGAGGAGCAGCGACGAACGGAGCAGGGGAGTGCAGTGTCGAGTGATCATGACGTCCAGGCTCGGCAGCGATGACGTCGAAGTCAAGCCGGGGGTGCGCCGCGCTTCGTCTTCATCCTGGGCTCTCGCGGACGCGCGGGCATTCCGGTAGTTTGGGAGCGTGGATCTGTGGAGCCCATACCTGCAGGAGTCCGCCGTGGATCTGTCGATGAGGCCCGGCGAGCGCACGTGACCGTGTCGGGGCAGCGCACATGACCCTCACACGCTGGATCGGTCTGCCGCTCATCAAGCGCGAGCTCGTCGCGCTCTTGCGCACGCGGCGCGCGTTCTGGCTTCTCGTCCTGACGGTGGCGGCGTCGTTCGGCGTCTGCCTGCTCGCGTGGCCATGGCGCGGAAGCGCTGACGTCGCGGCGCGGACGCCGGGTCTCTTCCTGGCGTTTTCGCTGACACAGGTCATCGGCGCGCTGCTCGTCACGCCAGCGTTGACTGCGGGCGCGATCTCTCGCGAGCGGGAGCGCAATACGTGGGACCTGCTGTACGGCACGCATCTGCCGCCGATGGCGATCGTCGTGTCGAAGGCGGTCGCGTCGATGGGGCTGTTCGTGGTTCTGCTCGTCGCGTCCCTTCCGGCGACGGCGCTCCTCTACCTGCTCGGCGGACTATCGCTGCGGGCGATCCTCCTCTGCCACGCCACGACGTTTCTCGCGGTCCTCGCTGCGACGCTGACGTGCTTGGCGGCATCGGCGCGGTCCGAGCGGACGACGACTGCCGTGTTGAGGGCGGCGTCTCGCGTTTTCTTGTGGCACTTCGGCCTGTTCTTCTTGTTGCTGTTCACGGTGAGCTTGCTCTCGCAAGGCATCGTCTTCCGACGCGGTGGCTCGTGGCTCGTCGACTTCGGAGCGATCGCGGTCGGCACCTCCGTTCCGATGACGCAGCTCGAGCTACTGGCTCCCGGCCTGCTGCGCGGCAACGACGTCGACCCCGTGTGGGTGTCGATCGCGTGGTGCACGCTGATCGCGGCCGTGCATCTCGCGTACCTGCTGGTCGCGGTGCGTCGGGCCGATCTTCCCGTGTCGAAACGGCGCGAGCGTCGCGAACGTCGGGCACGGCGTCGGGCCGTGCGCGACGGCTGGGCGTCGGGTCAGCGCCCCAAGGGACGGCCCGCGTGGTTGACCCGCCTCGCGATCGAGTGGGGGCGCCGCGGTCGTTTCCCGTGCGCCAATCCGGTGTTTCTGCGCGAGATCGGCTTCGAGCTCATCGGCCGGCGCGCGTATCGGGCGGGCTTCTTCTGGATGCCGCTGGCGATCGGCGTCTGCGTGGGCCTTGCCGTCAATCTGCGCTGGGACGACCTGTCCGTCAGCCTGATCCTGACCGCGCACGTGATCGCCGGCTTGCTCGTCGTGGGCTCCGCCGCGAGCGGCATCGCGAGGGAGAGCGATCAGGGGCAGCTCGACCTGCTTCGGGGCACGTCGCTCACGCCTGGAGCGATCGTGCGGGGCAAGGTCCTGGCGGCGGTGTACGGCGGCCTCGGACCGGTGCTTGCGGTGCTCCTCATTCTGTCGGTCGTGTTCTTCATCGGGTATCAGGGGCCCGGGGGATACCTGCGTCTCGCCGCGGACAGCTCGCGCGCGTTGACGCGAGTCGTGAAGGGCCTCGAGCTGTTCGCCTTCGGCGCGGTCGGGCTCGTCGTGCACATGTTCCTCCTCGCGTCGCTCGGCACGTTCGCTTCGTGCGTCGCGAAACGCGTCCTGATGGCGCTGGCGATCGCGTACGGCCTCGTGCTCGCGCTCTACCTCGGCGCCCCGCTCGTCTGGGATGCGGTCGTGCCCGATCTCGTCGGAAGGAGGATTCGGCCGGGGGCCAGCGTCGGCTTCTTCTCGCCGATGTGGTACGCGGCGAAGGTCCTCGAGCTGCTCCGCCATGGCACCGGGCCGTGGTGGACTCGCGACCTCACCGGGTACTCCGTGGTGACGGCATTGCACATCGCGGCGATCGTCGCGCTGCAGTTCGCGTCGCGGTGGGCGCTCGCGCGGCGGCTCGGCCGCAGGCGTTGAGGAAGGGGCGGGCTCCGGCGAGACGTAGAAGCGCCCGGGAACTCGGATCGGCTCGATGGCAGCCGCATTCCGCATGGAGAGCTCGGTCCGGTTGGGCGAGGTGCGTACCGATTGCGGGCTGCCCGACGAATCCGCGCTGCCAGTAGGTGGTGAAGGTCCGGCTGCGGCGGGTGC
>CAYMRB010000233.1:0-15641 GCA_964392615.1 uncultured Planctomycetia bacterium | reverse complement strand
GAGCGTCAAGGCGCTGCCGAGCGCGAGCACCGGCTGCGCACGCGCATCGCCGAGGCGGGCTGGCGGCCGATCACCGACGCGTGGTCGGGCGATCCGCGCGTCACCGTCGAGCGCTTCGGCGATCGTCACCTGACCGTCTTCAACCACGCTGCCGAGCGCGTCGATGTCGATGTGCGGCTCGCCGATCGACCGTCGACGCCTTGCGTCGACCTGATGTCAAAGCGAACGATCGCGTGGCGTGCCGTCGAGGAACGCGAGCTCGGGGCCCGCGCGGTCTGCAGCCTGAGACTGGACGGCGAGAGCCCCGCCGTGATCGACGTCGGCGGCGCGACAGAAGACAGGTAGGACGCAGAGAACTTCGGTGGCCGAGGCTTACTGATCGACGGCCGAGAGCACGATCTCGAGCGCGCCGTCGTCGCAGGCGACCGCTTCGAGTCTCTGGGGATCGTAGCCAGGACTGGAGAAATCGATGGCGTACCTCGCCTGAGTCGACAGCCCTCGAGCGAAGAACTGCCCGTCGCCATCCGATACGGTCGTCTCGAGCGATCGACGGGAGTACCTATTCTCGGCGAAACCGACGGGCATCGGGCGCACTTCGACGCGACATCCCGTGATCGCGTTCCCCTCGACGTCGACGACCCGGCCGCGAACGACCGCGCTGCCGTGCGGCGCGAGAACGACGGTCCGGTGACTCGGTTTGCCGCGATCGTCGTCGTCGTAGCTTCGCGGGACGAACGTCAAGAGCCGCGCGATAGAGCCGGGATGAACCAGCTCGACGTGAACCATCCGTTCGGACGGAAGCCGAGCGCGCCAGATGCCGTCATCATTCGTTCGGCCAGCGTCCACCGCCGCCCTGTCGTACTCCCCCGGGCGAGGGTCTGGGACGAACGGTAGCACGCGAGCTCCCGCCACGCGGCGGCCAGCCGGGTCGGCGACCGTGAGCGTCACGTCGATTCGCGGGTACAGGCGGATGTTCCCCGCATCGCTCGACTGACCAGTGCACAGGGGAGCGAATCCGGACGACCATATCCATCCCCCGTCGAGAATCCTGAGCCGGCAATGGCGACCGGTCGGCGCCAGCAGCCGGAACCGCCCGTCCGATTCGGTCTCCGCGGCATCGAACGTCAGCTCCCCGACGACCTCGACCCGAAGCCCGGCGAGAAGAGCACCCGTCGCGCTGAGCGCGCGCCCCGTGACGGTCGCCCACTCCTCGAGCCGGACCGTGACACGCACTCGTTCTCGCGTCCCGACCGGCACGGTCAACAAGCGCTCGGCGTCCGGGCACTCTCCGTCGCCCGCGTTGGTCACGCCGCGCTGCGACGCGGCCCGCAGGACGTACTCGTCGGCAGGTAGCGACTCGAGAACGAACTTCCCTTCCGCATCGGTCGCGATCTCCCGCCGCTCCGTCGCGCCCTTTCGGGGCACGCTGAGAACGACGCGCGCCCCGTCGTCGGGAGATCCATCTGGAGCGAAGACCGTGCCCTCGATGGCACCGCCCGCCGACCAGACGAAGTCTTCCCGCAGCTCGCTCGATGCGTCGAGCGTCTCGAAGACGACTAGCCGCCCGAAAGGATCGCGGCGTCCCGTCACGCCGAACCGCGGCGCGTACACCTCGAGTCGCGAGACGTCGCCCGGAGGCACGTCGATGGAGTACGAGCCGCTGGCGTCCGTCACCGTCTCGAAGAGTGCGCCGTCGACCACGACGCTGACGCGCGCGTCGGCGACCGGCACGCCCTGCGCTGCATCCGCAGGATGCTCGGTCGATGCCGTGCCGTGAATCCGCGCGAGCTCCGCGAGCACGATCAGCGTGGGGTCGCCCGAGCCCACGCGCACAGGCGACACCGCAGGAGCGTACCCTTCGGCCCGCGCGACGAGCTCGGCCCTCGGGAACCGAGGTGCGTCTTCGTCGTCAGCGAACTCGAACGAGCCGTCGCTCGAGGTCTGTGCCGCCCGTTCGCCGAGCAGCGTGCCCCACGGGCTCATCCACCGCAGCGAGACCATCGATCCGCCGATCGCCTTGCCCGCGGCGTCGACCACGACGCCGCGTGCGAGATGGTCGTGTGTCGGAGCGGGCTCCTCCTCGAGCGGCTCCGCGTCGACGTCGTCTGGCGCGGTCTCGGCAATCGTTACCGACGTCCGCGCGACGTCGTCCTGCTCGCGGTTCAAGCGCCATCGTAGGAGGACCGCGACGGACACGGCGACGAGCAGGAGAGCGAAGGCGATGGAGGCGACTCGCATGGGTTTCGAACAGAGTGAGGACGCCGGCGCCGAACGGCGCCAAATCGAGCAGGCGCACGCGGACTCGGCACTCTATGCTCCCGCGGCGCCGCGCGCACGCGGGAAACGCGATGGGGGCTGACATGGGGCGCGCCTCGCGGGCACCAAGACCCTCTCCTGTGACGACGTCAGTATCGCCGGTCCTCCGGTCCGCCTTCAAGGAACCGGCTCAGAACGCGCCGTCCAGATGGCCCTGGCGGTCCCGACCAGGGGTAGTCTCAACGATTCGCGCCGCTCTAGAGAGAGATCCGCCCCAGAGAGAGAAAACAGGGAGAAGAGAGAGACAGAGAAACTAGGAAAGAAGAGATATACCTAGAATCCTCTCTATGGTTTACGGGCCGCCTTCCTTCACTGGCCAGCGTTGAGCCAAGTGAGGGATCTCGACTCCTTCTCGAGCAGGATGGTGGGCGCTGAAGCCCTTCGTTGACGTTGGGGCTGAGCCGTGTCTGGGGGCGACTTTGTACGCCGCTCGTGGGGGCCGAGGTTCGCCTCTGTGCGCTCGATCGCGACCGCTCCGCCCCCTCCGCTCCGCCCCCTCACGCCATGAGGCTTCGACGGCGCTCACGCGCCGCCTGCGGCATCCCCATGGGGCTGGGACCCGACGATGCCCGAGCGCTCCTCCCGACGCTCGAGCACCGCCGGTCGCGCTACGCGCCGCGTCGCCGCCGCGAGGGGTTGTCGTGCCCCAGGGGTGCCGCGAAGTACACGGTCCGTGCCCGCCCCTTCGTCTTCTGCACGGTCCGCCACACGACTCCGGACGTCACGAAGTCCTCGAGAATCTCCTGGCGGTCCCGCGCTCGCAGGAACTGAGTCTTGCGCGTCAGCTTGGATCGCACGATCCCGTCACGGCCCTCTTCGCGGATAATCCGCAGCACGCGCTTCTTGGTCGACTCCCACTCGTTCGCGCCGACCCAGTCGCGCGCGATCCAGATCGCCCGCCGCACGAGGTGCTCCGCCACAGCGGTCGCCCACTCGACCGCGTCGATGCCGACCTCCTCGACCGCCGTCCCGTCGCACGACACGGCCCGCAGAGTGGCGAGTTTCCGTGCGTGCTCCGCCGTGCGGTTCCAGACCGCGCGATACGCCGAATCCGCGCGGCGCTTCTCTGCACGCATGCGCCGTGCGAACTCGGTCATCGCGTCGCGGGCCTCGTCCGTGTAGCGAAGGGCGCGCGGCTGAGGATGGACGCCGGAGAGGTTGCCACCCGGATCGAAGGTCTTCCAGAGCATCGCCTGCCCGACGAGGCTGTCCGGCACCGCCCGCACCTCGACTTCCTGCGGGGCCGGATCGTGCGCCGCATCGACCTCGAACACCAGCATGCGGGCGACGAGTCCGTCGGTGAGACTCTCCGTCGTCAGGCTCTCGTACAGCGACTGCGGCACCGTCGTCCCGTAGAGCGACGCGCACGGCTCGATGATCGTCCGGTTGAGCCGCGAGTCCGCGTACGCGCGAGAGCGATACTCGGACGTCGCGCTCGAGTACAGCTTCATGAGCGCCGTCGGGATCTGGTAGAGGTACGCCGTGCGCGAGTCCGCGGTCGTTCGCAGCATGCGGCCGATCTCATCGAGCTGGAAGAGGATCGCCGGACGTTCCTCGACGGCCTTCTCGAGACCGGAGGCACTTGCGAAGTCCTCCGGACCGAGGAGATCGCCGAGCCCGGCGGCGGCGAGGACGCGCTTCGTGATCTGGCGCGCGTGCTCCTTGCCCTCGCCGGATTCGCACACGCCGAGCACGTAGAGATTCGTGCGCAGGCCCTCGGGCGTCGCGATCTTGCGCGCCGCGAGCGTGCCCATGAGCGTCAAGGCGCTTCCGAGCGCCAGCACCGGCTGCGGCAGATACGCCGTCTCGAGGTTGAAGCGCATCACGTCGCCGATGAGGCCGGGCACGTCGAGGAGACGCGCCGGGAACGCGCCGGGGTCTTTCGGGCGTTCGGTCTCGTCGGTCGTGTCGATCTCGACGGTGATGTCATCATCGTCACCGCCAACCGGGCGAGCGTCCGGTCCGAGTCCGTCGAGGTCGACGCCGGCATCGAACACGGCACCCCGTTCGCCATACCCCCGCGCCGCGAGCTCCGACGCACACCGCGACCAATCCCCGCCGTACTGCAACAGCGCCAAGACCTGAAACGCCGTGTACGACCGGCCGCGCCCGTCGCCGGTCTCGAACGGCACCGCGTTCGCCGAGAAGTTGTGAAACAGCGCCCAGCCGTCGCCGGACGTGCCATAGCGCACGGTCGCGGAGTGACCGTCACGCGCGCTCTTGCCGGGTCGCGTCACGCAATACGAGCCGTCGGCGCGGCGCGACGCCACGGACCAGCCTGCGTCTTCGAGCAGCGTGACCACGTCTTCGAGCGTCGCCCGCGAGCTGTAGTCGTCGCCAGGCGTACGATGGGAGCGACGACGATCCGGACGGGGACTCGGTTTCTCGTGCGGACGATGGTCAGGACCCGCCTCGCCCGCAGCCAGTGCCCGCGCCGCATCGAGCAGCACGGCGCGCTCCTCGACGCTGATCCGCGGCACCGCCTCGATCGACGGCCCGTCGAGCGCCTGGTAGACATTCCCCGAAGGATGGCAATCCGCGGGCGATCCGGGAAGCAGTACGTAGCCACCCTCACCGCGCGTCTCGATCGCGGTCTGAAGCGTGCCGGTCTCCTCGTCCCGCACGCGCGCGAGCACGCGATTACGTTCGCAAGCGTCCGAACGCAGAAACACGTGCCGACCGTGACCCTTCGGCGTCCGCACGACGGGCAAACGCTCGAGGAGCCCCGGGCATTCCGCCTCGACGCGCTCACGCCACACCTCGAAGAAGCCCGGTCGATCGAAGTCGATCACCTCGAGCCCACCCGACACACGCCCGCACACGGTCGCGATACCGCGCGGCGCGCCGCCGAAGAACCCGGCGACCTCCTCCGCGCTCGGCGTGCGCTCCTGATACGGCGCCCAGCTCGCCACGGCCGGGCGTTTCGTGCCGTCCGTTCGCACCGGAATCGGCGTCAATCCCGCGGCGAGGTAGCGCCGCGCTCGATCGAGTATCCCGTCTAACATCGTGTGCCTCTCTTTGTTCTCTTCCGGATCTTGCGATTTCGCCGCCGGCGCCCGCTCAAAACGGCGGCTCGCCGAACGTCTTCTCGTACTGCTCCCACGACATGTCCGCGATCGAGCGCGCGGCCTCGTCCTCCACAGCGCCTTCGTCCTCGCCGACGTACGGCGTCCTGAAGTCGTACCCCGCGATCACCGGATACGGCTCGCCGGCGACCTCCTCGAGCAGGATTCGCCCGGGCACGCGCAGCTTGCCGGTCTTCGCGGCCCTGGCAGCCTCAGCGATCGTGTGCGGGCATGGCTCTTCGCTGCGGTTTTTCCACCAGCACACGGCGCGGTCGCGCGCGTAGCCGAAGTGCTCGAAGCACACGTACTCCGTCGCGTCGAGCCCCCTGTCGTAGCGGTACGCCACGCGCAACGTGAGCGGGTGACCCGCGGGCGCGTCCTTCTTGCGATGGGCGAGGTACTTGACCGACAGCACGTCGCGCCACTTTCCACTGGGCGCAAGCGGCGGCAGATCCGACGCGCACGCCGCGTGCTTCGCGAGTCGATCGTGCCACTCGTGCCCACAGTGCGGACAGCGGTCGTAGCCGGCGAGGATGAGATGACCGCAGCCCGGGCACTTCTTGACGACCGCGTCTCCCGATCCGTCGCCCGAAGATCCGCGCGGCGGCCTGACGCGATCGACCGGACCGTGACGCAGGATATTGCCGCCGTAGTCGAGGACGAGGCAGTTCTCCTTGTCGGGGTGCGTGCGCAGACCGCGACCGACCATCTGATAGTAGAGCCCCGGCGACTGCGTCGGCCGAAGAAGCGCGATCGCGTCGATCTCCGGCGCGTCGAATCCGGTCGTCAGCACGTCGCAGTTCGACAGGAACCGCAAATCGCCGTCGCGAAAGTCAGCGAGGATTTCGGCACGCTCGTCGCGCGACGTCTCGCCCGAGACGAAACCGCAACGCTCGCCGAGCGCCTCGAGCTGCTCCGCGAGCATCCTGCCGTGCACGACGCCACTGGCGAAGAGTAGGCACTTGTGACGGCCCGCCGCGAACTCGAGGATCTCGCGACACGCCGCCTCGACGAGCTCCGGATCCGACGAGAGCCGATCGAGCTCGGCCTGGACGAAGTCGCCGCCGCGCACCGTCACGCCGCTCGTGTCTGCCACCGCCGTGCCACACTTCGACGCGAGACGCGTCAGGAAGCCCTTCGCGATGAGCTCGCGCACTCCGCTCTCGTACGCGATTTCGCCCAGCACGTTGTCTGGGCCGCAGAGCAGG
The DNA here is from genome assembly GCA_964392615.1 of uncultured Planctomycetia bacterium. GTDB lineage: Bacteria > Planctomycetota > UBA8108 > UBA8108 > UBA8108 > CAYMRB01. The sequence continues at coordinate 9,052 of CAYMRB010000233.1, read as the reverse complement.
CCCGAGTCGAGACGGTACGGCGTTGCCGTCAGCCCGACGACGAACACGTCGGGATTGACGATGCGCGCCTCGTCCAGGAACGTGCGGTACATACCCTCGCCGTTCGATGGAATGAGGTGCGCTTCGTCGACGATGACGAGATCGACGCGACCGATGTCCGGCGCGCGTTTGCGAACCGATTGGATACCGGCGACGACGACGGGCGTGTCGAGGTCGCGGCGTCGAAGTCCGGCCGAGTACACGCCGACCTCGATGTCCGGCGCGAGGCGGCGGATCTTCTCGGCGTTCTGCTCGAGGAGCTCCTTGCGATGGGCGAGCACGACGACGCGTCCTCCCCAGCGTGCGACCGCGTCGGCGCACAGCCGCGCGATCACCCAGCTCTTGCCGGCGCCGGTAGGCAGCACGACGCAGGGATTCGTGCGACGCGTACGAATGTGGCGATAGACGGCCTCGACCGCTTCGCTCTGATACCAGCGCAGCTCGGCGGTCGAGGCAGCGGGATCCGGGGCCGTGAGGGTAGCGCTCGGCGCGTTCGTGTCGTCTGCCTGCATGTCTTCGCTTCCTTCGGAATTCGAGCCGAGGAGAGAACGGCCCGCCGTCGGCGCAGATACGAGGCAACGGCGGGCCTTGCGAAAGGAGGAGAGTGTCAGCGTCAGGCGGCGCACCAGGGCGCCGGATCGTCACCTCGCGGGTCCGAGTGCGGACTGCTGGCGGCGTCCGGCGCCTGCTCGCGCGGGTGGTAGGCGACGATCTCGTTGGCGAGCTCGCCGTTGTCCTTGCGGCGCTTGACGACGACCTCGGCCCACAGCGGAACGTTGTGGAGCTCGACCGTATCACTCGGGCGCGGATGGCCAGCGGCGAGGCAGATCTTCGCGAGATCCGACTTCGCCATCCGAACCGCTCGTTCGCTCGGGTGGTCGTCGTTGAGTCGCACGATCACCTGGCGGCCCTGCTGCGGCCCCTCGATGACCTCGAAGTGGATCTCGAGGTAGCTGCCGGTGCCGGCGCGATTCGTCCGTCGCTCGGACTTGACGATCTCGACGGGGTAGGCGCCCTCGGGAATCGCCTCCCAGGGGCGGACGATCTCGGTCTTCGACGCGTCGAAGTTCGGGTCGTTGAGCGATGCCATATCAAGCACTCCTTTTCTGAAGGGAAGGAAACAGCTCGTCGATCTCTTCGATGTGGACGAGGGCGCGGCCGCCGCGAAGCATCGGGCGGCGTACGACGGTCAAGCGCGCAACCTGCGCGTCGTCGGCATCACGCGCTCTCCTTCGTCGCAGCGTCGCGCGTCCAGACGGTCGGGAAGTGCGGATAGAAGCCACGTACGAGCAGGCTCGCCGGGCCACGGGATCCGCACAGCCGCTCGACCTCGATCTCGACCGGAATGCCGTGGAGGTTGGCAACGTCGAGCTCGTACGGCCTCCGGGCGGCGTCGCACAGCGCCATGAACTCGCTCTCGTCGGACAGCGCACGGTCCGAGTTCCCGTACTCGAACGCCCACGTATGCAGGAACTCGTGGCCTTTGAGCTCGCCCTTGCACACCCGGAGGCGGAGGAAGCACATCGAGATGTTGACGGCATCCCTCCAATCCGAATCAACGATCGTTACGACGTAGCGCCCGGTCGGAAGCGCGGGGAAGCTCCGGTGGCCGCGCGAGTCGGCCTTGGGACGTCGTCTGTCTTTCATGGTTGACTCTTCCTATTGAGGGGTTCTGTCTGATGACACGATCAGCGGCGCTTGCGGCGCAGCTGCGTGAAGACCGGCGTCTCGGCAACGTGCGCGAGCGCCGCGTGGAACATCTTCCGAGCCGCACTGCGCGGCAGCTCGTCGACCGAGGTCTTCGCCTCGAGCTCGAGACGCTTGACGAAGCGCTCTTCGAGCGTCGAGAGACGCAGCTCGGTCGCCGCGTCGAAGTCCTCCGGCGTCAAGACGCCATCGAGCGCCGCGCGAAACTCGTCGGCCGACGCCCGCGGCTTGCCGCGGCACTCCTTGAGCTCCCAGTGCTTGCCGAGCGTCGTCGCCGCATCGCCCCCTTCCTCCAGGAGCGCACGCACCGCGGCGCGAAGCGCCTCGATCGCCGGCTCGAGGTAGGCCGTCATGTTCGAGAGCCGCGCGATCTGCTCGACCGCTCCGGAGGCGATCCACTCGTCGAGCTCGCCCGTGGCGGCCTCGCGAATCGTCACTTTCGAGCGCTCGCGCACCTCGCGCGGCAGATCGAACGCGGAGAGAAGTTCGGCAGCTTTCGAGCGTACCTCGGGGCACGTCGACAGCGCGCGGCAGTAGCGACACCACTCGCCGGCACCGAGCGGCGCGTCGGGCTCCTGGGCGCCGCGGATCGCACCCTCGACGAGCTCGAGCGCATCGTCGCGCGTCGTCTCGAACGAGTGCACGCGGCGAAGACGCGGCAGGTAGATCGAGCCGCGCGCCTGCACGACGTCGTGCTCCTCCATGAGGCCGAGGAGGTACGCGGTGAGCTGCGCCCGCGCGCCCTCCTCGTCGATCGGCTGGTGCGCGAACTTCCAGTCGATCGCCTCGACGTGGCTGTCGATGTGACGACAGAGATCGACGCGACCGCGCGTCAGCCCCGTGCCGTCACTGGCGTAGATCACGACCTCATGTTCGGTTTCGACCGGCACATAGTCGAGGAAGCCCAACGTGTGCGCGAACGCGATGCAGCGACCGACGAGGAGCCGCAGCTCGTGATCGGCGATGTGCACGCACGACGGCTGCGGCATGAGCAGGATCTGTGCGAGTTCGCGGTGAGCGAGGCGGCCGAAGTCGCCGTCGCCGCGATCGATCTCCGGCACGCCGCGCTCCATGCGCACTCGCCCCGGACAGCGTCCGGGAAGCAGGGAACCGAGGATCGAAGGGCTGTATTCCGCGTGTCGCGGGGCGAGTACGCGTGTCATGTCAGGCGACCTCCTCGTGAGTTGTTGCGGGTTCGTTGTCGTCGCCGGCGCTGGCGTCGGGCTGCGAGTCGGCAACGATCGCGGCGGTCAGGTCGTCGAGCACGGTGTCGAGTGCGTCGCGCTCGCGCTCGAGCTCGGCGATACGGTGGGCGATGGCCTCGCGCGCGCGCTTGCGCTTGCCGCGCGAGAGGTGATCGATCAACAGCTGATGGAGGGCTTGCAATGGGTCACTCCTTTCCGGGGGCTGGCAGAGGTTCCAGAGACGACGGACAGGAACGAGTCGGTCGATCGCGTGCCGTGGAGAGCCCAGTAGCGGACCTTCGCCTCCAGGAGCGCGAGCCAGAGCTCGCAGTCGCCGTCCGCGCGCTCGATCGCGGCCAGGCGTTCCTTGAGGCGCTCGACCGTCAGTCGTCGATCGAGGCTCGCGAGGCGCTGCAGGCGATCTGCGAGTTGCGTGGTGCGCCTTCGGCGTCGGGTGGCTACCGGGCTCGCCATCGTTCAGCTCGCGCTCCGACGATCTTCCGACCACGAGGTGCTCTTCTCGGCACCGGTGAACTCCCACACGCGCAGCGCGCGACGGCGACCCTGCGAGCGCGGAATGCGCACGAACCACGCGGTCGGACGCCAACCGCCACCGCGGAAGACAGCGCCGAGTGCGGAACCGAGCGCGCGGGCGTCGATGCCGGCGGCGTCGGCTTCGCGCAGCACGTCCTCGATCGTCATGAGGCGCAGCGAGTGTTGCTCGACGGCGCACTCCGCGATCGTGCGGACCTTGCGCAGGAGGCGCGCGCGGCCGCGCTGCAGGCGTGCGTGCCTCGAGCTGGCGCGAACGCGACCGTTCTCGACAGTGAAGGTCAGGGTGCTTCTCTTCGACAAGGTGCCACTCCTCTTCTGGGGCGGGGGACGGTGGGGACAGAGGCCGGCCGGGCGAGGTACGCGCACGCAGTCTCCGGTGCCGCGAGGTCCATCTCCCGGCCGGGTCCAACCACCACCGTTTGCCAGTTCGATCAGGTCGCCAGGGAACCGTTCCTGGCGACGTCAGCGCGGATTCGTCGGCTCCGCGCGGCTGCCTGGGGCGTTTCCGTTCGCCCTCTATGTAGGTAGTTCAATCGAGGGCGATTTCCGCGAAGCACATTCTTGGGAAAACCTCGAAATGGGCGAAAGAGTGGCGGGGAGGGGGCGCTGTGGCGGTCAGCCCAGTCGTGGAGCGTGGCCGGCGGGGCGCTCCCTTCGTAGGATGTTGTCCGTGAGCTCAGCCGTGACGAACAACGAGGCAGACATCCTGTGGCGAGTCATCGCATCGAAGCGGAGAGGTCTCTCGCGGGATGCAGCCAGCTGGGTGTCGTCACTGGCGTTTTGCGAACAGGATCGCGAGCGGATGGAGGAACTCGCGCAGAGAGCCCGCGACGGCGAGGTCACAGCCTCCGAGGAGGCGGCGCTCGCGAGCTATGAGCGGGTGGGCTGCCTCGTCGGGATTTTGCAGTCGAGCGCTCGTCGTCTCCTGGCCGGAGGGGAGTGCGCTGACTGATGGTGGCGGGGACGGTCTCTCGGTCCTCGTCAGCGAGAAACCGCAGCGAGCTCATGGCACGTCGTCATGGCCACCTCCCGCGTCCGAGCGGATGCGCTGAAGAAGCCGAGCGTGTTGGCTCTCGCTTTCTCGGTGGAGCTCCTCCCAGAGCCCGCGCTGCGAATCGAGGTGAGCGTCGATGACGTCTCGATGTCCGAGGTAATACGCGATCGCCCCGTGCACCTGCTCGAGGATCAGGGGCGGAAAATCGGCGACGATCGCCTCCGGCGTGCGGCCCTGCCAGTACGCGTGGACGATCGAGTCCAGCGAGATGCGGCTGCCGGTCACACGCCAACCGCCGGACGGGAACTTCGCGACGTAGGAGCTTGGAGTCTCGGGCATGACCTGTCTCCACAGACGGCCGAAGCTGAACGAGGCGTCGGTCGGCCATTCGTCGAGAGTAGAATCGATCGATCGGTTCAGCAAGCCCGGCAGCCCGTCGGGCCCGGGGGCTACCCGAGTTCCGAGTAGCCGCCCGCCTCCTCGCTCGCGCGCGTGAGCTCGTCCAGTGCCCTCCGGCGTTCTCTGTCGCGCTCGCCTTTGAACGCCAAGACGTCTCGCACGAGGACCCGACGGTGTTGCCCGGTCTTCACGCTCGGAATCCGCCCCTCGTCGAGTAGGCGCACGATGTACTCGCGCGACACGTTCAGGAGGTCGGCTGCCTGCTGGGTCGTGAGCTCCTCTTCCATCGGGACGCTGCACTCCGAATCTCGAATCGGGCTGGGGCTGTAAGTGACGTGATTGTAACGGTTTCCCTCGATTCTTACACGGTTCCTCTCAAGCGCGGCCCATGACCCATCGCGGATCTCGGCTCGCCCGGCGTTGCACTCGAAGCCGCTGATGATGTAGAAAAACTTGACTGACGGAAACAACGCCTCCGCCAGCGCTTCGAGCGTCCACCGAGCTTTTTTCGCATTCCGCCGATTTTCAGCTTCGCCAGATCGGCGCTCGTCGGAACTACATCCATAGAGCCGCGATGGGACGCGGCCGGGATTCAGGCTCAGCAGGCAAGACATGACCACGGCGAGCAGCACGCAGGGCCACTTGGCCCGCTATCTCGAGAATCGTACGCGCGACAACCTCCGGCGGGTCCTCGAAGAGTACCAGCGCGTGATCGCACGCGCGGCGGGCCTGGTCTTCCGAAGCCGCGCGGAGCGGCCCTTCGTCGAGGACGCGGTCGGCGAGTTCACGCTCATGCTCACGCGGTGCGCACCGAAGAAGCCGATCCGGTCGGAGTCGGGCTTCATCTCGAAGGTCGCGATGGTCGCTGCACTGCGGATCCGCAACCGCGAGCTGCGCTACAAGCAGCACGAGCACGCCTTTGCCGACCTGTCGGAAGAGCCGTTCGACTCGCCACGCGATCCGGCGACGGATGAGGATGTGCGCAGGGCCATCGAGGCGCTCCCGGAGAAGATGCGCAAGTGCGTGCGCATGAAGGTCCGCACCGGTCTCGACAATCACGCGATCGGGGCCGAGCTCGGCATCTCTGTACGTGCCGTGCAGCAACACATCCGCGCGGCCTGCGAGCAGCTGCGTCGTATCCTGGGAGCGGACTACGCCGCGTGCGTGGCGCCGTTCCTTCTCGATCTTCCGCAGTTGCCGCCGTTGTCGGCGGAGATGGCGGAGTGCTTCGCCAAGTGTGTCGCGCGGCATCCCGAACGGATCGCGTCGCCGACGCCGGAGGCCTCGGCGCACACGTCGTCGCAGTCGTCGATCTCGTCTCGACCGAGCGCGCGGGCAACGCGCCGCTCCATGCTCTCGTCGTCGACGACGGTCGCTGCAGCGGCAGCGATCGCCCTGCTGTTCCTCACGGCCTGGCTGATCCTGAGCTTCGGTTCCGACGACGCAGCGACGACGGCGCTTGAGATCACTCCTCCGAGCGGGGCCGGCGGATCCGGTGAAGTTACATCCGAACGCGATGCCGTCGCGTTCGAGTCTGCCGACTCTCGAGACGATCCTCGCGAGGGGGTTGCCGACGGCGGCGACGCGGACGACACCGACGGCGCCGCGCTGGAGGATCCGCCGGACGCTGCTGAGGATGACGAAGCCGACGGCACGCGAGTCCTCATCCGCGTCGTGGACGAGCAGGGCGCGCTCGTACAGTCCGGATCGATCCGCTTCGATTTGCCGCTCGGATCGACCCGCAAGCTCTACTCCCTTCCGGCATCGGAGGCCGAGCCGCTTCTGCCGTGGCGCCAGGCGCTGGATGAGGTGTTCGATCTGGCGGAGGGCAATCCGTTCGAGTTCTTCGATCTCCCCGAAGGGCTCGCCGGTATCGAGCTCGAGTGCGAAGGCGCGTCGCCGGGTCTCTATCCGAGCGAGCCCGTGCGTTTCGTACCCGAGAAGGATGCGCTCACCGAGGTCGAAGTCGTCCTGCGAGAAGGAGCCACGCGCACCGTGCACGTCCTCGACGCGGAGACCGGCGAGCCGATCGCCGGCGCTCGCGTGCACGCGCTCTCCGAAATCGACCGCCGACACAATTCGCTCAGTCCGTCCGACTCGGCCGACGGACCGGGACGGGCCGTGACGGATACTGCGGGACTCTGCGTCGTGGAAGGGCTCGGCGACGGGGATCACGAGTACGAGGTCCTCGCGCCGGGATACGTCGCGGAGCGAGTGCTGGATCGAACGAGCGATGCAGACGTCACGGACAGCGCCGGCGGTTCGGATCCGGAAGAGGAACGGGCAGATCTCGAGGTCCGTTTGCGTCGCGCCCCCGAGGCTGTGGCGACCGTCGTCGCCTATGTGTCGAGCCACACGGGGCAACCCGTCGCCGATGTCGAGGTGAAGCTCCACGCGCAGGGAGAGTCCACGTATCGCATCGCGCGGAGCGACGTGCGCGGCGAGTGCACATTCGAAGACGTGCCGCCGGGCTTGAGCAGCTTGAACATCAGCTGGGACACGAAGCTGGCACTCGAGGCGGACGCCAAGCGCGCGCTGGGCAAGGCAGCCGAAGGCTATGTCCCAGCTCATCGTCTGTTCCAGGTCAATGCCGGTCAGAAGCGCCGCGTCAAGGTCGGGTACATCGCAGGAACCGCCAGCATCGAGGCGCGGATCGTCGACGAACACGGCCGCCCTGTGCCGAACGTCGAAGCGAAGATCATGGGGGACTTACGCTTCAGCAGGCGCTCGGACGCCGACGGGGTCGTCGTCTTCGACCGTCTCGCCGATGGCAAGTACCTCTGCCTTCTCGACCGGTGGCAGGTCGCCGAAATCGAGCTGGCCGCTGGTGAGCCACACAAGGCGAAGTGGACGATCGGTTCGGCGGTCCTGCGCGGACACGTCGTCGCAGCGGCGGACGCTCGCGTGCTCGAGGACGTCTCTGTCAGCGTCGACCAGCAGCTCCTCCTTGGCGTGCGTACCGACGCCGACGGTCGATTCGAGCTCCGCAACGTCCCGGCGGGCAAGCGCAAGATCAGGGCCAGCGCCTACAAGGGCGGGTTCCTGTCCTACCATAGCGAGCTGGACGTGGCGATCGGCGACGAGGTCTTCCTCGACATAGCGCTCCGCCGAGGCGCGTCGATCCTGATCACGTTCTCCGAAGCGTGCGATCGATCCCGCCGGCGCTGGCTGGAGTGTCGCGGCGTCGACGGCACGAGTCTGCTGCTGTCACCCGTGGACGATTCCGGGGAGGCGGAGGGCTGGGAGGCAACGGGACTCGTACCCGGGCGCTACGAGGTGGAGCTTCGTCTGCCCGATGAGGAGCCGCGAGCGAAGACCGTCATCCTCGAAGGGACGGAGACGGTGCGGGTGAAGTTCTGACGAGTTGGGGGAGGGGCTCGGGGAGACAGCGTGAGAGCGAGCTGACGGTTCTTCCCGAGCGGGGTGCGATCTCGTCGTGAAGCGGGCGGTGAAGGCGTCACCGCCGAGCTCTCGACGTCCGAGGTAGATCCAGCGTCGAGACCGTGGCCGCGGCGCCGCCGTCCTCGGCGGCTCCGCGGCTCCGCGGCTCCGAGCGGCATGAATGTATATGCACTATGCGCTCCGTCTCGGATGCGCATCCATGCGTGCCCAGTGTCACGAAGGGGCGACGTTTCCGCCTTTGGCCAGTCAATAGTATTTCACTCTACGGCGAACAACTGTTCGCGATGGCGGGGTATAGTGGTATACTGTGTTTATCGGCAGGCAACTGCCGCCCCCAACGCCGCGACCGCGGCACCTCACCCAGCCTTCCAAGCCTGCAGTTACCGTTTCCACCACCCCCACCCCAGAGGAGGAGCTGATGAGCAATACGCCAATGCTCGACGCGACCCTGACGACCGCGCCCCGTTCGAACACGCGAGAGAGGAAGGCGAGGACGAAGCCGCAGAAGCCGTCGCTTCTGTCGCAGCTACAGTGCGGCAAGCACCCCGGGCCGCGCCGCACGCTCGTCTACGGCGTGCAAGGTGTCGGCAAGAGCACGTTCGCCGCGCAGGCGCCCGGAGCGATCTTCGTGCCGACGGAGGATGGCACGGGAGACCTCGACTGCACGCGCTTTCCGCTAATGGAGAGCTTCGAAGGGGTGCTGCAGGCGCTCACCGCGCTCTACCGCGAGCAGCACGACTTCCAGACGGTCGTCATCGATTCGCTCGACTGG
>CAYMRB010000232.1:0-15686 GCA_964392615.1 uncultured Planctomycetia bacterium | reverse complement strand
GCGTGGGGACACACGATCGGCTCCGCGTGGGGCGATCTCGACGACGACGGCCACATCGACCTCTTCGTCGGCAACTTCAGCCATCCGCCGGCGTATCAGGATCGGCCGTACTTCCTGCGCAACCGCGGCCCGGAGGGCGCGTACCACTTCGAGGACCGCAGCGCTCAGGCGAAGCTGCGCTGGCAGGAGTCGTACGCGTCGCCGGCGATCGGAGATTTCGACAACGACGGTCGGCTCGACCTCTTCTTCACGACGGTCTACTCCGGCGATCGCAGCGTCCTCTATCGCAACGCGGGCGATTGGCGCTTCGAAGAGGTCTCGAAGGCTGCGGGGGTCGACCGCCCGCAGACGTACCAGGGCGCGTGGGCGGACTTCGACCGAGACGGCGACCTCGACCTCGTCACGGGTGGACGGCTGTTCCGCAATCCGGGCGCGACGGGCCATTGGCTCGAGGTCACGCTGCGCGGCGCGCGCAAGATCAACCGCGCCGCGATCGGGGCGCAGGCGAGGATCCGTCTCGGCGACCGCGTGTTGACACGCCAGGTCGAGGGGGCGACCGGACAGGGTAATCAGAACGACCTGACGCTGCACTTCGGTCTCGGCGATCACCGCGACAAGGTGACTGTCGAGGTCCGCTGGCCGGGCGGCGCGAAGCAAGAGGTGCGCACGAGGGTCGATCGACGCATCGAAATCAAGGCGAAGGAGTAAATGATGGCACGTCTCATGGCGTCTTCTCTCTATCTCGGCGCGGCCCTGTTCCTCAGCGTCGCAACCCCCGCACAGGATCGGCAGCCGACCGGAACGGGCCCCGACCGCTACGACGTGGTCTGGGACTCCCCTAGCACCGACTACAACGGCTCGGTGCCCCTCGGGAACGGCGACATCGGTCTGAACGCGTGGTTCGAGCCGAGCGGCCAGCTCGTGTTCTACATCTCGAAGACCGACGCGTGGGGCGACAACGGTCGCCTGTTGAAGGTAGGACGCGTCCGCGTCACGCTCGACCCGCCGCCACGCGTGAAGCCCTACCTGCAGACGCTGCGACTCCGTGACGCGACGCTGGAGGTAGTCTGCGGCAAACCCGACGCCCCGACGACCGTTCGCCTGTGGGTCGACGCGAACCGACCGGTCGTGCACGTCACGGTTGACAGCGCAAGCCCGATCACGGCGACGGCTAGCATCGAGCTGTGGCGCAACAAGCGCGAAGAGCTGCCGACCATCGAGGTCAGCGATGTGCTGCTCGATCGCTCGAAGCCGAATCAGCAGCGCGCGCCGACGGTCGTCGAGCCCGACACCGTGCTGCGCAACGAGACGGATCGCATCGGCTGGTATCACCACAACGCGAAGTCCGTCGGTCCGAAGCTGACCGCCGAGGTCCAGGGGCTCACCGGATACCTCCGCGACGACCCGCTCCTCCACCGGACCTTCGGTGCCGTCATCACCGCGCAGAACGGCCGGCGCGTGGATGATCTCAATCTGCAGTCGCCGCGGTCGACCGCGCATCGTTTCAGCGCCTACGTACTGACGAAGCACCCCGCGACACCGCGAAGCTGGCTCGAAGCGGTCGATCGCGTGATGGCGTGGACGGGGAAGGTCGCCGCTGAGAAACGGCGTTCCGAGCACGAAGAGTGGTGGCGCGGCTTCTGGAGCCGCAGCTGGATTCACGTGACGACGAGCGACGTCGCGACGAGCGAAACGAGTGCGCCGCGGCTGGTGCCGCCTAGCGACCATGCGGTCAAGGTCGGCGTCGACCAAGGCGGCGCCAATCGACTCCGTGGCCGACTCGGTCGCGTCAGCGTGCTCGGTCGAGCATTGAGCGATGCGGACGTGGCACGACTGGCGAAGACGGGCCACGACGACGCCATGCCGAAGTGCAGCGGCGTGCTGTACTCGGGAACGCCCCAGGTCGGCGCCGCGCTAGCGGGCTCGAAGGCGTGGGAGTTCGATCCGGGCATGACGGTCGAGGCTTGGATCCGCCCGGACAAGGGCGGCGGCGATGCGCGGATCTTCGACCAGATCACGCCCGGCGGCAGCGATGGCTTCCTGCTCGACACGCACCCTGGCAATAGCCTGCGCCTCATCGTCGGACGGCACATCCTGCTGGCGAAGAACGTCCTCGCGGCGGACCGCTGGTCTCACGTGGCGGCGATCGTCGACAACGCATCGGGGCGCGTCGCGATGTTCCTCGACGGCAAGGTGCTCGAGGCGGGCGCGAGCGATTCGGCCGACGACGCGTTCGTCGTCAGCCGAGGCTACGCCCTGCAACGCTTCATCGATGCGTGCTCCGGTCGCGGACGGTATCCGATCAAGTTCAACGGCAACATCTTCACCGTGCCGAACCCGGGCTCGCCGGGCGATGCCGACTATCGCCGTTGGGGACCGGGCTATTGGTGGCAGAACACGCGACTGCCGTACATCAGTATGTGCACGGCCGGCGACTTCGACCTGATGGAGCCGCTGTTCCGCATGTACGTCGACGAGCTGCTGCCCCTGTGCAGCTACCGAACGCGCGCCTACTTCGGCCACGGCGGCGCGTACTATCCGGAGTGCATCTACTTCTGGGGCGAAGTCTTCAGCGAGTCGTACGGCTGGAAGCCCGCGGCCGAACGCGAGGACAAGCTGCAGGTCAGCGGCTGGCACAAGTGGGAGTGGGTCTGCGGACCGGAGCTCGTCTGGATGATGCTCGACTACTGGGAGCACACGCTCGATGAGGCGTTTCTGAGCAAGCGCTTGCTCCCTGCGTCGCGCGAGGTGCTCGCGTTCTTCGACGAGCACTACGAGACGTCCGATAGCGGCGAGCTCGTCATGTACCCATCCCAGGCCGTCGAGACCTGGTGGGACTGCACGAATCCGATGCCGGAGGTCGCCGGGCTGCACGCCGTGACCGCACGTCTGCTCGCGTTGCCCGAGCGGCTGACGACGGCGAAGCAACGCGCTTCGTGGACGGCACTGCGCGCGAAGCTCCCGGAATTGCCGACGCGCGAGGTCGCCGGCAAGAAGGCGCTCGCGCCCGCCACGCGCTACGCCAGCAAGCGCAACATCGAGAACCCCGAGCTCTACGCCGTCTACCCGTTCCGACTCGTGTCCTTCGAGAAGGAGAACGCCCCGCTCGGAGTCGCGGCGCTCGAGCACCGCTGGGACCGCGGCCACTTCGGCTGGCGACAGGATGACCTGTTCATGGCGTATCTCGGCCTCGCGAACGACGCGCGCCAGAACCTCGTCCGCCGTGCGCGCAGTCGCCACGGGGGCTCGCGCTTCCCGGCGTATTGGGGGCCGAACTACGATTGGATTCCCGATCAGGACCATGGAGGCATCCTGACGCGGGCCGTGCAGGTGATGCTGCTGCAGACGGAAGGCGAGAAGGTCTTCCTGATGCCGGCTTGGCCCGCCGGTTGGGACGTCGAGTTCAAGCTGCACGCGCCCAAGAGGACGACGATCGAAGGCAAAGTCGTCGCCGGCAAACTGACACGGCTACGCGTGACGCCGGAGTCCAGGCGCAAGGACGTCGTGATCGTCTCGCAGAAGAAGTAGGCGCCGGCAGCCCGCTGAAGACTACTCCCCCGCCGCCGCTCGCCGCGCCGCGGCGAAAAACGCGATGACGTCGGCGAGCTTGCCCGCATCGAGCGACTCCTCGAGTCCTTCCGGCATGAACGACAGGCCGGTCGATTCGAGCGATGCGACGTCGGCTCGCAACACGTCTTGGCGAGAGCCATCCGCGCGCGTCAGCGTGAAACTGCTCGCGGTCTCGGCCGAGATGAGCCCATCGAGGACGCGACCGTCGCGCAGGACGACCGCGTACGCGATGAACTCGGCGAGCGCGGCGCGGTTCGGGTCGAGGATCGCGATGAGCAGCGCGTCGACCGAGTAGTCCGTCAACGCAGCGAGGTCCGGCCCGGTCTCGGTCCCGACGCCATCGAGGCGATGGCAGGCGGCGCAGGTCTCCTCGAACACGCGGCGGCCGCGCGTCGCATCTCCTCCGGCGCCGAGGCCGACGATCGCCGCTCGCATCGTGTCGACGACCGCCGCGCGTGGCGTCTTCGCGCGCCGGCCGAATGCCCTCGCCGCCGCCTCGCGAACGGCGGGCGAGGCGTGCTCGTAGAGGCGCTGACGGCTCGTCGTATCGACCACGAGCAGGAGCGTACGATCGTCGACGCCGCGTTCGAGAAGCGCGACGGTCCACGCGGGACGACTCGACAGCACGTTCCACGCGAGCTTCTGCAATCGCGGACTGTAGCCCCTCCAGCCCGCGAGCAAGTCAGTCGCGACGGACGCCGTACGGAAACGGCCGAATGCGCGAATGGCGGCCGCCTGAACCGCCGGCGCGTTGCGCGGGGCGAGAAGACCGCGCAGCAATCTGCCGTCCTCGTCGCGTCGATCGACGCCGCGCGCGAGAAGGTCGATCGCGACCTCGCGACGCGACCTCGCGACCGAGGGATCGATCGCGTCGCGCCGTGCCGCCGCGAAGATCGGCGCGAGACCATCAATCGCTCGTCGCAGTCGTTCCGTCTTGGCGCGGTCGTGCAGCGACCGCAGTCCTCGGTCCTTTCCCTCGAGCGACGCGACGAGGTCGCGCACGCGGAGCTGGCCCGCACCTTCCGACCGTCGAGCCGCCCCGCCGACCGATTCGATGATCGCGGCCAACGCAGCCTCGTCGTTCGCTGCGGCCGCGGTCACCGACAGACGATCCCAGATCGAAGCGGGCACAGACCGACCGCCGGCAGACGCACGCGACAGCGCGGCGACGATCGGCTCGACATGCGGGCGCGCGGAGCTCAGCGCGGCGCCGACGAGCCAGGCATCGCCACCGGCGAGGAGAATCTCGCCGAGCGCCGCACCAGCGCGAGGATCGGCCCACTCGCCGAGCGTCGCGGCGAGCTGCAAGCGCACCTGCGGGTCCGGATCGTCGACCCTGCCGAGAAGCCGCGCGCCGATGACGTCGTCGATGCGCCCCTCGGCGACGCGAATCGCGTGACGCCGCACGCTCGCGTCCGAGTCGTCGAGCGCCGACAGAATCGTGCGCGCGTCGAGTACTCCCAGGACGTCGAGCGTCGCGAGCGCCTGCACTCGCACGTAAGCATCGTCGGACGTCGTCGCGAGCCTCTCGAGCCCACGACGTGCCGATCGATCGCCACGCCAGACGAGCTGCTGCTGCACGAGATCGCGCACCGTGCCGTTCGCCGTGTCCATCGCCCGCACGAGACCGGTCGTGTCGAGGTGGTCGAGACGGGGAATGCGGATCTCGCGGCGATCGTCGGGAACGACGCGGTAGATGCGCCCCATGCCCGCTCCGGCGCGCAGATCGAGCCTCGCGAGCGTTGCCGGCGGAATCCAGCGCGGGTGCTCGATCACGTAGCGATACATGTCGACGACCCACAGCGCGCCGTCCGTTCCGGTGCGCGCCTGCACCGGCCGGAACCAATTGTCCGCCGACGCGAGAAACTCGCGCGTCCTCTCCTCTGGAGCACGATCACCGAGGAACGTCGATCCGTGCGGCGACAGGACGAGTCGGTGTACGACCTGGTTCACCGACTCGCACGAGAACGCGTTGCCGAGATAGGCGTCGCCGAGCGCTCGATCGCGATAGATCGTCAGACCACACACGGCGGTCGGTCGACCGGGCGGCCCCGACAGCTCGAACAGCACGAGCTCGCCGGGAGGAAACAGCCGCGATGCGTCGGGCCCCGAAGCGACGTTGACGGCTGGCGGCGGCGCGATCACGAAAGGATTGCGCCGAACGTATCGATCGTCGAGCGGGTAGTGCCGCGCGAGCGTCCCGTTGTCGCATCCGAACCAATGACCGGCGTCGTCACGAACTCTTCCCTGCTGCGTCAGCCCCGAGACGAGCTCGAACTCGCCGGTGTCCGGGCGCATGCGGAAGTCGCGACCGCGGATGTCGATCGTCTTGCCGCCGCCGACATCGATCAGACCGCCGATCAGACCGTTCGCCCCCCACACCCAGCCGTCGAGACCGTACGCCAGGCTGTTGACGCGCGCCTGGTAGTTCGTCGTCGCGAACCCGGTGAACAGCACACGGCGCACGTCGGCGCGGCCATCTCCGTCGGTGTCCTCGGCGTACAGGATATCGGGTGCCGCGCACACGAGGGCGCCGCCACGCCACACCGTCACACCGGTAGGAAACGGCAGCTCGTCGAGAAAGACCGTGCCGCGATCGAAGATGCCGTCGCTGTCGACATCCACGAGCACCTTCACGCGACCGCCAGGCACCTCGAAGCGTCCCTTCATGCCCGACGGATAGTCGTGCATCTCGGCGACCCAGAGGCGACCGTCGGGGCCGAAGTCGATCGCGACGGGATCGACGACGAGAGGCTCGTGCGCGACAAGCTCGACGCGCAATCCGGGGCCGACGCGCATCGACTCCAGACTGTCCTCCGGCGAACGCGGCGAAATCCCGTCGGTGCCGGGAGAGCGCTCTTGCGCCGCCCCGAGACAGCACGCGAGGAGCACGATCGCGACGGCCGATATCCGCACGCGATTCACGACGCCGTCACTCCGCGTCGGCTGCGATCGCATCGAGCTCGGCGAGCTGGAAGCGCGCGCAGCGGATGTACGGAGCCTCGCCGGCGTCCCAATGGCCGTACGTCGTGACGACGAACGTGCCGTCGGGAAGCACCTCGACGCCGGGGTACGTCGTGTCGTAGCCCTTCGTGTTGTCCTTCAGGCGCACGGTGTACTGCCCTTCACGCCCCGCGACGAGGTCATCCCAAGTGCCGACCCAGCCGGCCCAATCGCCTTCGAAGGGGCGGCCCTTCGCCTTCTGCTTCGGCGAGCGACAGCGGAAGCTGATGAACAGCCGCCCGTCCGGCCCGTACTTTCCCGTATGGCGATCGCCGGTCAGCGCGAGCGGCACTTCGCGCGGCGCGCTCCACGTCTTGCCTTCGTCGTCCGAGAAGATAATGTGCGAGTTCTTGCGACGCGCGTTCTCGCGCAGCAGCACTGCGAGCCGCTTGCCGTCCGGCGAACGGATACAGCCCGGCTCGCACAGGTGAATCGAGCTCCCTTTCCACAAGGAGGTGGGCCGCGACCACGTCAGGCCGCCATCGGAGCTCAGGGTCTGGTAGAGGTTGAACTCGCGCGGGTTCTTGGCCTTCGTCTGGCGCGCGAAGAAGCGGCCATCGTCGTGAAACATCGCGAGGTAGTGGCCCTTGCCGGTCTCGAGCGCCTCGACGAACCCCATCACGACGATCCCGCCCCACTCGCCGACCGGCGCGAGCTCGCTCCAGGTCGTGCCGTCGTCCTCGCTGACAGCGAGCCGGGCTGGATAGAGACCGGACCACATGATGATGCGCTTTGTCCCGTCGGGGCCGATCACGCGATGCAGTGTCGGCACCTCCTTGCTCGTCGCCCAGCTCGCGGGCGTCTTCAGGCGCTCGGACCAAGTGCGTCCGCCGTCCTTCGAACGCTTGTAGACGATCCCGCCGCGACCGTGCCCCTTCGGATACACGCAGAGGATCGTCTTACCATCCTCGAGCAGGCACGTGGTCGGGTGACCGAGGTACTGCCCGGCCTCGCGGTCGACGACGACGTGATGGCGGTCGCGGTCGTTCAAATCGACGCGCGGAAGAGTGACGCGGTCAAGGGCGGCGGGCTGAGCCTTCGTCTGCGTGGCGGCCGCCAAGAGAACGCAACTCACGGAGAGAGCGCGCAGCGCGAGGAACGCGGGTTTCATAGAGGACTCCGGCGCGGGTTGACGAGTCGTATGCCAGACCGTACGAGCGACGATACGTGACGGCGAGGGAGACGTCCACTGGGACTCGGGGAGTCAGGGCAAGCCGACACCGACACCGACTCCGACGCCGATGCCGACGCCGACTCCGCCTCCGCCCCCTACGGCGTCAGAATCACGGTCACCACGCCCGCGGACAGCACTCCGGTCGCGTCGGAGTAGTGCCCCAGAGCCGTGAGGCGTCGAGCGAACCTGCCCGCCGCGAGGCGGGACTCGAGCTCGGCTGCGAACGCGTCGAACTCGCCGAAGAGCGTGATCGTGCCGCCTCCCGCGACGACGTAGAAGCCGCGAGATGCGGCGGGCACGACCGCGGCGGCTGGGGCTTCTGTCAGGTCGGTCAACGTGCCAGCCCGGTCGACATGGTGCAGGAGCGGAGACTCGGACAGATCGAGGTCGATGCGCGACGCATCGAGCGCCTCGAACTGCACCGTCGACAGGAATCCCCAGGCCACGCGCATCAGCGCGCCGACCGCGGAGACGTCGACGATCGTCTGCGCCTCGAAGTCCGGCGGCGCGGATCCGAACGGCGATGCGAAGCCGAGGACGCGAACGGGCGCGCCGGCGCTGAGGCCTTCGAGGCTCAGAGCGCCTGTGTCGACGCGATAGCTCGCGGGATTCGCGTCGTCGCCCTCGGCTCCCGTGCCCTGGAAGTCGAACGCTCGCACCAGGCGCCGGCCGATCCGCCGGACGTCGACCGTGAGGCTCCCTTCGCCGGTCGCGGCGACGGTCCCGATCACCTCGGTGCGGACGAGGCGCACCCAGTCGGCGGTTTCGATGACGAAGTCCTCGGAACCGACGGCGAGTGAACCGAAAACGACGATGCGCTGGCCCACCGAGATCGCATCGATGTCGAGAGAATCCGCGGAGAACTGCTTCGTCACGCGAGTCCTCTCCGGGTCCAGATCGACCGCGATCTCCGCGTGAAAGGTCACGCTGCCGCCGGCTCGATCGAGTTGCGCGCCCCGAAGCAACAACGTGTCTCCCGAACGCGCTGTCACCAGGCCCTGCGCGACGTCGAGAACGCCGCCCGGGACGCTCGCACCCACGTGCACTTCGGTGGCCACGAAGACGCGCCGGCCGAGATCGAACGCGCCGATGGCGACGACGGCAGCGAACGACGGCTGCTCGTCGAGAACCATGAGGCCCTGCGCGCCGACGTACCGTTCGCCGTCGATCTCGAAGTGCGTGTCACCATCCGTCGCGACTGTGAGGTGCCCGAAAACGGACACGAGCGCGCGAAACGGCCGTACGGCGATACGGCAGGTGCCGGCCGCGACATCGACCGACTCGAGCGGACCGCGCACGCGGTGCACGTGTGGGCGTTCGAGGTCGACATCCGCGACGAGCACCGGAGTGACCTCGACCGAGTTGCTGCCAGCATCGACGGTCACCGACGCATCGAGATCGAAATCCAGAGTCAGCATTCGCGGGGTTCCCGGCAAGACGATCAGCGGGCGCCCCCCATCGAGCTGCACCATGACGTCGATCGTCCCCTGCAGCGGATCACCGTTCTCGTCGAACACGGCGGCGTTGTCGTCGGCTCCGGCGAGGTGCACCTCCGCCGTCGAAAAGTCCAACGCGACGTTCGCGGCAACGTACACGCCGCGCGGAACGCTCGCGGCGGTGAGGATCTCCGCCACATCGACGAGATCGGCGAAGTCGACGCGCGTCGTCAGCGGCAAAGCGGCGACCTCGGCGCCGTTCGCCTTGACGAGATCGATGCTCAGCACGTCGACCTCGAAGCGGTCGATCTCGTCCGACGCCGCATCGGTCAGCGACACCTGAACTTCACCAGTCTCGACGAGACCGCCGTCCGAGCCACTCTGGGCGCAGCCGAGCGACAACCCGATCGACAGGGACATCCACAACGCAAGGCGAAGAACTCGCTGGGCAGCCATGGGGGACCTCCATTCCACGAGGGGTTCGGGACGGCGGAAAGGCCCGACGCGATCTTGGTGAGACGCGTGCCGAAGCTACACCGAAGCAGCCGTGAACTCCGAGCGGAGACGAGTATATCCCGCGCGGCCTCGGATCGGATGGGACTCCACAATTACCGACGAACGGAGACGTTCGAAGACACTCGAAGGCAGCGTGGATCGGTGTCGGTGTCGGTGTGGGGGTGTGATTCGGCGTCGATCGTAATCCGTGGGGGCGCCGACCACGAGGTCGGCGCCACACAGCACTTCTTGACCTCGCCGTCAGGCGTGCTGAGAATCGACCCTGGAGCCAACCGCCATGCACGAACAAGGAGGTGTCTCATGAGTCACCGGCGTGCCCTCTCCGCGGTTTCCGTTGCCGTCTTGCCCTTCGTTTCGTGGCTCGTCGTCGGCCTCGCCGTGCTCGCATCTCCCCGCGCCGTGGCGTCGCCCTGCCTCGTCCTCGGCGACGCCAACGAGGACGATCAACGCGACGTCGCCGACGCCGTGTTCATCCTGCAGCATCTGTTCCTGGGCGGCCCCGTCCCGTCCTGCCCGACATTCGCCGACGTCAACGCCGACCGGGCGCTCGACCTGTCGGACGCGGTCCATCTGCTCGAGCACCTTTTCCTCGGCGGGGGGCCGCCTCTTCATCCCGCTGTG
Organism: uncultured Planctomycetia bacterium; assembly: GCA_964392615.1. GTDB lineage: Bacteria > Planctomycetota > UBA8108 > UBA8108 > UBA8108 > CAYMRB01. Next base: position 5,366 of record CAYMRB010000232.1, on the reverse strand, counting down.
GAGTGCTGCTGTGCCGAGCAGTGCGCGCTGCTCGATTGGCCGCTCGACTGCGGCGGTCACTGGGAGTGCGTGTGCGGCGAGTGCGCGCCGGTCTGCGACGCGGAGACGTGCGGCGACGGCGTTTGTGACGTCGAAGGCGGCGAGACCGTCGACTCGTGTCCCGAGGACTGCTCACGCGAGGACATGCGCCCCGTCTGCGGCATCATCGGCTCACGAAGCGAGGGCTGGTACGATCCCGCCACGCACGACCGCATTCGCTTCGCCAACTGCGCCGAGAGCCAGGCGGTGTGCCGCGCCTGCGGCTCGCGCAGCGAAGGCTGGTACGACTCGCGCACCGGCGAGCTGATCGCGTGGGCCGACTGCGACTGCGAGGCGGAGTGAGGCAGATCCTCACTCGCCGTCTCGCCCCTTGCGCAGCCGGATCCCGAGCTTGCGCAGACGCCGATACAGAGCCTGACGCGAGATTCCCAGACGGCGACTGAGCGCTGTCGTGTCCCCATCGAGTCGCTCGAGGTGGTGTAGCAGCCAATCGCGATCGAGCCGGGCGCGCAACACGTCGAGATCCTCGGCCGCAAGCAGGTGAGGAGGAAACGCGGGCCGCCCCGCACCCGTCTTGTGAAGCGCCGTGACCGCATCCTCGGCGATGAGCGAAGGGTGCTCGACGCGAAGCCGGAGGATCGCATTGCGCAGCTCACGGACGTTGCCCGGCCAATCGTGCTCGCCGAGTCGCCGCAGCGCGCCATCGGAGAACCGGGGGCGCGGTCCGTCACCCGTCGCGAGAAAACCTTCGACCAGGCCGGGCAAGTCCTCCAAGCGTTCGCGCAGTGGCGGCACGCGAACGCGGAGAGGCGGGATGCGGTGGAGCAGGTCCGCGCGGAACCTGCCGGCGCGCACTTCACTCTGGAGGTCCCGCGCCGTCGAGAACAGGAAGCGGACGTCGACCTCCGTTTCCGTCTCGCTGCCGAGCGGACGGAACCGCCTCTCGGAGAGCACCCGGAGCAGCTTCGCCTGCACCGCCAGGTCGAGATCCGCGACCTCGTCGACGAGCAACGTACCGCCCGCCGCCGACGCGAGGATGCCGGCACGGTCCTCACCGAGGTCGGTGAACGCTCCCGCGATCGCTCCGAAGAGCTCGGACTCGACCAGCTCGGCTGGCAGGTTGGTCGCCGCGAGGACCGTAAACGGTCCGGCCGACCGCCGACTCTCCATGTGAATCACGCGGGCGATCAGCTCCTTGCCGGTACCGATCTCGCCCTCGATCAACACCGAGTCGTCGTGTGACGCGACCTTGTCGAGCCGATCGACGAGCTTCCGCATCGCCCGCGACCGAACGACCAGCTCGCCGCGACCACGCCCCGGAGCCGGCAGGACGGCCGTCTCCGCCGTGGTCGAATCGTCCTCCGGTCGCACACCGTCGTCACCATCGTCGTCGCCAGCATCCGGACGCAGCGCCTGCGGCAGCCGCACGTCGACCCAGCGCTGCCGATAGCGAAGACGCCGATCCCCCGCCGCCGTCGGATGATCGCCGTGCAATACCGCTCGGAGCGCGACGACGCGATTCGCCCACTCGGGCAAGTCGTTGCCGAGAAGCGCGGTTCCCGCGGCGGACAGCGAAGCGGCGACGCGGTCCACGTCTCGATGCGACGCAGCGCGCTCCAGCTCGAGTCGCGCCCGCAGAAGCGGGTACAGGACCGCCGTCAGCTCGCTCGTTCGCAAGTCGTCGGCTCGAGCAAGCTCTCGCGCCCCGTCGAGGTCACCACGGAGAAAACGGCTCTCCGCGCGCACCCACCGCGCCAGCGACGCGGCGGGCTCGAGATCGCATCGCAGAAAGAACGACTCGGCCTCGAGAACGGTCGCTTCGGAATCCTCACAGGACGGCTCGCCGCGTTCCTCGGTCGCGGCGATCGACACCGCCCAGCCGCGGTACAGCGCGTCCCACGCGCTCAGAAGCGGCACGTCGCGAGGCTCGTCGACTCGCGCGCCAGCCTCGATCGCGCTGCAGACGTGCTCCGTCCGTCCGGTGAACGCGAACACGAGAGCCAATCGCGACGACGCCATCCTTCGCACCCGAGGTGGCAGCGAAGAACGCGTCCAACGCGTCAGCTCGCGTTCGGCCTCGGCGTAGTCGGCGGTCGCGAGCAGCGCCTCGCCGCGGTAGACGCCGTCGAACGCCGTCAGCAGCTCGTCGCCGGTCTCGTCGGCAAGGCGCATCGCTCGGTCGAACTCGACGCACGCCTCTCGATACCTGCCTCGGTACAGACGGCACAGCCCGAGACTGTGGCGGTAGAAAAGCTCCTGACGCCGCCCCATGCCGGCGGGACCGAGAGCTCGCGCCTTGGCGAGCGCTTCGTCGGCCGCGTCGAACTCGCCGTTACGCGCCTGGAGGACGGCGAGGTTGCCGTACGTCGACACGAGCGATGGCCCCTCATCGAGCTGCAGGCTCGTCCTCTCGGCATCGCGGTACGCGCGGATCGCCTCACGGTAGCGCTCGCTGGATCCGTACACGATGCCGAGATTGTTGAGGATGACCGCCTGGTTGGCCGGCGAGCCGATCGCCTCGGCGATCTGCATCGACTTCTCGAAGTCCTGAATCGCCGCGTCGTAGTCGAACTCGCGCATCGCGACGTTCGCACGCGTCGCCAGCAGGTTCAGAGCCGTCTCGCGCTCGCGCACGCTCCTGGCACGGCCTGCTAGCCGGAGCCCCTCTTCGCACAGCTCGCGAGCCTCGTCGTAGCTGCCCGTGAAGACCTTCATCGCCGCGCGCTCGTTGATGAAGAACAGCGACTCGAGGCGCGTCAGGCCGCCTTGCCCCCTGGCCTTCGAGCCGTCGCCAGCCTCGCGCTCCAGGTGCGACGCCTCGGCGAAGAGCGCTTCGGAGCGGCGATAGTCGCCCCGCCGGCAATGAAACGTCGCCAGCCACAGGACGACGCGCAACCGCAACGCTGCCGGCAGCTCCGGCGACTCGCGACGGAGGTCGCGCAACCGTTGAATGCCGGCGTCGAGCTCTCCGAGCCGCACGCGGAGCTCGGCCATCTCGAGCTCGATCTCGATGCGCCGCGCGAAACGGTCGTGCGGCAGAACCGCCAACACGGCTTCGAACGTCTCGAGTGCGGCGCGATTGAGGAAGATCGACTTCAGGAACCGAGCCGCGACCAGGCCGTGTCGACGCACGGGCACCTTGCATCCCGCGACACGATAGTGTCGGACCGCCTCGACGAGCTTCAGGTCGCCAGCCTCCGACGCCGTCGCGACGACGCTGTCCGCGATCTGCCGGTGGAGCCGGCGCCGCTCGGCGTCGCTCGACTCCGTCGCGAGTCCGTGCGCTACGGCGGTCGCGATCCACTCGGTCGACCCCGTGTGACTGGCGACGCGCTCGGCGATGCCGCTCGTCTCGATCCGCTCGAGGAGACTCGCAGCCTGTCGCGACGAGCACGCGAGAATCCGCGCCAGCTCCGGCCGGCTGCACGGACGGTCGAGAAGGCTCAACGCGATCGCGGCCCGGCATTCCGCGTCGTCGACGGGGAGAGCGCGGCGCGAAGACCGCGACGATGGAGACACGGAGGCATCCGCGTCACCGGTCGGCGAAGTCGACGCACGAGCGGCAAGCTGCACGATGCGAGCCGGAGCGCCGCCCGTGTCCTGAAGCAGCGCCAGTCCAGACACTCGATCGTCGCTCGCGCCACCACGTCGCGCGAGCTCGACCGCGTCGTGAAGCTCCAGCGGCCCGAGCGTGATCACGCTGCCCGTTCCGGGCCGCAGCAGGTAGTCGCTCAGCTCGCGCAGGAGCAGCGCGTTCGGCCCCTCTTCCCGATACGAGACGATGAGCCCGATCGGCGGCCTCTCCGCCCCCGACGTTTCGCCGAGCGCTCGCGCGAGATCGAGAACGAGGCCGATCGAGACCTCGTCCCAGTAGTGCAGCCCGTCGACCGCGATGACGAGCGGCTCGCGCACGGATCGCGCGATGAGGGCGACCTCGCCCGCCCGACGCAGTCGTCGTTCGTCGTCCGATACCTCGTGCCGCGCCGAGCGTCGCGGCTGACCGAGCCGCGACAGGAAGCGGCGCCAACGACGCCCGGCTTCCTCACTGCCATCCCGCGGAGGTCTCCGCGACGTCGATTGACCCTCGGACGCGTCGGCATCATCGCACTCGCTCGACGATCGACCATCCGCTGCGGCGCCGACGTGCGTTCCGAGCGCTCGCAGGACAGAGCCGGGCGCGGTGGTTCGCCCCGGATACCCCGTCTCGAGGTAGAGCTGGATCCCACGCGTTTGTGCCCGCACCTTCGCCTCGCGCAGGAGGTGGGAGTGCCCCATTCCCGACGGCCCCGTGACGACGAGCGCGACAGGCGATGGCGGAGCCTCGATGCGCGTCGGTGGCTCGGCCCTGGCGCCGGGAACGAGATGGCGAAGAAACGCATCGATCCTCGCGAGCTCGACCGTGCGCCCCAGCGTCTCGACAGCGATGCCCGGCTCTCGGCCGCCGCGTCCGGGTCCGCTGCTCCAGCGATCGAGTGCGGCCGCGAGCTCGACGGCGTCGTCGAACCGCGACGCAGGCTCGAGCGCCAGACATCGCAGCACGATGCTGTCGAGCTCGGGAGACGCCCATGCGCAGAGCCGCGAGGGTGGAACCGGCGCCGGATTCCAGGCCGGCGAGTCGAGCGAGTGCGGCGGACCGGCAGCCGCTCCGCGACGCGGGTGCTCGCCCGTCGAGAGACGATACAGCGTCACCCCGAGCGCATAGACATCGGTCCACGGACCGATCGCCTCGCGCCGGAAGTACTCCGGCCCCATGTACGGCAACGAACCGCGAAGCTCACACCCCGGATCGCGCGACAAGCTCGTGCGGACGAGACCGAAATCGATCAGCACGGCCCGCCCCCGCCTCGGGGGAGGCGCGATCACATTGCTCGGCTTGATGTCGAGATGGAGGATCCGGCTGCGATGCAACAACACGACAGCGGAGACCAGATCGCGAACGAGGCCGAGAAACTCGTCGCGCGACGCGATCGGCAGGAGGTTCGAGAGAGGCTCGCCGGGCACGTGCTCGGCCGTGAAGTACGGCTGTTCACCGAGGTAGCCGAAATCGTGAGCGCGAGCGATCGCCGGGTGCTCAATCTCAGCGAGAAGCGGCGAGCTCGTCCGCCGAACGCGATCCGCCGTGCAGAAGCTTCAGCGCGAGATCCTGCTGCAGGTGGCGATCCCGAACGAGCAGCACACGACCGTTCCCGCCGGCGCCGAGCTCGCGGCGGTACTCGTAGCGGGGGCCGAGATCGAGTGCTCCGTCGCGATTCGAGATGGCTGTCGGTCTCCTCTGTGACGTGCGGCGTGTCGCGAGGTCCGCGCCCGGACGCCATCATCGCCAAGCG